>JACRBC010000043.1 GCA_016213245.1 Candidatus Solibacter usitatus | reverse complement strand
ATCTCGTCCGGATGGGCCAGGTGCAGCCCTACGCCTTCGATCTCGACAATCATCCTCTCTATTGTGCTAAAAGTGGCGACGGATGCCTAATACTGAATGCGCCCTCTGCGGCACTTTGTCCCCCCAGCCTGAGGTCCCTGCCGTAGAGCCGCCCCCGGCGGCGAAGTCGGCGCCGGACCTCGACACCCGCCCGGCCGAGCCGGAACGCTCCACCATCGGCGCCTGGATGCAGTCCTGCCCCACGTGCGGCTACGCCGCCCCGGACCTCTCCCACGCCGCCCCGGGCGTCGAGCAACTCGTCAAGTCCCCGGGCTACATCGGCTGCCCCGGCCCGTTCGCCCGCCACGCCTACATCCTGGAGCGCCTCGGCTTTTACGCCGACGCCGGCTGGACGGCGCTCCACGGCGCCTGGGCCTTCGACGACGACGGCCAGGAGCATGCCGCCCGCCGCCTTCGTTCTGCCGCCATCAGCTACTGGAAGCAGGGTAAGGCCGCCGGCCAGCACTTCATGGCGACCCCTCCGGAGGAGTTCGCCATCGTCACCGACCTGCTGCGCCGCCTCGGCGATTTCGACCAGGCCCAAGCCACCGCCCGCGTCGCCTTGAACGACGACCACCTGCCGGGCTTGATGCAAGACACCCTCCGCTTCCAGCTCTCCCTCATCCAGGCCCGCGACACCGCCCGCCACACGCTGGCCGAACTGCCCCCCCGCCCCAAGGGCGGCGCCCGCGTCACGCTTGAGTAGGAGGAATCGGCATGCACCCGCTCTCCCGTCGCGCACTCCTGTCCGCCGCAGCCTCCCCTCTGCTCGCCCGCGGCCCCAACCTCAAGATCGGCGTCATGGACGGCGTCTGCGGCAAGCCGGCCGATCCGGCGGCGGTCCAAATCGCCGCCCGCCTCGGCTTCGACGGCCTGCAAGTCACTCTCGGCAAGCCAACGGCTGCCGGCCGTCTGGTCATGGCGGACCCGGAGCGCCAGGCACAACTGCTGGCCGAATCGAAAAAGCACAAGCTCCCGCTGGTCGCCACCTACATCGACATCCTCCACGTCCATTGCCTCAAGAACGACCGGGATGCCGTCCGCCGGGCCATCGAGGGCATCGAAATCACCAGGCGCCTGAACGCCGGCATCCTCATGCTGGTCTTCTTCGGCAAGTGCGCCCTGGAGAGCCCCGCCGAAATGGACGCCGTCGTCGGCCCGCTGAAGGATCTCGCGCCCGAGGCCGAAAAGGCCGGCGTCATCCTTGGGTTCGAGAATACGATCACGGCCGAAGACGATCTGCGCATTCTCGCGGCCGTCAACTCCAAGGCGCTGAAGATCTACTACGACATCGGCAACGCCACCAACCTCTACCACGTCGATCCCGCGCGCGAGATCCGCACCCTGAAGAACCACATCTGCCAGTTCCACTTCAAGGACCATGGCTACCTCGGCGCCGGCAACGTGGACGTGCGCGCCGCCCTGGCCGCCATCCGCTCCATCGAATGGAAGGGCCACATCGTGCTGGAGACCGGCTCGCCCTCACGCGAGATCGAAGGCGACCTGCGCCGCAATCGCGAGTACCTGGCCCGGTTGCTCTAATCGGCGAGTTTCGTCGTCTGGTGCGCGGCCAGCTTCCATGCGCCCGCCCGTTTCACCCACACGTGCATCATCATCAGGTGGTCGTCGAAGCTCCGCTCGTTGCTCTTCCCCCTCATGCGCAGAAAGCAGTGCGCAATCGCCGTGTCGCCGTGCAGGACGACGCGCACGCTCTCGTGCTTGACATCGTCGTAGCGTTGCAGTCCCTGCCGGATGCGGTCCATGTACTGCCTCTTGCTTTCCACCACGCCCGAAGAGTGGGCGTAGATCAGCTCATCGGCATACATCGCCTCCAGCGCCGCAAAGTCGCGGCCCTGCACCGCCGCCGCCCAGGCCGACTCCGCCTTGCGGATCTCGGCCTCCTGGGCGGGCAGTGCGGCGCTCAACAGCAGCAGACTCAACGTCGCTTTCCACATGATCACCCTCCCAGACGCTCCAGGTACCGCACCACGGCGTCGATGCCGTTGTAGAAGTTCTGCAGATGGAACTTCTCGTTCGGCGAATGGAGGTTATCGTCCGGCAGGCCGAAGCCCATCAGCACGCTGGGCATCCCCAGGTGCGTCAGGAAGTGCCCCACGATCGGGATCGATCCGCCGCTGCGGATGTACACCGTCTTCCTGCCGAACTTCTCCTCCATCGCGATGGCCGACTCCCGGATGAACACGTTGTCCGGATTCACCAGCGACGGCCCGGCGCCGTGCAGGAATTTGTACTCGGCCCGGACGCCTTTCGGCGTGGCCGCGGCGATGGCGGCCTTGAGCTGATCGATCGCCTCCTCAGGCTGCTGGTCGGCCACCAGGCGCATGGAGATCTTTGCCACCGCGCGGGCCGGGATCACGGTCTTTGCGCCTTCGCCTACGAAGCCTCCGCGGATGCCGTGCACCTCCAGCGTCGGCCGCGCCCAGGTCTTGTCGAACACCGAGAAGCCCGGCTCGCCGGTGATCGCCGTCGCGCCGATCTCTTTCTCCAGGTACTCCTTCTCATCGAACGGCAGGCTCGCCCAGGCCTCCGCCTCGGCCGGCGCCGGCTTCACCACGCGATCGTAGAAGCCCGGGATCAGGATGTGGCCGTCCCTGTCCTTCAGCGCGCAGAGAATCTCGGCGATCGCCATAATCGGATTCGGCGCCGCTCCTCCGTACACGCCCGAGTGCAGGTCCTGCTTGGCCGCCTCCACGTGCAACTCGCCGTAGACGATGCCGCGCAGCCCGATGCAGATGGATGGCAGTCCCGGCGCGAACATCTCGCTGTCGCAGATCACCGCCGCGTCGGCGGCCAGTTGCGCCGGCTTCTCGCTGACGTAGCGCTCAATCGCCTCGCCGCCGCACTCCTCCTCTCCTTCGATCAGAAACTTGACGTTGATCGGCAGCCGGCCGTCGCGCTTCATCAGCCACTCCACGGCCTTCACCAGAATCCACGTCTGGCCCTTGTCGTCGGTGGCGCCCCGGGCGTAGATGTTGTCATTCCGGATCTCAGGCTCAAACGGTGGCGACTTCCACTCCTCCAGCGGGTCTGCCGGCTGCACGTCGTAGTGGCCGTACAGCAGCAGCGTCGGCTTGCCCGGCGCGCCCAGCCACTCGCCGTACACCAGCGGATGATTGGCACGGTGAATCTGCTCGGTGCGCGTCATGCCGGCGCGTTTTAGAGCGCCTTCGACGAAGGCGGCCGCCTTTTCCATGTCGCCCTTGTTTTCCGGCAGGGTGCTGATGCTCGGTATCTTCAGCCACTCGATCAACTCGCCTAACGCCTGTTTCTTGAAGCTTTCCATTTCAGACATGAATCCAACCTCTCGACTGTCAGAATATTCCCTTTCCCTCGTCCCCCGCTGAGCCACATGTCCACCAACCGTCTCATCCACGAGAAGAGTCCCTACCTGCTGCAACACGCCCACAACCCCGTGGACTGGCGCCCCTGGGGCGAGGAGGCCTTCCGCAAAGCCCGCGAGGAAGACAAGCCCATCTTCCTCTCTGCCGGCTACTCCACCTGCCACTGGTGCCACGTCATGGAGCGCGAGTCGTTCGAGGACCCCCGCCTCGCCGCCCTGCTCAACCGCCACTTCGTCCCCGTCAAGCTCGACCGCGAGGAACGGCCCGATATCGATCGCGTCTATATGCTCTACGTCCAAGCCACCACCGGCAGCGGCGGCTGGCCCATGTCGGTCTGGCTGACGCCGGAGCTCAAGCCCTTCTATGGCGGGACATACTTTCCTCCCGATAACCGCTACGGCCGCCCGGGCTTCGGATATGTGTTGGAGCAGTTGGCCGCCGCCTGGCGGAACCAGCGCGCCAATCTGATCGACTCCAGCCTGGCCGTGCTCGCTGAACTGGAACGGCACAGCGCCCTGGACCCCGGCACGGATGTCCCCGCGGCCGGTGCCATCGAATCCTGCTTCCACCACTTCCGCCAATCCTTCGACAGCCGCTACGCCGGCTTCGGCGATGCCCCGAAGTTCCCCCGCCCCTCGGTGCTCAACTTCCTCTTCCGCTACCACCACCGCACCGGCAACGCTGAGGCTCGTGACATGGCCCTGGCCACTCTGCGCGCCATGGCCGCCGGCGGCATGAACGACCAGTTGGGCGGCGGCTTTCATCGCTACTCGGTCGACCAGCGCTGGTTGGTTCCCCACTTCGAGAAGATGCTCTACGACCAGGCGCAGCTCGCCGCCTCATTCCTGGAAGCCTTCCAGATTACCCGCGACCGGCAGTACGCCCACGCCGCGCGCCGCATCTTTGACTACGTCCTGCGCGACATGACGCACCCGGATGGCGGCTTCAACTCCGCCGAGGACGCCGATAGCGTCATCGACCCCGCCAATCCGCATGAAAAAGGCGAGGGCGCATTCTACGTCTGGACACACGGCGAAATCGTGGACGTGCTCGGTCCCGTGCACGGCCCGCAATTCGCCGCCGCCTTCGGCTGCCGGGAGTCCGGCAACGTGGACCACGACCCCCACGGCGAGTTCTCCGGCCGCAACATCCTGCACGATGCCGGGGGCCGCGCGCGCGAGTTCGACGATTGCCTGCCGCCGCTGCTCGCCGCCCGCGCCCGCCGCGTTCGTCCTCACCTCGACGACAAGATCCTCACCTCCTGGAACGCCCTGATGATCTCCGCCCTCGCCCGCGGCGGCGTGGCGCTCGACGAGCCGCGCTACCTCGCCGCCGCGCTCAACGCCTGCGCCTTCATCGAGCGCGAATTGCATCCGCGGGGCCGTCTCATGCGCCGCTGGCGCGACGGCGAAGCCGCCATCGACGCCTTCCTCGACGACTACGCCGCGCTTTGCCTGGCCCGCGTCGACCTCTTCGAAGCCACCCTCGACCACTCTCATCTCGATGCCGCCCGCACCCTCGCGCTGCGCATGATCGAACTGTTCGAGGACAAACGCGATGGCGGCTTCTTCTCCGCCGCCGCGGGCCAGTACGACCTCGTCCTGCGTCTCAAGGAGGACTACGACGGAGCCGAGCCCTGCGGCAATTCGCTCGCCGCCGCCGCCCTGCTCCGCCTGGCCGCCTGCACCGGCCTGCAGCTCTTTCGCGAAGCTGCCGAAAATATCTTCAAGGCCTTCGCCGCGCGCCTGAGCCGGCAGTCCCCCACCCTGCCGCAGATGCTCGGCGCCTATATGGAAAGCGTCGCCCCCAAGTCCGAGCTGCGCCTCAGCGGCGACTCGGCCGGCCTGCTGGCGGAGTTCCGCCGCGGCTTCCGTCCGTTCACTACCATCACCACCGGCGAACCGGGCGCCAACGCTGCCGTCCTGTGTGAAAACTTCGTCTGCCTGCCCGCCGCCTCCAGCCGGGAGGAACTGCGCGAACTGCTAAAATAGCTCTTAGCACTTCCCGCCATTTCCTCAGGAGGATTCATGTCTCGCAGTACCACGTTCAAAGGCACGCCGCTGGCTCTCGCCGGCCCCGAATTGAAGGTCGGTGACACGGCGCCGGATTTCAGCGCCGTCGACAAGAGCCTGCAGCCCGTGAGCCTCGCCTCCACCGGCAACCTCGTGCGCGTCTTCAGTGTCATCCCCTCGCTCGACACCCCGGTCTGCGACATGCAGACCAAGAAGTTCAACGACGAAGCTGCCAAGCTCCCCTCGGTGGCCTTCTACACCATCAGCGTCGATCTGCCCTTCGCCCAGAGCCGCTGGTGCAACAACTTCGGCGTCGATCACATCAAGATGATCAGCGACCACAAGTCGGCCAGCTTCGGCCTGAACTACGGCACGCTCATCGAGGACTGGCGCGTCGAATCCCGCGCCATCTTCGTGGTGGACCAGAACAACACCCTGCAATACGTCGAGTACGTCCCCGAGGTCGCCGAACACCCCAACTACGACGCCGCCCTCGCCAAAGCCCGCGAACTCGCCGGCTGACCGCCTACTTCAACTCCCCGTACCCGCCCCCGAAGTAGACCAGCGGCCGGCCATCGTTTACGGTGGCCCGCCGCGCCTCCCCGAGGAAGATCGTGTGATCTCCCGCCTCGATCCGTTCCCGCGTGACGCATTCCAGCACCGCCAGCGCTCCCTCCAGCACCGGCGCTCCGCTTTCGCCCTTCCGCCAGCCGACGCCCTCGAACCGGTTGGCGTGCGACGAGGAAAAGCGCACCGACAGATCCTTCTGGTTCTCGCTCAAAATGTTGATGGCAAAGGAAGAAGCACTGGCGAACGGCCCGTGCGTGGCCGCCTTGTGGGCCACGCACACCAGCACCATGGGAGGGTGTAAGGATATGGAACAAAAGGAGTTAGCCGTCAGGCCGTGGGGCTTGCCGTCGCGCCCCATCACTGTCGCCACCGTGATTCCCGTCGCAAACACGCCGCAGGCGCGGCGGAAGGCCGCCGCGTCCACCGGACCGGCTCCGCTCGCAGTTTGCTCATGAAGGTGGCTTGACAAGGCTAAAACCCTAATCTTATCATAGGCTTTGGGATGCGGTCGGGAGCGCTCGGCAAAACCCCGCCCGCCAGTCAGGAGGCGCCCTTGATTAAGTTGGACATCGTCAACGAAGTCGTCAACCGGACCGGCATTACCAAGACCAAGGCCGAAATGGCCGTGGAAACGGTCTTCGAGTCGATGAAGCGCGCTCTGGCTCAGGGCGAACGCATCGAGTTGCGGGGCTTCGGCATCTTCAATGTCCGTCCGCGCAAGACCGGCATCGGGCGCAATCCCCGCACAGGTTCTGAAGTCGCCATCCCGCCCGGCAAGGCCGTGCGCTTCAAGCCCGGCAAGGAATTGCAGGCGCTGGAGTAATTCGCGGCTGAGCGTTTGGAGAACCCCATTCAACCGCTTTCTCCCCTCTGGCGGCCACGGCTCTGGCTGCACGCGCTCCTCTTCGGCCTGACCTTCTTCACTACCACGGCGGTCGGCGCGCGGATGGCCTTCAATTTTCAACACAACCTTCCCGCCTTCGACATCGATCACGACCTGATCATCTTCCTCCAGGCGTTTCGTGACCCCTCGATTCTCCTCGCCGGCCTCCCCTACTCGCTGACCCTGTTGCTCATCCTTACCGCTCATGAGTTTGGCCACTGGTTCGCCTGCCTCTATCACGAAATCGACGCCAGCCTGCCCTACTTCCTTCCTTCGCCACTCGTCACCGGAACGTTCGGCGCCTTCATCCGCTTCCGCTCCGCGGTGAAAAGCCGGCGCGAGTTGTTCGATGTCGGTGTGGCGGGCCCCATCGCCGGCTTTCTTGTGGCCATCCCGGCCGTCGGCATCGGGCTGGCGCTGTCTCGCGTCAGCCCCGGACTCGATCAGTTGAGCGATATCCACTTCGGCACCCCCGCCCTGATGCGCGCTCTGGAATGGTGGCTCTTCCCCGGCACGCCGCCCGAAGACATCTACCTGCATCCGGTGGCCCGCGCCGCCTGGATGGGCCTGTTCGCCACCGGCTTCAACCTCCTGCCCGTGGGCCAGCTCGACGGCGGCCATCTCGTCTACGCCTGCTTCGGCGAGCGCCACCGCCAGGTCTCCCTCGTCGCCATCGCCCTGCTCTGCCTCACCGGCATCCTCACCTTCCACTGGCCCTGGATCGCCTGGGCCGCCATCCTCTTCTTCCTCGGCCGCCGCCACTTCGTCGTCTACGGCGCCGGCTCCATCGGCTCCGGCCGTATGCGCCTCTTCTTCGCCAGCGCCCTCATCTTCGCGCTCTCATTCATGCCCGTGCCCATCAGGTAGAATGGCCGCAGGTAGCCGCTCCGCGGCCGCGATGAAGATCTCCGCCACCATCATCACTCACAACGAGGAGCGGAATCTCCCCAGGGCCGTGGAAAGCCTGCGCTGCTGCGACGAAATCCTCATCGTCGACTCCGGCTCCACCGACCGCACCGTGGAACTCGCCCAGAAATACGGCGTTCGCGTCCTGGAGGCCAACTGGCGCGGCTACGCCGGCCAGAAGAACTACGCCTCCGACCAGGCTGCCCACGATTGGGTTCTCTCCATCGACGCCGACGAGGCCCTCAGCGAAGACCTCGAAGCTGAAATCTGGCAGTTGAAAAAAGTCGGCCCCGAGTTCGACGCCTACACCGTCCCCCGCCTGGCTCAGTACCTCGGCAAGTGGATCCTTTACTCAGGCTGGTACCCCGATCGCAAAATCCGCCTCTTCGACCGCCGCAAGGCCCGCTGGGTCGGCGAGTACGTCCATGAATCGGTCGTCAGCACCGGGCGCGTGGGCAAGTTGCAGGGCAATCTCCTCCACTTCACCTGCGGCTCGCTCAGCGAGCACATGAAGACCATGGACCGTTACACTACCCTGGCCGCCGAGGAGATCGCCGCCCGCAAGAAGCCCATCGGTTTTCGCCACCTCCTCATCGATCCGCCCTGGACGTTCTTCAAGTCCTATGTCGTGCAGCGCGGCTTCCTCGACGGCACCGAAGGCCTCGCCATCGCCTACATGGCGGCCCTCTACACGTTCCTGAAATACGCCAAGGCCCGCTTCATGAGCCCGGGCCGCTGAACCCCATGCGCGTTCTGCACCTCGACACCGGCCTGAGCCTGCGCGGCGGCCAGCACCAGTTGCTCGCCCTGCTCGGCGCCATGGGCCCGGACGCCTCGCTGCTGGCGCCCGCCCGCTCGCCCACCCTCAAACAGGCGCTCGCCCTCGGCTTCGATGCGCGGCCCATCTCGGCCGCCGCCATACTGGCTCGCTCCCGCGATGCCGCGCTCGTCCATTGCCACGACGCGCGCAGCCACACGCTGGCCGCGCTGTTTTCCCGCGCCCCCTTCGTCGTCTCCCGCCGCGTCGCCTTTCCGGTGAAGAGGGGACTCCTCTCGCGCTGGAAATACGCCCGCGCCGCGCGTTTTCTCGCCGTCAGCCACGCCGTCTTCTGCCGCCTGCTGCGCGCCGGCATCCCGGAAGCGAAGATCGACATCGTCCCCGACGGGGTCGCTCTTCCGCCCCGTCCCAGCACGCGCACCGGCCCCATTCTGGCGCTGTACTCCGGCGATCCCCTCAAGGGGGGCGACCTGCTGCGCCGCACGCACCTCGACGTCCACTTCACTTCGGACCTGCCCGCGCTTCTGCCCGAGGCCCGCCTCTTCCTGCACATCAGCGAGAGCGAAGGGCTCGGTTCGGCCGCCCTGCTCGCTCTGGCGCATGGCGTCCCCGTCGTGGCCTCGAGCGTCGGCGGCCTCCCGGAAATCGTCATCCCCGGACACACCGGCTTGCTCGTCCGCAACCACCCGGCCGACATCCTCGCCGCCGCCCGCCGCATCCTCGACGACGAGACGCTCGCCTCCAGCATGGCCGCCAACGCTCGCGCCCTGGTCGAGAGACGGTTTACCATTGAACGCATGCTGAGGCTTACGCTCGATTCCTACTCCAAGGTCGTGCCCAGGGTCGTGAAATGACGGACTCCCTGCTCTTCTCCCTGCTCGCCGGTGCCTTCGGCCTCCTCATCGGCAGCTTCCTCAACGTCTGCATCAGCCGCCTGCCCTTCGATCTGTCCATTGACGCTCCCCGCTCCCATTGCCCCCGCTGCGGCGCCTTCATCGCCTGGTACGACAACCTGCCGCTGGCCAGCTTCGCCATTCTCGGAGGCCGCTGCCGCGCCTGCCGCGCGCCCATCTCCTTCCGTTACCCGGCCGTCGAACTGCTCACCGGCGCGCTCTTCTTTCTCGTCCAGTGGCACGTAGGCGGAGGCTGGGCGGCAATCAAGTGGTCGCTGTTTGCCGCCATCCTGGTGGAGCTCATCTTCTCCGACGCCGAGACCCGCATCCTGCCCGACGAGTTTACCCTCTGGGGACTCGCCCTCGGCCTCATGCTCTCGCCCGTCGTGCTCTTGCCCAACGGCCTCTTCGGTCTGGTCGTCTACGGCGTCCGCCCCGAAGCCTCCGAAGCCCTGCGCTCCTTCCTCGGGGCCTGTTTCGCCGCCGGCGCCCTCTCCGGCGGATTGTGGCTGATGGGCGCCCTCTACCACCGCGTGCGCGGCAAGGAGGGCCTCGGTTTCGGCGACGTCAAAATGGTGGCCATGCTCGGCGCATTCCTCGGCCTGGAAACCGCCATTCTCGGCCTCATGCTCGGTTCCCTGCTCGGCAGCGTGCTCGGCATTCTCTGGATCAAGTTGCGCCGCGAAGACGCCGCCAGCTACGAGCTGCCCTTCGGGTCCTTCCTCGGCGCCGGCGCGCTGATTGCCGCCGCCACCGTTCTCTAAGCGCGCCGCGCCTGCCCGCCGCCTCTGGTATGCTCCGCTTGATGACATCCATCACTGCCCGGAGGCGATGAACCCACCATGAACCACCGCTGCGCCGCTCCCACCCTGGGGCTCCTGCTCTCTCTTTCCCTGGCCGCCACCGCCCAGGAACAGCCCTACGATGGCCTCAACTCCAGCCTCGGCAACCTGTTCCGGCTCTCGAATGCCAAGACCTTCTCCATCAGCCCCGAAAATCCCACCGGCGCCAAGGGCAAGGGCGGCATGGCAGCCCAGGGCAGCGCCTCGGCCGCCGCCCGCGACCTCGGCCAGGGTTGGAAGGTCAATCCCTTCATCGTCGTCAAACCGGGGACCACCATCACGCTGGCCGACATCGCCGGCCAGGGCGCCATCCAGCACATCTGGATGACCCCCACAGGCAACTGGCGCTACTCCATCCTCCGTATGTACTGGGACGGCGAATCCACCCCCTCCGTCGAGGCGCCCGTCGGCGACTTCTTCGCCATGGGATGGGGCAAGTTCGCCCCCCTCAACTCCCTCCCCGTCTGCGTCAACCCCGGCAGCGCATTCAATTCCTACTGGCAGATGCCCTTCCGCGACCGCGCCCGCATCACGCTGGAAAACATCGATACCCAGCCGATGACCATCTACTTCCAGATCGACTACACCCTCACCCAGGTCCCCAGGGACGCCGCCTACTTCCACGCCCAGTTCCGCCGCGTGAACCCTCTGCCATACAAGGACGTCTACACCATCGCCGACGGCATCAAGGGACGCGGCCAGTTCGTCGGCGTCTACATGGCCTGGGGCGTCCACAACAACGGCTGGTGGGGCGAGGGCGAAATCAAGTTCTACCTCGACGGCGATTCCGAGTTCCCCACCATCTGCGGCACCGGCACGGAAGACTACTTCTGCGGCTCCTACAACTTCGAAAACAAGGTCAGGAAGGAGTACCAGGAGTTCACCACCCCCTATTCCGGTCTCGTCCAGGTCATCAAGCCCGACGGCCTCTACGTCTCCCAGCAGCGCTTCGGTCTCTACCGCTGGCACATCGTCGATCCCATCCGCTTCTCCAGCGATCTGCGCATCACCATCCAGGCGCTCGGCTGGCGCGGCGGCGGCCGCTATCTGCCCCTGCAGGACGACATCTCCTCGGTCGCCTTCTGGTACCAGGCCGAGCCCCACGCCGCCTTCCCCAAGCTGCCGTCCAAGGACGCGCTGGAAGTCAACTGACCCCCGCGTCCGGCTGCTTCGCGCGCGCCCCTCTTTGCGGGGCGGAATCGGCCGGATGCGTTAAGATGTGATAGATCATCTCAGCATGCAGGCATTACTTGAGTCGCTGTCGCCCGGAACACGGGACTGGTCCCTGGCAACCTCGCTCGACCCCGCCCGCCTGCCCGCCCACATCGCCGTCATCATGGACGGCAACGGCCGCTGGGCCAACAATCGCAGCCTGCCCCGCGTCGCCGGTCACCGCGCCGGCGTAGAGCCGGTGCGCACTACCGTTGAGACCTGCGCCCGCCTCGGCGTGAAGTGCCTCACCCTCTATGCCTTCTCCGTCGAAAATTGGAAGCGGCCCCGCGCCGAGGTGGAGACCCTCTGGCGCCTCCTGCGCCACTATCTGCGCCGCGAGCTGTCCCACCTGATGGACAACAACATCCGCATGCGCGCCATCGGCCGCATCGATGATCTCGCCCCCTCCGTCCGGCGCGAACTCGACGAGACCATTCAGGCCACCTCCTCCAATACCGGCCTCGTCCTGAACCTCGCCATCAACTACGGCGGCCGCACCGAGATCGTCGACGCCGTCAACCGCTTGATCGATCATGCCCGCCAGGGCGGTACGCTCGATTCCCTCAAGCTCGACGAGGAGTCGATCGGCCGCTGCCTCTACACCGCCGGCCAGCCCGAACCCGATCTCCTCATCCGCACTTCAGGCGAAATGCGGATCTCCAACTTCCTGCTCTGGCAAATCGCCTACGCCGAACTCTACATCACCGATACCCTCTGGCCCGACTTCGACAGGACCGCCCTGCTCGAGGCCATCGCCGCCTACCAGAAGCGCGACCGCCGCTTCGGCGGCCTTCGCCCCGAGCCCACTCGGGCCGATCCCGATGCCTCCTGGCTGGAAACCGTGGGCCTGCCTGCACGATGAAGCGGCTCTTCACCGGACTGGTCCTCACCCCGTTCTTCTTCTATACGGTCGTCTTTTCCCCCGATTGGTTCTTCCTCGCCGCGCTTGCCGCTGTCGGCCTGTGCTGCCTCTACGAGTATCTCGGCATCGCCGCCCGCCACCTGCCCGATCTTGAACACGACCCCCGCCGCAGCCCCGTCCTCTACCTGGCCGGCCTCTTCCTGCTCGTCCTGCCGCAGGAGGAGGGACTCTATCTCACGCTCTTCGCCCTCCTGGTCTGGGTCCTCTCTCTCCGCTCCCGTAACCTCGCCCACATCCTCCCGCTCGCCGCCATGGCCGTCTTCGGCGTCATCTACATCTTCGGCGCCTGGCGCTGCGGAGTCCTGCTGCGCGCCATGAGCCCCTGGTGGATGCTCTTCGCCGTGGCCATCAACTGGACCGGCGATACTTTCGCTTACTACTTCGGCAAGAACTTCGGCCGCCACAGGCTCGCGCCCCTCCTCAGCCCCAGCAAGAGCTGGGAAGGGACGCTCGCCTCACTCTGCTCCACTGCCGTCATCGGCTACTTCTTCCTCCACTGGAAGTTCCCTCAGGTCGCCCCGCTCCAGGCCGTTCTCCTCTGCCTCGCGGCCAACGTCGCCGGCCAGGTCGGCGACCTGTGCGAGTCCTCCATCAAGCGCGGCGCCGGCGTGAAAGACTCCGGCAATCTCCTGCCCGGCCACGGCGGCTGGCTCGATCGCGTCGACTCCAGCCTCTTCTCCGTTCCTGTGGTCTACTGGTTACTACAGCAGCGATGGATTCTGCCCTGATCTTTTACGCGATTCAGTTCGCCTCCGCCGCTCATGCCGGCCAGTATCGCAAGGGAACCCGCGTTCCCTACCTCATCCACCCCATCTGCGTCGCCAGGATTCTGATCGAGGCCGGCTGCCCCGAGGAACTCGCCGTCGCCGCCATCCTCCACGACACCGTCGAGGACTGCTTCGTCACCTACGAGCAGATCACCAAGCTCTTCGGCGAGCGCGTCGCCTCGCTCGTCCGCGGCGCCAGCGAACCCGATAAGTCCGCCTCCTGGGAGGCCCGCAAGCAGCACACCGTCCAGTTCCTTCAAACCGCCTCGGAAGACCTGCTGCTCGTCTCGGTGGCCGACAAGCTCGACAATATCCGCTCCATCCGTGAAGACCTCGCCCTGCACGGCGAAGACCTCGCCTGGAGCCGCTTTAAGCGCGGCCGCGATCACCAGCGCTGGTACTACCAGAGCCTCGCCGAAACTTTCTCCGGCCGCCTCGCCTCCGAGCCCGGCGCCAGCCTCGCCCGCGTCTTCCACGAGGAGGTCCAGGCCGTCTTCGCCTGACCCGCGCAAATCGGGCGCCTCTCCCTGGTTTTCCACCGCCGGCGGATGTACACTCCTGCCATGCCGCCACGCTTTCTTCTCGACGACTGCGACTGGAACGCCTCGGGAACCGCCACCGATCCCCAGGGCCGCCAGCAGCCCTTCTCCGGCATGGCCCGCTTTCGCCACGACGCCTCGGGCTGGATCAACGACAGCTTCGCCTGCCTCTCCTCCGATCCGTCCGCCAGGTCCACCAATCTCTACTCCATCCGCCCGCTCGCCCCCGGCGCGCGCTCCACCACCTGGACCTCCGTTGCGTCGTTTTGCGGCGAATGCCGCGGTGTCTTCGTCCTCCTCGACGACGACACGCTGCTCGCTTCCGGCGGCAGCGCCGACGGCCACGTCGCCTGGGCCGAGTATATTTATCGGCTGCCCGACGGCGCCTGGCGCGCCCGCTCCGCTTCCACCCGCGACGGCCAACTGCTGGTCACGGTGGACTGCCTCTTGACGCCGGCCTGATGCCGCCCGCGAATCTGTGATATACCATTCTGCACCCGAGGTGTTTGGGCAAATGGCGAACGAACTGCCTGATGTCGATTTCGAGAAATTCTGGCGCCGCCTCCAGCAGGCCGGCCTCAACGCCTACGAGGCGCGCTCCTACCTCGTGCTGGTGGGCCATCCGCGCTTCAAGGCCCTGGAGCTCGCCGCCCGCGCCCGCGTGCCCCGCCAGAAGATCTACGAGGTGCTCGACAGCCTCGTCGAGAAAGGCTTCGCCCAGGTCGTGCAGGAAAAGACCAAGCTCTTCTCCGCCGTCGAGCCCGGCCTCGCCATCCCCGCCTACATCGAGCGCCAGAAGGAAACCATGGAGCGCCAGGTCGAGGAGCAGCGCCGCCACGCCCAGGGCCTCGCCCACGAGCTCAAGGCCGCCTACGCCGAGGGCCAGGGAGGCCGCGGCACACTCGACTACCTCCGCATCGTCAACGACCCCTCACAGATGGCCGTCCACTACCGCTCCATGCTCTCCAGTGTCGAACGCGAGTACGTCGAGTTCTCCCGTCCCCCCTATGCCGTCGATCCCCTCGACGAGCACATGGTCAAACAGGCCGCCGCCCGCGGCGTCCGCTGCCGCATCCT
>JACRBC010000044.1 GCA_016213245.1 Candidatus Solibacter usitatus | reverse complement strand
CTGGCAGGCGTATCTTGCGTCTGACGCGGAGAACGACTTCGAGGATGCCGTCTTTCAGCTTCATCCGGAGTTGAAGCGGTGGCAGAGAAAACTCGAACGGCTTGGGGCTCATGTTGCACGGCTCTCCGGCAGCGGGGCAGCGCTCTACGGGGTGTTTCCAAACCAGGCCAAACTGCAGGGAGCCCTTCCGCAATTCCGCACGGAGCCTCTCCAGGTTTTCTCAACAACGATTTTGACGCGGCGCGAGTACCGCGCGCGTTTGTCCGCCAGTTTGTGTGAACACGCGGTAGACGACGCATGGCCGCCCCGAAGCCTCTACGCATCATGAGTTCGAAGTCGAGCGACCGATTGAAAGTTCTCTGTGGCAATTCGAATCCCGGGCTGGCGCGGGCCATCTGCGCCGCGCTCGGCGTGGAGTTGGGCGGAGCGATCGTCAAGACCTTTTCCGACGGCGAGATCTGGGTGCAGATCGAGGAGAACGTCCGCGGCAACGACGTCTTCGTCGTGCAGTCCACCTCGACGCCGTCCGACAAGCACATCATGGAGCTGGTGCTGATGATCGACGCGCTGAAGCGGGCGTCGGCCGACCGGATCACCGCCGTGCTGCCTTACTACGGCTATGCGCGGCAGGACCGCAAGGACCGCTCGCGGGTGCCGATTTCGGCCAAGGTGGTGGCCAGCATGCTTGAGCGCGCCGGCGCCGACAGGGTGCTCTCGCTGGACCTGCACGCCGCGCAGATTCAGGGCTTTTTCGACATCCCGGTGGACCACCTATTCGCCGCCCCGGTGATGATCGAGCATTTCAGGTCCAGCGCTGAAGCCGGCAACCTGATCGTGGTCTCGCCCGATGCCGGCGGCGTGGAGCGGGCCCGGGCGATCGCCAAGCGGCTGGACGCTCCGCTGGCGATCATCGACAAGCGGCGCGACCAGCCCAACGTGGCCGAGATCATGCACATCATCGGCGACGTGGAGGGCCGGGACTGCCTCATCATCGACGACCTGATCGACACGGCCGGGACGCTGGTGAAGGCCACCGAAGCGCTGCTGGAGGCCGGCGCGGCCAGCGTGACGGCCTGCGCCACGCACGCGGTACTGTCGGGGCGGGCGGTGCAGCGGATTCAGAATTCCCGTTTGAAGGAAGTTGTGTTTTCGGACTCGATCCCTCTGCGGCCCGATGCGGCCGCGTGCGGCAGGATCCGCGTGCTTTCGGTGGCCGGCCTGCTGGCGCGGGCCATCCAGAGCATCCATGAGGAGACGTCCGTCAGTTCTCTGTTTGTGTGAAGCGATAGGAGCCAATCATGCGTAAGGACATCACCATTGCCGCCGAAACGCGCGCGTCGCGGGGCAAGAACGAGGCGCGGCGGCAGCGGGTCGCGGCGCGGATCCCCGCCGTGGTGTACGGTACGGGCGGGGACGCCGTGGCCGTGACCGTGAGCCCGAAGGAAGTGAACAAGATTCTGCACTCCGCCTCGGGAGTGAACACGATTTTCAACGTCGACATCGCGGGCGTGGAGAACACTCCCGTAATGGTGGTGGACTGGCAGCACGATCCTGTGAAGAACAACCTGCTGCACATCGACATGCTGCGGATCGACCTGTCCAAGCGCCTGCACGTGAGAGTGCCCGTGCATCCGCTGGGCGACCCCAAGGGCGTCAAGCAGCAGGGCGGCCTGCACGAGGTGATCTCGCGCGAAATCGAAATCGAATGCCTGCCGGAGGAGATTCCGGAGAAGTTCGACATCGACGTGACGGAGATGATGCTGGGCCAGAGCCTGCGAGCCAGCCAGGTGCCTTTGTCGGGATCGATGAAGCTGATCAGCTCGCCGGAGCTGGTGATTTCGCACGTCATCAACGTGCGTGGCGCCGAGGAGAAGGTCGAGGAGGGCGCCGAGGTCGCCGCCACGGTCCCCGAGCCCGAAGTGGTGAAGAAGGGCAAGAAGGAAGAAGAGGGCGGCAGCGAAAAGAGCGACAAGAGCGACAAGAAGAAGAAGTAGCGGCCGCCGCTGTGGTGATGGTTCATGCCGGATCCCGAGATTGTCGTGGTGGGGCTGGGCAACCCCGGTCCCGAGTACGAAAACACGCCGCACAATCTCGGCTTTCTGACGGTGGACCGGCTGGCTTCGCGGCACACGGTGCGCTTGAGCCGGCTGGAGTGCCGGGCAGTGACGGGTTTGGGAACGGTTGAGGGCAGGCCGGCGCTGCTGGCCAAGCCGCAGTCGTTCATGAACCTGAGCGGGCAGCCGGTGAAGGGGCTGCTGGAGAAGTACGGGTTGAAGCCGGAGCGGCTGATCCTGATCTACGACGAGATGGATCTGCCGTGGCAGACGATGCGGATCAGGCCGAAGGGGTCCGCGGCCGGGCACAACGGAGTGAGCGACGTCATCCGGTGCCTGGGAACCGAGGAATTTGCCCGGCTGCGGCTGGGCATCCATCCGGGCCGGCCGGTCCGGGATGGCGCGAAGTTTGTGCTCGCTCCCTTCAAGGGCGGGCAGAAGAAGGAACTGGACGAGCTGCTGGACAAGGCAAGCGCGGCAGTGGAGTCCATGATCGCCCAAGGCGTCGATAAGGCCATGGCGGCTTACAACCGCCGCGCGGCGGGCGCGAAAAGAGAGGAAGAATGAGGATTTACGAAGAGCTGTTCATCGTTCGCCCCGACGCTCCTGAAGAGGAGATCGACGGTTTCATCGAACAGGTGAAGAACGTGATCACCAGCGCCGGCGGCGCCGTCGACAAGGTGGACAAGTGGGGCGTGCGGAAGCTCGCCTACCGCGTGGAAAAGCGCAGCGAGGGCTTCTACGTGCTGGTCCAGTTCACCGCCGGACCGGACGTGGTGAAGGAAGTGGAACGCCGGATGCGGGTCACCGACATGGTGATGAAATTCATCTCGGTGCGCATCGACGAAAAGCTGAAGAAGCTGGAGAAACGCACCAAGCAGCGCGAGAAGCGCGCCAAGCGGCGGCCCCCGGTGGAGCGCCCCTCTCCGGCGGCGTCGCCCATTCCGGCCGCTCCGGGATCGCCGGTTCCGGCCTCGCCTGCGCCGGGCGCGCCGGCGGTTGAAGCTGCTCCGGTGGTTGAGGCCGCGCCGGCGGTTGAAACCGCGCCGGCGGCGGAAGCCCAGGAATAAAGGAAGAAGGAGAGAGGACACCATGGCAGAACAAAGAGGTGGACGCCCCATCGCCGCTTCCCAGAGGCCGACCGGCTCGGACCAGGCCATCGACACGGGCAAGCGCCAGTATTTCCGCCGCTAGAAGGTCGACGGTATCTGTATCGAGAAGATCGACTACATCGACTACAAGGACACGCGGCTGCTGCAACAGTTCATTACCGAGCGCGGGAGGATCGTGCCGCGCCGCATCTCTGGCCTGAACGCCCAGAATCAACGGCGCATCACCGAGGCCATCAAGCTGGCCCGCAACATCGCACTGCTGCCCTTCGCCAGCGGCTCGGAGAGGGAGAGATAACGCCCATGGAAGTCATCCTTCGTGAAGACGTCGAGAAGCTGGGGACGCGCGGCCAGGTGGTGAAGGTCGCCGCCGGCTACGCGCGCAATTTCCTGCTGCCGAAGAAGCTGGCCGTGGCCGCCAGTGAGTCCAACAAGAAGATCGTGGAGCAGGAGCGCCAGGCGGCCCTGCGCCGCGAAGCCAAGGAGAAGTCCGGCGCCGAGGAGCTGGCCAGGATGCTGGCCGCCGTAACGCTCTCCACCACGCAGAAGGCCGGCGAGGCGGACGTGCTGTTCGGCTCGGTGACGGCCAAGGACATCGCCGAGATGCTCGAGAAGCAGGGCTACACCATCGATCGGAAGAAGATCGTGCTGGATGCGCCCGTCAAGACACTGGGCGAGCACAAGGTCACCATCAAGCTGCACCGCGAGGTCAGCGCCGAGGTGACGCTGGTGGTCAACAAGCAGGAAGAGCCGCAGTAGGCTCAACGCAAGGCGAGGAGGCCCGCGGCGCCGGCAGGCGCGGCGGGCCTTCGTGCGCTTGAACGATCTGTCAACCTGGAAGTGCCATGATGATTCTGCCCGCGCAGTTCGATTCGACGCCCGTGGCGGCTCTGCTGGAGGCGGCCGGGAAGGGGTTGATCGGCTTTGACCACCGGCTGCTGAAGTCGCTGCTATCGCGCCCGGACGAGACGCTGGCCGCTCTGGCGGGCTTCGCCGCCGGCGGCCGTGAGCCGCAACTGCTGGACCTGACCGAACAGGCGTTCGACCTTTTCCGGCAGTTCCATTCAGCGGAATCGCTGCCGTTCTACGTTTCGCTGCTCAAGCAGCGAGGTGAAGCGATTCCCGACGAGCTGGTGGAGGCGCTGGCCGACGTGGGCGCGCCGGCGGTTGAGCCGCTCCTGCGGCTCCACGATGAGTGCGAGGAAGACGACCGCGCCGACGTGGTTTTCGTGCTGGCCACGCTCGGCGTGCATGACGAACGCATCAAGGAACTGATCACCGGGACCCTGGCGCGGGACCCCTATGAGGGCGCGCTGGCAGCCGGGCTGTACTGCGACCCGTCCATGAAGCCCCTCATCGCGGAGTACATCGCGCGCTGTGAGGACCAGCCGCAGGTCCGCACCGTGCTGCAGGAGTGCCTGGACGCGCTGAACCAGGAACGCGCGCCGCACCAGCCGGCGGAGATCGACATCTACGCCATGTACCCGGAGAAGGCGGCGCCGCTGTTTGAACAGATCGAGCCGGAAGAGGTGCTGGAATTTTTCACCTGTGCTGACGCCGAGTACCGCGTGCGGGCGGCGATGAGTTTCAGCGACGAAGAGTACGGCGGCGCGGTTCGCGACCGGCTGCTCGAACTGGCGCGCGCCGACGACGACGCGCGCGTCAGAGGCGCCGCCTGGCGGGCCCTGGGCGAGAGGGTAGACGAGGAAGAGGTCCGCGCGGCGCTAATGGGGGCGCTCCGGAGCGCGCGCGGCGAGCGCGACGAGTGGCTGGGCGCGCTGGTCGGCCTGGCCGGGGCGGCCGCCGAGCCCGGCGTGCACGACGCCATCATGGACGCCTACGCCGAGGTGGAGACCCGCGCCGCGGCGCTGCAGGCGATGTGGCGCTCGCTCGACGGCCGCTACCGGAAGTACATCGCGCCGAACCTGCGCAGCGAAGACATCGACATCCGGCGCCAGGCGGTGCAGGCCGTGGGCGCGCTGCCCATCCCGGAACTGGCGCTGGAGCTGGTCCCGTTGTTCCAGGACGGCGAGGTGCGCGAGGAGGCGCTGTTTTCCTACGCGCTGGCCGTGGATCACAATACCACGCCCAAGAGCGTGAACAAACTCTACGACATGATCGCGGAAAAGGCCGGCGGGTTGAGCGAGCCGGAAGAGGACTCACTCGCCGTCGCGCTGGACCGCCGGCTGGAGCGCGCCGGTTACGAACCGGTCTACTTCCCGCCGGAGGAGCACGAGCACGGCGAGGCCGCCGTCCCCGAGCCCGTGCGTAGCGAGAAGGTGGGGCGCAACGAGCCCTGCCCCTGCGGCAGCGGGAAGAAGTTCAAGAAGTGCTGCGGCGCCTGAGCCGGCACAAGTAGAATCGGAATCAGGATGCGCGCACCACTGGTCATACTCACGTCGTACATCTTGTTGGGGGGCCTGCCGCTGGCCTCGCAGGAGGCCCGCACGCCGGAGCGCGCCAAACGCGTCGTCGACGAAGCCCTCCAGGCCCTTGGCGGCGCCAGGTATCTCGCCATGCAGGACCGCGTGGAGGAGGGGCGCTCCTACTCCTTCTACAACGAGAAGCTCTCCGGCATGTCGCGGGCGAAGTTCTACATCCGCTACCTCACGCGGCCCGAACCCGCGCAGCCGGACTTCTTCGGCCTCTGCGAGCGCCGCTCGTTCGGCAAGAAGGAAGACGTCTACGTGGTCTACAACGAGCAGGGCGGCTACGAGATCACCTACCGCGGCGCCAGGCCGCTGGACGCCGAGGTGTTCAGGTCCTACCGGGAGTCGCTCTTCCACAACGTCCTTTACACGCTGCGCATGAGGATGGGCGAGCCCGGCATGACGCTGGATTCCCTCGGCGCCGACATCCACGAGAACCAGCCCTGCGAACTGGTGCTCATCACCGACTCCGGCAACCGCTCCACCAAGGTCTGGTTCCACCGGTCCACCAAGCTCCCGGTCAAGCAGCAGTGGGAGCGGCGCGACCCCAAGACGCGGGAGCGCATCGAGGAGATCACCCTCTTTGACAAGTACCGCGACGCCGGCGGCGGCGTGATGTGGCCCTGGGTGGTGCGCCGGGAGCGAAACGGCTTCCGGAATTTCGAGATGTTCGCCGATTCGGTGGCCATCAACCAGGGCTTGACGGACGACCTGTTCACACTGAGCTCAGGCACGAAAGTGCTGGACTCCAAGAGCAGCGGCGTCAAGCCGGGAAAGAAATAGGGTTCACCGGGCAGGCGGCGCGAGGCGGCAGAGCGGGTCGCCCAGCACGATGTTCATCCAGCTCACGGCCGGGATGGCCGCCCAGAAGCTCTCCGCCAGGGTGCGTCCGGCGAGGTAGGCGGGAAAGAGCACGTCGGGCCGCGGGGTGAACTGAAGGAACGGCTCGTAGACGTGGCCGGAGACCCCCGTGGCGCCGTGGCGGATGAAGTCGGCGCTGAGCGACTGCGGCGAGCCCTGCCAGAACTTCACCCCGGCCTTTTGCTCCCAGATGCCGATGTTCCAATCCGACGGCGGCTCCTGAAACGTCCGGCCGTCGGTGGAGACGTACTCCGTCACAATGGCGCCGGGCAGGTAGCGGAAGCCCAGGTCGCGCTGCCGGCGGTTTCTGTCGTTCGATCCCCAGGAGGCATAGCCGATCACAGCGCGCGCGCCCTGCACCACGTTGGCGGACTCCTCGAGCAGCACGCGGCCCACCGGCAGCCGGTTGGCGGCGCGCTTGAGCCAGAGGTTGCCGTCGTCCAGGCCGGCGTCCTTCTGGTCCAGCACGATCACCCCCCTGTTCTCAGCCTGCAGAGCGCGGTCCACCATGCCGCGAACGTCGGCGAATGAGTAACCCGCCAGGCGGGTGACCAGGTAGATGGGGAACTCCGGGTGCCTGAAAGGCCGGGCGCTGAGAAAGTAGGGATTGCGGGCCGGACCGCCCAGCGCCATCGGAGCGCCTCTGAGCGTCTGATAGAGGCAGGCCAGTTCGCTGTCCACTGAAGCGGCATCGCCGGAGGTTCCCGCCGTGCCGCGGATCTTGAGCGGCACCCCCGACGTGGTGACGATCACCAGGATGCGCTCCACCCAGCCCTGCTTGCGGAGAAAGGCGGCCACGGGCGAGGCGATCTCACGCTGGAACGTCTCGCGCGAGATCTCCTCTTCCGGAGCGGTGGACAGGTAGAGGATCTGGCCCGCGGGAATGCCGCGGCGCCGGCTGTAGTATTCGGCGATGGAGCGCGAGACCGGAGAACGGCCGTTGGCCACCACCAGCACCTCGGAGGGCGTGAGGGCTGGACAGGGCGCGGCGGCCAGCATCAGCAGCAACAGCCTTCTCGCCGTGCTCGACATTTACTTGAGGGATTTCAGGTAAGCCACAAGAGCTTCAGCGTCTTCCTGCTTCAGCTTGTAGGTGGGCATGGGCGCGTCGGCCGTGCCGCCGCGCGGGTTCAGCCCGGTGACCATGTACTTGACCAGCCCCGCCTCGCCCCAGCGCTCCCACAGGCGTCCGGAGGGCGTGATGTCGGGGGAGGTCTTGTGCCAGCCCTCGACGGGCTTGATCGGGGCCAGGTTCATCACCGCGCCCTTCATCCAGCGCTCCTTGTCATACCCGCCCGTCTCGGCCAGCGGCGAATGGCACATCTGGCACTTGCCCACCTCTTCGGCCAGGTAGCGCCCGCGTTCGATCTGCGCGGGGTTGGCCGGCGCGTCCTGGGCCATGGCAAGCGTGCCGGCGGCGGCCAGCAGTAGGGCAAAGCGATTCAAGAGCATGAACCCGATGGTAATATGTGGATACTCGTCCTGCAAGCGACGGACCGCCGCGAGTGCGGCCCCTCAAAGCCCAGCCCATGGACCTCGACCAGCTACACACTTTCCTGGAGATCGTCAGGCTCAAGAGCTTTTCCAAGGCCGCGCAGACGTGTTTCCGGACGCAGCCGGCCATCAGCGCCCAGATCCGGCAACTCGAGCAGGAGCTCAACACTTCGCTGTTTGAGCGGCTCGGCACGCGCATCCAGCTCACCGCCGCCGGACGGATCTTCTGCGAATATGCCGAGCAGATTCTGGACCTGCGGCGGCGCGCCCAGGACACCATCAACGAACTGGAGCGGACACCGCGCGGGGAACTGGTGATTGCCGCCAACGAGGCGACCTGCATCTACGTTCTTCCGACCGTGTTCTCCGAGTTCAAGAAGCGCTTCCCCAATGTCCAGCTCCTGGTCGACCGCAGCTACGGCGCCCACGTTGTGGAGGCGGTGGTCGACAACCTGGCCGACTTCGGCTTCTCGCAACTGCCCGTGCAGGAGAAGCGGCTGCAGGTGCTGCCCGTCCATACCGACGAGATCAGGTTGCTGCTGCCGGCCGACCACCCCCTGGCGGCCAAGCGCTCCGTGAGCTGCGAGGAGGCGGCTGGATTCACCCTGCTGCTCCCCAAGGGCGGGGCCACCCGCAGCAAGTTGAACGCCTGGCTGGAACCGGTCGAGGACCGCATCCAGATCTCGATGGAACTGGACTCCACCGAGATGATCAAGCGTTTCGTTCGCGCCGGCATGGGACTGTCCTTCATGGCTGCCTCGCACTTCCAGGAGGAGGCCCAGGCGGGGCTCCTGGCGGGCGTTTCGCTGGCTCCAGAACCCTTGATTCGCCGCCTCGCGCTGGTGTATAGGAAGGACAAGGCGCTGTCGAAGGCCGGGCTTGGATTCATCCAGACGGTGACCGAGCGCGCTCGAGTCAGTATAGAGGCCGCGGCGCCTGCCACAGGCGCTGCGGGCGGAGGCCAGGGCCGATGAGCGAATCGGACGAATCGGGCCAGTGGCGGATGTCGGCCATCCTGACCGTGACCCGTGACGGAACCGAGAGCTTCGAAACTCTCGACCAGATGCCGCAGGTACTGCGGGCGCGCTGCGTGAAGGCCCTGCAGGGAGATGAAAGCGCTACGCTGGTGATCGCCGACCAGGAGGGGCGCGCGTTCGTCCAGCGGCAATTGGAGCGGAGAGCGGGCGGAGGTTCTGAAACGCCCGCGCCCGGCCCGGCGAGTTCCTATCCCTGGCGGCTCGCGCTTGAAATCGCCCTGGTCGGCTGCGCAGGGCTTGCGTTGTGGCTGCTGGCGACGTTGCGTTGAATCGCCCGTCTCCCCTCAACCGCTCTCGTTGCCGCCCTCAAATGGGGGTATTCAGCTCAATGCCCCGTCCGCCGATAGAAGGGGTGTAAGGCAGCCAAGCCTGATCGCCTGGTCCGGGAAACGCCAGGGTCGAGGGAGGAGCCTGAATCTGCCGCCGGCTACCCACACCGGCTCCCAAGCGCGGATTGGAGCAACATCATTCGCTCCAAGCCGTTTCCCGGACCTACTTTTCACCAGCCTTCCCCAAACCGGGACGATAAGTCGGCCATGGAGCGCCGTCAATCACCCCGCCTGGAGGCAGGGTTTCTGGCCACCCTCACTACCCTGGTCGAGCCCGGGGAGACCATGCCAGTGCGCGTGGAGGACGTGTCCGGCGCCGGCATGAGGCTCACTCTGGCGGCGCGTATCCAGCCCGGCACGCCGGTCAAGATCAGCCTGCAAGACAGGCTCCTGCTCGGGGAGGTGGCTTGGTGCGACTGGGTGAACGGTGGAATACAGGCAGGGGTGGTGCTCGAACACTCGCTTGACGGGCTCAACCACCTCAGGGCGCTGGTGGATGCACTAACGGCGGAAGCTGCCTCGGTTCTCCACCCCGGTGCGCACAAGCGCTAGGTAGTGCGCAGGCTGTGGAGGCCGAACAGCATCGAGACAACCAGTACGGCCGCCAAGGCGATCAGCAGAACCCAGCCCATGCGAACCGTGGTTCGGCTCCGCCGGAATCCTCTCTGAATGAGGCTGCTCATCACGGTCTCCCAATGAACTTGACGTAAGGGAAGTGTAGCAAAGTTGCAACAAATCTCCAAAGGCTCAGGCATCAAGCCTTTGCCGGGAAAAGAAGGGGAGAAGGCAGGCATGCGGCGCAAAACGACCTCCGCCATGCTGCTCGGGTGAGCCGAACGCGCTATAGTATCAATCAGATGCAGAAGAAAGTGGCCATTTTCGGGTGCGCCGGCCAGTTGGGCGTGGAACTGTCCCGGGAGTTCAATCAGCGCGGCTACGCCGTCACCGGATGGGAACGTTCCCACGTGGATATCACCTCGGCTCCGGCGGTGGAGGAAGCAATCGCCTCGGTCGACCCAGAGATCGTGCTGAACGCCGCGGCCTACAATCAGGTGGACGTGGCCGAGAATGAGCCCTCGGCGGCCTTTCAGGTCAACGGGCTCGCCGTGCGCAACGTAGCCCTGGCCTGCCGCCAGAGCGGGGCGCTGCTGGTCCACTTTTCCACCGACTACGTCTTCGATGGCGCAGCACACCGCCCCTACACCGAAGAGGACACGCCGCATCCGCTGGGCGCCTACGCCGTGTCGAAGATGGCTGGGGAACTCTATGTACGGGCCTACCTGGATTCGCCCTTGATCGTGCGCACCTCAGGAGTCTTCGGTCCGGGAGCTCTCCAGACGGCGCGAGGCAACTTCATCGAGCTCATGTTGCGGCTGGCTGGCGAAGGCAAGACCATCCGCGTGGTGCAGGACCACGTGGCCAGCCCGACCTATGCGCCCGCCCTGGCTTCCCGCACCGCGGACCTGGTGGAAAAGGGCGCCCGCGGCATTGTCCACTGCGGCGGCGGCCAGCCGATCACCTGGTATGACTACGCCAGGTTGATCTTCCGGGAAGCAGGGCTGGAGCCGGAACTGCGGCCCACCGCGGAACGGGAGTACCGGACGCCGGCCAGGCGCCCGCGCTATTCCGCCCTGTCCAACGCCAGGATGGAATCGCTCGGCATCGAGCCGATGCCGCCGCTGGAAACGGCGGTGCGCAGCTACCTGCAGATCCGGCGGAGATTGCGCGAGCAGAGGTAGCCGCTACTCTTTTGAGGCGTAGTAGCCCCTGCGCACCTGGACCTTGAGATCCTTGTTCTTGGCGCGGACCTCGATGCGCCGGAACGCACCGTCCTTTACCGGATTGGCCGGCGTGTAGCCGCAGGCATACTGGCTGCGCATCTCCTTCTGGATCACGTCGTAGATGCCGGATAGGGAGTTCTTCCTGTCCACCCGGAACACCCGGCCGCCGGTCTCATCGGCCATGCGGCGCATGGGTCCTTCGCCGGACATGCCTCCATACTGCCAGGAGGTGTAGCGCGGGTCTTCAAACAGCACCGAGTAAATGATGGCGTCGGAGCGTTGCGCTTCCTCGATGGCCTTCTCAATCTTGATGCGGCTGCCGACGTCGACGCCGTCGGTGATCACCACCAGCGCCTTGCGGCCGACTTCGCTCCGCAGCTTCTCTTTGGCGGCAAGCCAGACGGATTCATAGAGCACCGTGCCGCGCCCGCCGCCCGGCAGGGGCACCGTCGGGCCGGTGGGCGACATGCCCGACACACCCGCGTTCAGCCGCAACTGGCCCAGCCCCCGTTGCAGCAGTTGGGGCGAGGCCGTGTAGTCCTGAAGCAATTCGGAGTCGGCGCCAAAACTGATGATGAACGCCATGTCCTTCTGGCGCAGGACCTGCGTGAAGAACCGGAACGACGCCCGGCGCTCCTCTTCAATCAGCGCCTCCTGGCTGCGGCTGACGTCCACCAGCAGGCCGATGGTCAACGGCAGGTCCGTCTCGCGGCTGAAGAACTTCGGCTCCTGCCGTTTGCCGTCCTCATACAGTTCCAGATCGTCTTTGGTGAGGGTAGGCAGGTAAGCGCCCTTCTTGTCGCGGACGCTGAAGAAGAGGTTCACCAGGTCCACGTCCACCTTGATGGCGGGGCCGAGATCCTCCTCCGGCCTGGGCTTCTGCGGTTGGGGCGGCTGCTGCGCCAGCAGCAAAGCCGCGGTGCACAGCCCTGCCAGCAATCCTGAGGTCTTCACCACGTTCACCATGACACAGTTACAGATGCGCCGCCGGGGGCCCGTGTTACATTCGAATCCATGGTGCGCAAGGCGATAGAGCATCTGAAGACCGGGGATGCGAAACTGGCGGCGGTCATCGAACGTGTGGGCCCGCCCCGCATCGATTACTTCCCGCCGGACTTCCTGTCGCTGGTCCGCTGCATCGTCTACCAGCAGTTGAGCGGCAAGGCGGCGGCCACCATCTTCGCGCGCCTGAAGCAGGCCGTTGAGCCGGAAGGCATGACGCCTCTCACCCTCGCCAGGCTCAGCCACGACGAGTTGCGCGGGCTCGGGGTCTCCAACCAGAAGGCGAAGTTCCTGCACGATCTCTCGGCCCGCACTCTGGATGGAACCGTGGCTTTCGAGAGACTTCCGGAGTTGCCTGATGATGAGGTCATCGCCCACCTCAGCGCCGTCAAGGGCGTCGGCGTCTGGACCGCGCAGATGTTCCTCATGTTCGGGCTCCGGCGGCCCGACGTCCTGCCGACCGGCGACCTCGGCATCCGGAACGCCATGAAGCGCCTCTACCGGATCCGCGGAACCGTCACTGCCGACAGAATGAACAGAATCGGCCGCCCCTGGCGCCCTTACGCCACCTACGCCTCCTGGTACCTGTGGCGGAGCTTGGAGAACAGCCAGAATGTGTAGTCATTTGCAACATTACCTGCTGGATTTTTCTACGGCATTCTAACTCGCCCTTTTTCAGTAAGATACGCCGTCTGATCGCCTTCCAGGCGCGCGTATGTGTAGAACTTCTCTACATAGCGTTCGCCACTCGATTGTCTTCTTTCTTTTGTTTTCTTGAAGTTGCGAGCGATTTCCGGTTGGTCAGCCGATTGCCCTCTACTATTACGCTGACTGAGTCAGCAGAAGTGGAGTTCAGAAGCAATATGACCGTCCTACTGGTTGTCGTCACGTTCGTGGTCTTCATCGCCATCGACATGGTGCTGAACCGGAAGAAGGCCCCGCTGCTTGCGCCGTCGCTGGAAAGCGCCGCTCAGCCGGCGGGAATATTGGAAGAGATCCTCAGCGGGTTCCGCGTGCCGGCCTTGCTGCGCTATCACCCGGGCCACACCTGGCTGCTGCGCGAACGGAAGAACGTGGAGCGCGTGGGCGCCGACGAACTCGCCGCCATCCTGGCCGGTCCGGTGGACCGCGTCGAGCTGCCCAAGCCGGGTCACTGGATTCGTCAGGGGCAGAAGGCCATCTCGCTGTACCGGGGCGAGGAAAAGATCGAGATGGTCTCGCCGGTGGAGGGTGAGGTGGTAGAGGTGAATCCCGAGATCGCCGCGCATCCTGAGTTGCTGCGGGAAGACCCCTACGGCAAGGGCTGGCTGATGACGGTCTTCTCTCCCGACGAGGAGGGTCCGGCGCGCAACCTGCTGCCCGCCAATCTGCTGGGCGCCTGGATGAAAGAGGCCGCCGAGGCCTTCTACCGCCTGCAGCCGCAACTGGCCGGGGCTACGGCAGCCGACGGCGGCCGCCCGTCGAAGGACGCTACGGCGGCCATGCCGGTCGAGGACTGGAAGAGGGCCGCGCACGTGCTGCTTCTGTCCTGAATCTCCAGGCGGTGTTGAAAAACTGCACAAAAGACCAAAAGATCTGATATAGGTAAGGTGAGAGCCCGGGAGGACCATGATGTCAAGGGCCGTTCTTTACGACAGCACTCTCTGCGTAGGTTGCAGGCAGTGCGAGGAGGCATGTTCCACCAGGTGGAAGCTGCCTTACAACGAGAAGATCGCCGCCGAGGAGGTCATCTCCTCCCACAAGCTGACGGCGATCCGTACCCACGGAGAGCGCTTTTCCCGCAAGATGTGCATGCACTGCCAGGATCCGGCGTGCGCGTCGGTATGCCCGGTGGGAGCGCTCCACAGAACCGCCGAGGGCCCGGTGGTCTACGAAGAGGACCGCTGCATGGGCTGCCGCTACTGCATGGCAGCCTGCGCCTTCCAGGTTCCCACCTACGAATGGGACGCCCGGTTGCCGAAGGTCCGCAAGTGCGATATGTGCGCGGACCGCACCAGGAGTGGCGGCGTCACCCGTTGCAGTGAAGCCTGTCCGGCCGGCGCGAGTCTCACCGGCGGCCGCGACGAGCTGATCGCCGAGGCGCGCAAGCGGATCCGGGAAAAGCCGGGCGAGTACTACCCGCGGATCTACGGCATTGAGGAGGTGGGCGGCACCGCGGTGCTGATGCTGGGCGCCGTACCCTTCGAGCAGCTCGGCTTCAGCAAGAACGTGCCCAAGCAGGCGCTGCCGGCGCTGACCTGGAATGCCCTGGCACATGTCCCCGACGTGGTGGTGATGGGCTCCGTCCTCATGGGCGGCGTGTATTGGATCAGCCACCGGAGGGAAGAGGTGGCAAAGGAGGAGGGACGGCCATGATCCGGTTCAGGTCCATTTTCTGGCCGGCGGTGTTCGCCCTGACCATGGCCGGGGGCGCATGGGCGGCGTTCCTTCGCTTCTACTACGGGTTGGGGGCGTCGACCCATCTCACCGATCAGTTCCCCTGGGGGCTCTGGATCGGCTTCGACGTGCTCTGCGGCGTCGGGCTCGCCGCCGGCGGTTTTACGCTGGCCGCCATCGTGCATATCTTCAACATCAAGACCTACAAGCCCATCGTCCGGCCGGCCATTCTGACGGCGTTCCTGGGCTACCTGCTGGTGGTGGTCGCCCTGATGTTCGACCTCGGCAGACCCTACCGCATCTGGCACCCGCTCATCATGTGGAACCCGCGCTCGGTGATGTTCGAGGTGGGCTGGTGCGTGATGTTGTACACCACGGTCCTGTTCCTGGAGTTCCTGCCGCTGGTGTTCGAGAAGTTCAAGCTGTCAAAGGCGCAAAGGATCCTCAAGTTCTTCATGTTGCCCATCGTGATCCTGGGCGTGATTCTCTCCACGCTGCATCAAAGCTCGCTGGGCAGCCTGTTTCTGATCATGCCGCACAAGCTGCACCCACTCTGGTACTCGCCGCTGCTGCCGGTGCTGTTCTACGTATCGGCGATCGCCACCGGGTTGGCAATGACCATCTTCGAATCCTGGCACAGCGCCCGCGCATTCAACCGGCAGTTGGAGTATCCGCTGATCAAGCGCCTGACCAGGGTGCTGGCCGTCTCCATCGCCGTCTACATGACGATGCGCTTCCTCGACCTGTATCACCGCGGCGCGCTGGCGACGCTCGACACTCCGGGTATCGAAAGGTGGCTGTTCGGACTGGAAACGGTGCTGATGGCCGTCCCCATGCTGATGTTCTTCCGCGAGCGGACGCGGGAGAATCCGACGGCCGTCTACATCGGCGTGGTCATGTTCCTGCTGGGCTTCGTGACGCACCGGCTGAATGTCAGCGTCACTGGACTGGAAGCCTCCTCGGGCGTCAGCTACGTCCCGAAGTGGACGGAACTGGCCGTGACCCTGGCGATTGTCGCCGGCGGGTTCTTCATCTTCAGGCTCGCCGCAAAACACCTGCCGGTCTTCGGGGAGGAGGAGCCGGAGGAAGCGCCGACGCTCCCCGTGCTCTCCGGCGAAGCCTGCCAGCCGGTGCTGTCGAGGGGGGACTGAACCCGGTTGACGCAGCCTGATCCCATTCAGGGGCCGTTTGAAGGCCTGCGGCGCCCAGGCCTGGGAGCCAAGCTTGCAGGCTGCCTGGTATTCGGCGCAATTGTCGGCTTCACCCTGTTTGGAGTTCTGCATCAGCGCCTCGAGCAGCGGCATCTCGAGGCGCTGATCAGCCTCTCGGCTGAGCGCATCTCCGACGTCGTCCACTCCTCGGCCTGGGGCGCGATGTTGCACAACGACCGGGAGCTCCTCTTCACTCTGATTCAGGACATCGGGCGCGAACCGGGCATCCGCAAGCTGCGCATCATCAATGAAGAGGGGCTGGTGAGGCACTCCACCGACGCGTCGGAGGTGGGCACTCTGGTCGACAAGAAGGCCGAGAGCTGTTACGCCTGCCACGCCCAGGAGCGCCCGCTGACCAAACTCACACGCAAGGACCGGGCGCGCATTTTCACGGCGGAAAACGGCCAGCGCACGCTGGCCGTCATCCGGCCGATCGAGAACCACGCCGAGTGCAGCAACGCCGCCTGCCACGCGCACCCGGTCTCGCGCCGCATCCTCGGTGTCATCGACGCCCACCTGGCCCTGGACGCCGTGGATGCGCAACTGGCCGAGCACCGGCTTCAGGTCTACCAATTCACGGCCGTGGCCGGCATTCTGGCGGCCATTATCTCCATGACCTTCGTGTGGTACTTCGTCCACCGCCCGGTGCGGGCACTGCTGCAGGGGACCATCAGCCTGGCCCGCGGAGACCTCAGCCACCGCATCGAGGTCCGTTCCAAAGACGAACTGGGCGTGCTCGCCGGTTCCTTCAACGACATGGCGGAGGAGCTCGACCAGGCCCACGGCGAACTCACGCGCTGGGCCCACACGCTGGAGGACCGTGTCCGGCAGAAGACCGCGGAACTGGAAACCGCCCACAAGGGCATGATCCACAACGAAAAGATGGCCTCGCTCGGCAAACTCGCCGCGACGGTTGCGCACGAGGTAAACAACCCGCTCTTCGGTATGCTCACCTATGCGCGGCTGGCGCTGAAGGACGTGCAGCGCGACGAGCTGGACGACAAGGCGCGCGCCCGCGTGGTGGAAAACCTGAAGATCATCGAGCGCGAGTCGCGCCGCTGTGGAGACCTGATGAAGAACCTGCTCGCGTTCGCGCGCCAGAGCCCGCCGCAGCGTGCCATGGTGCAGGTCAACATGGTGGTGGACCGCTCGGTGCGCCTGGTCTCGCACCAGTTTGAACTGGCGCAGACCGCGCTGGTCACCGACCTGGCGCCGGACTTGCCGGAGATCTCCTGCGACCCGGCGCAGATCCAGCAGGTGCTCATCGTGTTGCTGGCCAACGCCGGCGAGGCGCTGGGCAAGGGCGGGGAGATTACTGTGCGGACCAGTGCGCTGGCGCGCGGCGCCGGTGTCGCCATTTCGGTGAAGGACAATGGTCCCGGCATTGAGCCGACGCTTCACGCGCAGATCTTCGAGCCGTTCTTTTCCACTAAGGACGACCAGCACAGGACCGGCCTCGGCCTGGCGGTGGCCAAGGGAATCGTGGAGCGGCACGGCGGCACGATCATGCTGGCCAGCGCGCCGGGGCAGGGGGCCGAGTTCACAGTTCATCTGCCGTTGCGAGCGGACGCCGAAAGACCCGCGGCCACGGCCGCCGAAGGGAAGAGGGAATGAACTGCGGAAAGCTGCTCATCGTCGACGACGACATCGTGGTGCGCGACTCGCTCGGCAAGTGGTTTGAGAGCGAGGGCTTCGACGTGATCATCGCCTCCGGCGCGGCGGTGGCGCTGGAGCTGCTGTCGCGCGAGCGTTTCGACCTGGCTCTGGTCGACATCAAAATGCCCGGCGTGGACGGCATCGAGCTGCAGGTGCGTCTGCATGAGATCGATCCCGGCATGCCGGTGATCATCATGACCGGATACGCCTCGGTGGAGACGGCGGTGAGGGCGCTCAAGAACGGCGCCTACGACTACATCACCAAACCCTTCGACCCCGACGAGCTCGTCCACCTCATCTCCAACGCCATTGCCCACCGCAGCGCCGCGCGCGAGGTGGTGCGGCTGCGCGAGAACTTGAAACAGATCTTCCCGGACACCCAACTGATCGGCCAGAGTCCGGCCATGAAACGCGTGATGGAAATGGTGGAGACGGTAGCGCCGACCGACGCCACCGTGCTGATTACCGGCGAAAGCGGCACCGGCAAGGAGGTGGTGGCGCGCGCCATCCACGCGGCCAGCCCGCGGCGCTTTAACCCGATGGTGGTGATTCACTGCGGCGCGTTGACCGAGAGCCTGCTCGAGAGCGAGCTCTTCGGCCACGAGCGCGGCGCTTTCACCGGCGCCCAGGCCCGCAGAAAAGGGAAGTTTGAGGTGGCCGACGGCGGCACCGTCTTCCTCGACGAGATCTCCGACATCAGCCTGCGCGTGCAGACCGACCTGCTGCGCGTATTGCAGGAGAAGGCCATCGTGCGCGTCGGCGACACCCAGGAGATCAAGGTCGACTTCCGCGCCATCGCCGCCACCAACAAGAGCCTGGAAAGCCTGGTGGCCGAGGGGCTGTTCCGGCCGGATCTGTACTACCGGCTCAACGTGTTCGTCATCGAAATCCCCCCGCTGCGCGCGCGGCGCGACGACATCGCTCCTCTGGCCGGCCACTTCCTCCAGAAGCTCGCCGGCCAGATGAACCGCCAGCCGCAGCGGCTCAGCGCCAAGGCGCTGGAACTCCTGGCCGAATACGCCTGGCCGGGCAACGTGCGCGAGCTCGAAAACTCCATCGAGCGGGCGATGCTGATCAGCCGCGAAAGCGACCTGAGGCCGGAGGACTTCCCGTTCCAGTCGGCCCCCGCCGCCCCCGGCGCGGGCGGGCAGAGATTGGAGGACATCGAGCGGGTCCACATCGGACGCATGCTCGCCGAGACCAACTGGAACCTGTCGCGCACCGCGCGCATCCTCGACATCGACCGGACCACGCTCTACAACAAGATCCGGCGCTACGGCCTGCGCGAGGCCGCGGCAAAGTAACAGGCGCCACTGTGGTCGCCTCCCTGATCCTCGTGCGGTTGGGCTTGCGGGGCGGCGACGGCCTGCCGGCGATGGAGGTGCTGGACCGTCTCGCCGCCGCGCTGGCCCGCGCGCTGGGCGTCAACTGCCACGTCGATACGTGCTTCCTTGATGTGACCGGCGACTTCGACGAGCTGCGCGCCCAGGCCTACTCCACCGCGATTCTCGCCCGGCTCTCCAGCCGGGCCCCGAACGCCGGGACCGCGCTGATCGGGGTCACGGATCTCGACCTCTACGTGCCCGTCCTCACCTTCGTCTTCGGAGAAGCCCAGTTGAATGGACCCTGCGCCGTGGTGTCGGCCCACCGGCTGAAGGACGAATACTACGGCCTGCCGGCCAATGAGGCGGCGCTGGACGCCCGCCTGGTCAAGGAAACGCTCCACGAATTGGGACACACACAGGGGTTGAAGCACTGCGTCGACTGGCACTGCGTCATGTCCACGGCCCATTCGGTGGAGCGCATCGACGTGCGCCAGGCCGCCTTCTGCCGGCAGTGCGCGGAGCGCTTCCGCTGCATCTGATTTCAGTCGAGCAGGCTGCGCAGCAGCCCCGAGACCGGCGCGGCGTCCGGGCGCGTGGGCGCCAGGAAGAAGTCGGAGTTCTCGCCAGGCGCGGGCGGGACCAGAAACGGGGTGAACGCTGCCGCCGCGGCGGCGCCGTCCGACAGCGGGCGGCTACGCCTGCGAACATCTCTCGAGGCTTGCACGCGCCAGGCGTCGCCGGGCGAGCCGGCGCCAAAGGCCCTTGGGATGTTGTTCAGCTCCACACCCGTCAGACGCCTGCCTCCACCCTGAAGTTTCGAGATTCTATCCAGGCGCATGTGGCACAATGACGGCTTGCCATGACCACACGGCGCGTCCTCGTCCTCTCCCTGCTGCTCGCCGCCGGCTGGCTTGGGCTGTACTTCCAACTCACCCGTAGCCGCGTCCTGCGCGGCAACACCGATTACTTGAGCTTCTATTCCGGCGGCCGCCTTTCGGGCGCCGGGCAGCTCTACGACATCGAATCCTACTTCCGGATTCACGACGAGGTCATGGGCGAGCGGCTCAGCGGCGCCCACGGATTCACCCGCCTGCCCTACTACGCCCTGCTGCACAAGCCGCTCTCGCTGCTGCCCTACAAGACCGCCTACTGGCTGTGGCTGGCCCTCACCTCGGCCTGCATGGCCTGGCTCATCGCCCAATTCGCCCCGCACAGCCGCGAGTTTCTCATCCTGGCCGTCTGTTTTCCAGCGACCTATCTGGCCGTGCTCAACGGCCAGGACACCGCGCTGCTGGCCGCCCTGGTGGCAGGCGCGGTGCTCGCCATGCGGCAGGGCAGGAACGCGCTCGCCGGCGCGCTGTGGGCGCTCTGCTCCATCAAGTACCACCTGTTCGTGCTGCTGCCCTTTGCTCTCATCGCCGGCCGCAAGTGGCGCGTACTTGGATGGGCCGCGACGGCCGGAGCGGCGCTGGCGGCTGTGAGCTTCGCCGTCGAAGGCTGGGCCTGGCCGCTCCGCTATCTCGACCTGCTCCGGCAGCCGGGCGTGCAGGTGGAAATCGACGCCATGCCGAATGCGCGCCTCTTGCTGGCTTCAGCGGGACTCGACGTGGCCTGGGCGCGCGCCGTCACGACCCTGGCCGTGGCCGCGCTGGCCCTGTGGGCCATGTTCAAACATCGCGACGCCGAGCGCGGGCTCATCGCCGCCCTGCTCGGCGGCCTGCTGGTTGTCCCGCACGACTTCCTGCACGATACCGTCCTGCTGCTCCCCTGCCTGGCCATGGCCCGCGAGCGCGCCACCCGGCTCGTGCTGGCCGCCGCCGTCTTCCCGCTCGCGGCGCTGCTGCTCCAGACCGGCAGACCGCAGTCGGCGCTCATGCCCGCCCTGATCCTCGCCGCCCTGGTCAGCGTCGCGATTTCGAAGCCCGCCGCGGCGGCCCCGGCGTCACCATAGAGAAGTACAGCTTCTTTTCCACCCCGTCCACACGGTCCAGCCGGACCTTCACCTTGTCGCCGATCTTGATCTCCCGCCGGCTGCGCTCGGCGACAATGCGGCGCGTGTTCTCCTGGAAGCCCCAGCGCTCCCCTGGCAACGTGTCCACCGGGACCATGCCCTCGACGAACAGTTCGTCCAGCTCCACGAAGAAGCCGAACTTCATCGTGCTGATCACCAGGGCAGGGAACTCGTCCCCCACGCGGTCGATCATGAACTGGACTTTCTTCCATTCCAGGAGTTCCCGCTCGGCTTCCGCCGCGCGCCGCTCGGTGTCCGAACACTGCGCGGCCAGCGCCTCCAGCGTGACGCCGGGCGGGCAGACCGAGGCGTTTCGTTCGCCGTCCAGCAGCCCGCCCAACAGCCGGTGCACCAGCAGGTCCGGATAGCGCCGGATGGGCGAGGTGAAATGCGTGTACGACTTCGCCGCCAGCGCGAAGTGGCCTTCATTCCGCGTCGAGTAGCGCGCCTGCTTCAGCGAGCGCAGCATCAGGTAGCTCAGGATGCGCTCCTCGGGCCGCCCCTCCAGCTGCTCCACCAGCTTCTGGTACATCTTCGATGTAACGCGGAAGTTATCGTCGGCGCGGACGATCTCTTTCTGCACCTTGCGCCCGTCCCGCTTGCGCTCCGTCATGCGGAAGCGTTGCACGGGCATGGCGGGAATGCCGAGCGTGAAGCCGAAACGCGAGGCCACCTCCTCGAAGTCCAGCACCCGCTTGGGGTCTGGAACCTCGTGGATGCGGTAGATCGACTCGTCCAGCTTCGACTCCAGGTGGGCGCTCACCGCCTGGTTGGCCGCCAGCATGAACTCCTCGATGATGCGGTGCGCGATGTTGCGCGGCGTGCGCGCGATGCCGGTCATGGCGCCCTGCTCGTTGAACAGCACCAGCGGCTCCGGCAGGTCGAAGTCGATCGAGCCGCGCTTCATGCGGCCGCGGTTGAGGACGAGCGCCAGCTCCTGCATCAGTTCGAAGCGCCCCACCAGCGGCGCGTAGCGCTGCCGCAGGCCGGCATCGCCTTCGAGGATGAGGTGCACGCTCGTGTAGGTCATCCGCTCGATGCTGCGGATCACGCCGCGGCAGAACTCCTGCGAGACCACGTCGCCCTGCCGGTCGAACTCCAGCAGCGCCGAGAGGCACAGCCGGTCCACGCCCGGTTTCAACGAACAGATCTCGGTGGAAAGCTCCAGCGGCAGCATGGGCACGGCGCGGTCGGGGAAGTAGACGCTGGTCCCCCGGTTCACCGCCTCGATATCGATCGGCGTGCCCGGCCGCACGTAGTGGCTCACGTCGGCGATGTGCACGTGGAGCAGGTAGTGGCCGTTCGGCAGCGTATCCACCCATACCGCATCGTCGAAGTCCCGCGCCGTTTCGCCGTCGATGGTGACCACCTCCATGCCCCGGAAGTCGCGCCTGCCCTGCAACTCCGCCTGCGTCAGGGTCAAGGGAACGCGCTGGGCCTGATCCAGCGCCTCGGCGGGGAAACGGTTGGGCAGGTGGTGCTTGCGGATGGTGATCTCGACGTCGAGCCCGAAGTCGCCCGGGCGGCCCAGGATCTCCACCACGCGGCCGACGGCGAAGTCGTCGTCCCGCTCCGGATACTCCACGATCTCGACATTGACGATCATGCCGTCCAGCTCTTCCGGGCCGCGCAGACTCACCGGGCTGCCGCCGATGCGATCCGGCGACGCGCCGCCCGCCGGCATCTCCATGCCGGCGGGGATGATGATGGGCTGCTGGATGCGCGTCTCCTGTGGGACCACGTAGTTCTCCCGGCGGCCGGTGCGGAACTCGCCCACCACGGTGGGGTGCGCCCGCTGCAGGATCCGGATTACCTCGCCTTCGGCCCGCTGGTCGGAGGCGATGCGGTTGATTCGTGCCAGCACGCGGTCGCCGTGCATGGCGTGGCCGTGCGAATCGGGCGGGATGAAGACGTCTCCACGGATGCCCGGCGGCGGCTGGTCGGCGACCACAAAGCCGTAGCCGTCGCGGTGCACGTTCAGCCGGCCCAGGGCAAACTCCTGCGTTGCGCCCGGCAGCACGTACTGGTCCCCGCGCAGTGGAATCAGCGCGCCCGTTGCGGCCAGTTTTTCGAGCGCCGCTTCCAGTTCTTTGCGCTCGTGCCCCTTTACGCCGAGTTCGCGCAGCAGTTGCTTCAAACCGGCGCGGCCGTGCGGCAGAACGGCGAGACGTTCCAGAATGACGGACTCCCAGCGGCGCGGCGCGGAGGACATGCTGTCCATTGTGGCACCCGCTGCCGGCCGCGGCTCAGTAGAGAACCACGAAGTCACCCGAGGGCAGGGCGACGGCGGAGACCAGGCTCCAGACCGGCACCCCGGGTGCGTCGCCGTGTTCGGCCGACGTCCCCTTCACGTCGAAGAGCTGCCAGGCCAGTGACCCGCCCCGGTTCCAGCCCATGTTCTCCGTCCAGAGGAGCAGAGTGTTGCCTCTCCCGTTGCGCACGGCGATGGGGTGTTTCCGCTTCCCCTGGTTGGGCGCCGTCAGCGGCAGAGCCCCCGACTGGGCGTGGACCTGCCCGCGCGTCTCCCACGCTGAGGTCCCCTCTGAAAGCCAGGCCGTGCTCATCACGCAGGCGCCCACCTCCCACTCGTCGATCTTGCGCCCTTCGAAAGTGCCGCCGCCATCGGTCGACGTCAACAGGTACATGTCGCGGTGCACCATGAGCTGGGTCCCGCGGTAGAGTACGCGCAGCTTCCCGTCCGCATCGGCGTGTGCGCGCATCCCGCAGCAGCCGCACGCGCCGGTGGGTGTCGGCCAGGCCGGACGTTCGGCCGCGAACGACGCCCCGTCGTCTGTGGACGTTGCCACCCACACCTGCCGGTTCTCCTCGCCTCTCGTGCCCGGCGTGGGCGCGTGCCACAGCACATAAACGCGCCCGCCGCCGTCGGCCGCCAGCGTACCCCCGCCGTCCAGGCCCCATGCCTTGGTCACCAGGTTGCGTTCCGGCTCGAAAGCCTTGCCGGCGGCGTCGAGGCGCGTATAGAACATCCCCGACTTGGGCTCCGCCTGGCCTGAGCCCATCCAGGCGACGTGCGGCCGCCCGTTGCGCCCCAGCGCCAGGTGCGCGCCGCGGATGTTGCCCGTGGCGATGGCGGAGTTGGGCCGCGTGTTCACGCGCAGCGCGCTCGACCAGGACTTGCCTGCGTCGGCCGACGATCTGTAGAAAAGATCGCCCGCGCCCGGCTGGCCTTGGAAGTACAGCAGGTGAATGCGCCCGGAGGCATCGGTGTGAGCCTGCGGTTGAATGCCCGAATCGGGAACGCGGATCAGGGTCACTGCAGCGAGGAGTAACAGCATCAGGAGATATCCTTCCAGTTGAGTTCGGCGTCCGGCCGGCGGACGTAGTTGGCGTCCAGCGCCACCGGGTCGGTCAGCCGCGCGGCGGCCAGCCGGCCTATGGCCCCGGCCAGCGCCCGCGGCGTCACCGTCGCCGGAATCCCAAAGACCTCCGGCGAGCTTGTGAGCAGCTCCGCTCCGGCTGGCAGGGCGTCCCGCCAGACCTGCAACCTGGCCACCACCTCCGGGCTCAGCGCGTGCAGGCTCTCGTCGTACAGGGCGCCGTAGATCTCCCCGCGCCGCGCGTCGCAAAACGGCGCCCGCACGTGCGCCGAGCCGAACGACGCCATCGCCATCAGGTTGGAAACTCCCGCGGCTTTGGCGCCGGCCGCCTCCGCCAGTCCCTTCACCGCCGCCAGCGCGATGCGCACCCCGGTGAACGATCCCGGGCCCGACCCCGCGGCATATCCGGTAACGGTCTCATGCCGCCAGAGGTGGCGCTTCATCAGCCGGTCCAGGGCGGGGAACAGCACGTGACCGAAGCCCTCCGGGGAGTGCAGCAGCACTTCCTCCACCACCGTGCCGTCTTCGACCAGGGCGATGGAGCCGTACTCCGAGGCGGTATCGAGAGCGACAATTCTGGTCATTTCGCGACGTTGAAAACCGAATCGATTACGTACAGCTTCCCCGGAGCGTTGAGTGCCGCTACGCGAAAATTGATGACCCCCGGCCCGCCCGTCAGCGCCGAGGCCGGGATGGTGAACGAGCCCTCCGGCCCGGCCGCCAGAAAACGGTTGCCCTGCCCGTCCCGCACGATCTCGCCGCTCAACACATAGGTCATCCGGCGCGTACCGGCCGTCTGCTTCTTGAGTTTGATGGTGTAATTCACCGGCTTGCCCGCCACCAGCGTGGCGTCGGCCGGCGGCACGACCAGTTCGAACGGCGCGGCCTTGGCGTCGCGCGCCGGCTCCTGCACCGGAATCGGCCAGGATTCGAACTTGTAGCTCTTGAGCATCCCCTCCTTCTTGCCGTCGCGCGACAGGTGCAACACCCAGTCGCGGGTGGCGTCGGGCGGCGTGCCCCGCCAAACGTCTCCCTTCCAGTCCTTCTTCTCTTTCACCGCCTCGCCGGTGGAGGGATTCACCCACCACACGTCGTAACTGTGCTTGAACACGCGCAGTTCAAACTGCGCCGGATGCTCCACGTAGGCGATGTACTCCACCGCCTGGAACAACTCGTCCCCGTCGCCGTCCTTCAGACCGGCGATCGCCAGCGCCCGCGCGCCGTCCAGGTCGAAAAACGGCTGCAGGTCCCAGTAGCGCGTTCGTTTGGAAAAGAACTCATGCCATGCCGCCATGGCCAGCGCGTTCGGCGAATCGGCCGGCGCCCGTCCGGCCAGAAAAAGATAAGCGCCGGACATGCTCGTGTTCCACAACCGCTTGCGGAAGAGATCGGGCGGCAGTCCCGCGTCCAACGCGACTACTTGCGGCACGGTGTTCTGGATGTGCTCGACGGCGGGCAGCGCCTCCGGCGCGGCGGTCCCGTACACGGTGTGATCCATCCAACCGTCGGGGCCAAGCGGCGATGAGGTGAAGGCCGCCCGAGTGGAGCGCGGATGCGCATACGGATCCAGCTTCTTCAGGGCCAGGCCCAGCTCTTTCAGCACGGCTCGGCCGTTGGGGGAGCTTTCCCACTCCTCCGCCAGCCACCAGGAGACGTTAAACGCCGAATAGCGCCCGGTGATGAAACGCAAATACGCCTCGCGCTGCTGCCAGGTGGGAAACGCCCTCTCCAGCGCCGCCGGCGTCGGCGCCAGGATCAGGTCGGCCACCATGCCCTTGGCGTTGATCGACGCCACTTGTTCGTCGATCTTGCGGTAGAAGCCCGGATCCTGGGTTGGCGAAAAGATGGGAATCGCCAGGTGGGTGAAGTGCTGCGCCGCGCGGGCTTCCAGCGTGGCCGGGTCGAAGTCCGCGCCCATGTACAGGTGCGGCTGCTGTTTTTCCACATCCTGCCAGTGGTGCGCGTTGGCGCGCCGGATGAACGGCGTCGCCTCGGTGTTCGCCGCCGCGGTGAACTTGTCGATCTTGCCGTCCAGCGCCGCCACGTTGCCGCTGATTCTATACGTCCATTCGCCCGCGGTGACCGGATTCACCCGGAACACCAGCCGCGTCCCGTCGTGAAACGCCGCCAGCCGGTAGGTCTTGAAGTCCGGCGCTCGGAACTCGGCCCACACCTCAGCCTTCGCCGGGCCGTCGAAGGCGATGTCGCAGGGCGCATTGGCGGGCGAATTGCCGCACGGCTTCTGCGCCAATGCCGCCAGAGCGGTGAAGATCATCGATGCCAGGCGCTGGATGCGCATGAGTCCAGTGTACAGTGGTGTGAATATGAAGCTCATTGTTCTGGGCCTGATCTGCTCGCTGGGATTCGCCGCCGCCCCGAAAGGACAAAGGTCCGACGGCTTTGTCCCCTACATCTGGGATGAGCCACAGGGCAAGCTCTGGCTCGAAGCCGGACACTGGGGCCGCGAGTTCCTCTACGTCACTTCTCTGCCCGCCGGAGTCGGCTCCAATGACATCGGTCTGGACCGGGGCCAGTTGGGGGGCGCACAGGTCGTGCGCTGGGAGCGGTCCGGCAACAAGGTGCTGCTGGTCGCCTCCAACTATGGCTACCGCGCCCTCTCCTCCAGCGACCCTGAGCGCCGCGCCGTGCGCGAGAGCTTCGCTGAAAGCGTGCTGTGGGGCTTCGAGGCGAGCGTCCAGGAGGACGGCAAGGTCTACGTGGATGCCGCGCAGTTCCTGTTGCGGGATTCCCATGGCGTCGCCGAAGCGCTCCAGCGCGCCCGGCAAGGAACCTACCGCCTGGACTCCACCCGCTGCGCGTTTTACCTGCCCCGCACCCGGAACTTCCCGAAAAATACCGAGGTGGAGGCCACCATTACGCTCACCGGCGGGCCCGGCGGGCCCCTGCTCGACGCGGTGACTCCGTCCAAGGACGCCGTCACCGTCCGCACCCACCACAGCTTCGTCGAACTGCCCGGTCCCGGCTTCGAGCCGCGCGAGTTCGACCCGCGCGCCGGATACTTCGCCCGCTCCTACTACGACTTCGCCTCCCCCATCGGCGAGCCTGTCGTCAAGCGCTTCATCCACCGCCACCGCCTGGCGCCCGGCGGCGTTATCACCTACTACCTCGATCGTGGCGCGCCCGAACCCATCCGCGGCGCGCTGCTCGAAGGCGCCCGCTGGTGGTCCCAGGCCTTCGAAGCCGCCGGCTTCCCCAACGGCTTCAAGGTGGAACTGCTGCCCGAGGACGCCGACCCCATGGACGTGCGCTACAACATGATCCAGTGGGTCCACCGCTCCACGCGCGGCTGGTCCTACGGCGCCAGCGTCGCCGATCCGCGCACCGGCGAGATCATCAAGGGCCACGTGACCCTCGGCTCGCTCCGCGTCCGCCAGGACTTCCTGATCGCCGAGGCTTTCCTGGCCCCCTACGGCAACGGCGCGGCCAATCCTCAGGCTCTGGAGATGGCCCTTGCCCGCCTGCGGCAACTCTCCGCCCACGAGGTCGGCCACACACTCGGTCTGGGCCACAACTACATCGCCTCCACCGCCAACCGCGCCTCGGTCATGGACTATCCGCACCCCTGGATGGACCTGAAAAACGGTGTGCCGGACTTCGGCGGCGCCTACGCCAAGGGCATCGGCGAATGGGATATGGTCTCCATTCAGTGGGGCTACGGGGTCTCTGACGCCGGCGGGCGCGACGCCTTGATCCGCGACGCGCGCAGCCGCGGGCTTGTCTACCTCACCGATCAGGACGCCCGCCCGGCCGGTAGCGCGCACCCCGAGGTGCACCTGTGGGACTCCGGCTCGAACGCCGTGGATGAGCTCGAGCGCCTCATGAAGGTGCGTGCCGCCGCGCTGGCCCGCTTCGGCGAAAACAACATTCGCCAGGGAACGCCCCTGGCGCTGCTCGAAGACGTCCTCGTTCCCCTCTATCTCTCCCACCGCTACCAGGTGGAGGCCGCCGTGAAGACGGTGGGCGGATTGCGGTACTCCTACGCGCTCCGCGGAGATGGGCAGCAACCTACCACGTTGGCGCCTGCCGCCGAACAGCGCCGCGCTCTCGACGCCGTCCTACAGACCATCTCTCCGGAGGCCCTGGCAATTCCCGAGCGGATCATCCGGCTGATCCCGCCCCGGCCCGCCGGCTACCAGCAGACGCGCGAATTGTTCAAGGGCCGCACCGGGTTGACCTTTGACCCCGTCGGCGCCGCCGAATCGGCCGCCGCCATCGTCCTGGACCTGCTCCTGAACGGCGAACGCGCTTCGCGCCTGGTCGAGTTCCATGCGCGCGACGCCGCCCAGCCGCCCCTGGGTGAGGTGATCGACCGGCTTTGGACCAAGACATGGAAGCCGGCCCCCGCCCCGGGGCTACAGGGCGAGATCCAGCGGACGGTTCAACTCTCCGCCTTGCGGCGCGTCATGAGTCTCGCCGTCGACGAGGCGGCCTCGGGCGGCGCCCGCGCCGCGGCAGGCGCTAAGATAAGCGATCTGAAATCGTGGTTGAGCCTGCGGCCCAGGAACGCCCACATCAGCTACGCATTGGCGCAAATCGCCGCGTTTGAGAAGGATCCCAAGGAGATGCGCCTGCCCAAGGCGCAGGAGGCCCCGCCGGGAATGCCCATCGGTAATCTGGACTGCGATTTCCGCTAGCTCGTCGCCGCTTCGTCGTCGTCCAGGCGAACGCGCGCCGGCCGGCTGCGCCGGTTGAGCCAGAGTGCCGCCGACACAACCGCCGCCGCGGCCCCGAGCCACGGCTGCCAGTGCGAGAACGGCCCGTCGGTCAGGAAGAACTCCCCCGCAATGCCGAGGTCCTGTCCCAGCCTCCAGCCGGCGATGGCGAACAGGATGACTGCCGCTGGATGCAACAGCGTGGCCAGCGTACCTGCCATCTCTTCCGGGGTCACCACATCAGGTTCGCGCCGGAGCTTGGGCGCGACTTTCGCCCGTTTCTTGTGACTGTTCTTGAACCGCAACCGGACTCTCATGCCGCCACTGTCCTCGCCCCTGCCAGTTGTAATAGAGTGTAGAAAGTCTTCACCCTGAGCCCCTATCGGCTCCGGAGGACGGAAACTTTATGAACAAACTGAAAGTTGGAGTGATCGGCGCCGGATTCATGGGCAAGACCCACGTGGAAAACCTCCGCCGCCTGGGATTCGTGGAAGTCGCCGCCGTCGCGGGTATCTCGCAGGACGAAGCCGACCGCTTCGCCAAGGCCAACCACATCCCCAAGGCTATGGGGAACTACAAGGACCTGCTGGCCGACCCCGAAATCGCCGGCGTCCACGTCTGTACGCCCAACGCGCTGCATGCCCCAGTGGCCAAGGCCGCCCTCAACGCCGGCAAGCACGTGCTGTGCGAGAAGCCCCTGGCCATGTCGGCCAAGGAAGCCAAGGAGATGCTGGACCTGGCGGAGAAGAAGAAGCTCCACCACGCCACCAACCACAACCTCCGCTACTATCCGGCCGTCCAGCAGGCCCGCGCCATGATCGCCAACGGCGACCTCGGCGAAATCCTCGTCGTCCAGGGCACCTACTCGCAGGACTGGCTGCTCTACGACACCGACTTCAACTGGCGCATCCTGCGCAAGCACAACGGCCCGCTGCGCGTCATGGGCGACATCGGCTCGCACTGGATGGACATGATCCAGCACGTCACCGGCCTCTCCATCACCGCCCTTTGCGCCGATCTCAAGATCATCCACAAGACCCGCAAGCAGCCCAAGGTGGCCATCGAAACCTTCGCCGGCAAAACCCTCAAGCCCTCTGACTACGACGACGTCAAGATCGACACCGAGGACTTCGGCATGGCCATGCTCCACCTCGGCGGCGCCTGCCGCGGCGCCTACACCGTCAGCCAGGTCTCGGCCGGCTGCAAGAACCGCTTCGAGTGGCTCATCGCCGGCTCCAAGTGCAGCATCGCCTGGAACCAGGAGCGCCCCGACGAACTCTGGGTGGGCAACCGGAACGAACCCAACCGCCTCATCCTCAAGGACGGCAGCCTCTTCTATCCCAAGGCGGCCAGCTATGCCGACTACCCCGGCGGCCACAGCGAAGGCTACGACGACAGCCACAAGCAGCTCTACAAGCGCTTCTGGTCGCGTGTCCTCGACCCCAGCCTGCCCGCCGAATACCCCACCTTCGCCGACGGCCTCCGCGGCATGCAGCTCCTTGAAGCCGTCATCGAGAGCAACAGGAAGAAGGCGTGGGTCAAGTGCGCCCCGGCACGGGGAAAGAAGTAAGCGCGGCTGTTTCGCTTGACCCGGTTTACGTCGGGGGTGGGCCGTGGGCATCATTCCTATGACGCTTGACGTCCCCCCTGCGGCGTCATAGACTGGGATTGTGATCCGCACATTCCGGTGCCGGCACACCGCGGCGCTGTTTCTGGACGAAGATGTTCCGCGGTTTCGTCCGATTGAGCGGGCTGCCCGTCGAAAACTGCTGATGCTCGACGGCGCCAAGAAACTGGAGGATCTATGGGTACCTCCGGGTAACCGGCTGGAAGCTCCGAAAGGCGATCGTGCAGGCAGATTCAGCATCCGGATCAACGAGCGCTGGCGCATCTGCTTCGCGTGGCGCAATGGAGATGCATTCGAAGTGGAGATTGTCGACTACCACTAGGAGGGCATATGGCAGGCAGAACCAAACTACTGGAGCCCATCCATCCCGGTGAAATCCTCTCCGAGGAGTTCATGAAACCGATGGGCATCAGCATCAACCAAATGGCCCGTGATCTGGATGTTCCCCCCAACCGCATCAGTCAGATTGTGCACGGCCAACGAGCCGTCACGGCCGATACGGCTCTGCGGCTGGCCACGTACTTCAAGGTCTCGCCCGAAATGTGGCTCCACCTCCAACTGGGCTACGAGATGAGGCAGGTCGAGCGCCAGCGCGGCGCGGAAATCCGCAAGCGAGTCAGGCCGCGAACCGTCGCCTGACGCCGCTACGGCTGCGGCACGGCCGCCCCGTCGGAGCGCGGGTCCGCCGCCGCGGCTTTCAGCCCGGTGCGCGGGTTGAACAGCACGGCCGCGCCGCGGCCCATGTTGGTGGAGTAAGCTCCCCTCAGATCCACCCGGTGCCCCTTCCCCGTCAGCGACTCGATCAGCTCCGGCGGGAACCGGGATTCCAGTTGAACGTCGCAGCCCGCCGGGCCTGACTTGGTAAAGCGCGGCGACTCCAGCGCCATCTGGATGTTCATGCCCTGGTCGGCGGCATAGGAGACAAACTGCGCGTGAGCCAACGGCTGGTTGGCGCCGCCCATGATGCCGAAGCCGATGCGCAAGTCGTCCCTCTCCATGAAGGCGGGAATGATCGTGTGGAAGGGACGCTTGCGGGGCGCCACGATATTCGGGTGGCCGGCGGTGAGGACGAATCCTGCGCCGCGGTTCTGCAGCGGGAAGCCCAGCCGCTCGGGAACCACGCCCGAGCCCCAGGCGTGGTAGATGCTTTGGATCCACGAGGCGATGTTACCCTCACTGTCCACAACCGCCAGGTACGTCGTGTCTGTACCAAACGGCCTGCCCGCCAGTACGGCGCAGTTGGCCTTGGCGTGATCGATCAGCTTGGACCGCCCCGCGCTGTAGCTCTTGTCCAGCAGGCCCTTCACCGGGACTTGCGAAGAGCGCGGATCGGCGTTGTAGGCCATCACGTCCGAATAGGCCAGCTTCATCGACTCGATCTTGGAGTGCAGGTCGTGGCCAGTGTTCTCCATGATGTTGAGCATCATCAGCGCGGCCATCCCCTGCCCATTGGGCGGGAGTTTATGGACGCGCCAGCCGCGATAGGTGGTGGAGACCGGCTCCACCCACTCGGTCGAAAACTCCACCAGGTCAGCGGCCGCCAGCACCCCTCCCAGCTTCTGTGAGGTGGCCAGGATCTGTTGCGCGATCGGCCCCTGGTAGAAGGCGTCGCGGCCCTGATCGGCCAGAGTTCGCATGGTCCGGGCGAGGTCGGGGTTCTTGAACAGGTCCCCGGGCTGCGGCGCCCTTCCGCCCGGCAGGAACACACGCCGGGCTTCCGGCGTGGCGTTCAGCCGCGGGTCGGACCACAACGCGCCAATAATCTCATGCACCGGATGCCCTTCAGCGGCGAAGCCAATAGCGCCGGAGAAGAGATCTTTCCACCTCAGCTTGCCGAATCGCCCGTGCATGTTCGACCAACCTTCCACTGCGCCCGGAACCGTCACCGCAAGGATGCCTTCGGCGGGAACGCTGCCGAGGCCGCGTTCGGCGAAGACCTCTGCTGTCAGAGCCTTGGGCGCCCAACCGGAGGAATTCAAGCCGTAGAGCTTCCCCGTCCTGGCCTCGTAGTAGATGACGAACAGGTCGCCCCCCATGCCGCACATCATCGGCTCCACCACGCCCAGAACCGCGTTGGCGGCGATGGCTGCGTCCACCGCGGAGCCTCCGCGCGCCAGCACCTGCGCGCCGGCCTGCGACGCCAGCACGTGGCTGGTCGACACAATGCCTCGCCGCGAGTAGACCATCGACCGCGACTGGCTGCGATCGGCGGCGTTCGATACGGTGGCGGCGAGTGTCATCAGGGCCAGTAAAGTGCCCATGAATCCCATTGGATCACGTCGGACAGACCTTCGAGACGGTTCGCGGGCGCAGCAGCGATCTGCGCCGCCAGGGCAAGAGCAAGGACGGCGCGGCGCAATTGCTGAAGCTGGACCACCTCGGCTGGCAGCCGAACCAGTTCTGGAACACGCGCAGCCTGCCGGGATTGCATGACGAACTGGCGCGGTAGGGCCGCCTGTTGAAAACCGATGGCTCACCCAGACCGCCGGCTTGTGTCTCAGGAGCCGGCGTACAATTAAGTCCCGAAAGTCAGCGGAAGTCCCGCAGCACGGCTATATCGGTCTCGTTCTCGCCGTCCTGCACGTAGAGAAGCCACTTTCCGTCGGGTGAGATCGAGCATCCGCCGTCCAGGACGCGGACATCGCCCAAAGAAGCCACCTGTTCGACCCGCCCGGTTTCGGGCCGTAGAAGCTGGAGGGAGTACTTCCGCTCGGAAGGCCGGCTCCCTTCCCAGGCCAGGAAATAGACGCCCTTTGGGGTGACCACCCAGTTGCGTGAGTTCTCCCATTGAAGGCTCTTCAGCACCAGATCTTCCTGGCCGCCTTCCACCGGTGTCCTCCACAGTCCGGCAACGCCACGCCGGACGTAGTAAACGAAAGCTCCGTCGCGGGACTCGACCGCCTCATAGCCCCCCTGCCGGGTCACTTGCCGGGCGTCTCCGCCGCCCCGGCGCGTCTTCCAGATCTGCATGGTGCCCGACCGGTCGGAGCCGAAATAGACCCATCGTCCATCGGAGGACCAACTCGGCCGGACGTCCTCTCCCGGGTGCGCCGTGAGCGGGTGGGGCTGGCCTCCCCGGGCGCCGATGACGTAAATGTCCCAGTTCCCCCGAGCGAAGGAATCGAAGGCGATTTCCTGCCCGTCAGCCGACCATCGTGGGCTGGCGGACTTGCCTCCCACCCAGGTCAGTCGGACGGGATTCAGGCCGCTGGAATCGCTGACCCAGATTTCGGTAACGCCGGAGCGCTGGGATGACCAGGCGATCCGTGATCCGTCGGGTGAGAATTGCGGGTTGGCCCCCTCGCCGGAAAGGTCCAGCTTGGCAGCCGCCGCCGGACCGATTGGCGCCAGCGGAATGCGCCAAATATGGGTTTGCTGCGCCCACCGGACAAAGGCCAGGCCGGAGCCGCGAACCGGGACGGTTGGAGATCCGGCGCGCTCGCGCACCTGCGCCAAACGTTCCGGCACTCCGCCCGAGACGGGAACTCTCCACAGATGGAGATCCTCCCCGGTGCGGTCGGATCCGAACAGCAGGCTTCGCCCATCCTGAGTCCAGGTCAGGCCGCTGATCCTGCTGCGGTCGGTCGTCAGCCGCCGGGGAGCGCTGCCGGCGAGCGGAGCGAGGTAGAGGTCTCCCGACAAGCCGGTTTGCTTGCGAACGAAGGCCAGCGTGCGGCCGTCTGGGGAGAACCGTGGCGACCCGTCTCCAAGCAGATCCGGCGGGGGCCAGGTCAGTTGCTCCTGACGCCGGTTTTCGACGGATAGGACGAAGATGCTGTAGGGGTCCTGAGGAGACCCTTTGTCGACGTAAGCCAGGAATTTCCCATCCGGCGACCAGGACAAAGTCTCCAGGCCCGGCTCCGAGCGGCGCGGGACGATCGCGGAGGAAGGGCCGGAGGGACCGACACTGAGCCCCGAACGAAACGCCGTGGCCCCCTGGGACGACATCACGTAAATGGCAACGCTGTCCCCCGACCGCCGGTAAAAGGCGATCCAGCGCCCGTCCGGCGAATAGCTCGGACCGAAGTCTTCGGCCGGGCTGTTGGTCAGCCGCAGAGGGGTTCGTGAGCCCACGGCCTGCACGTAGACGTTGTAATGGTCGCGGTTCTCTCCGTTCCAGGAAAAAGCCACCGCGGTTCCTTCAGGCGAATAGGAGGGGGTGATCTCGGAGCCGGGAAAACTTGTTAGAGCGGCGCTCACGGGAGGCCCACTCGGAAGGGAGGTTGTTTCGAAGCGAAACCATCCAATGGCGGCGGCACCCAGGGCGGCGGCAACGGCCGCGATCAGCGGCCAGCGCCGAAGCTTCGTTGTGCGGGCCACTGCGGGCTCCGCGACGGCCTGGGGCTCCAGTGCTTCCGGCTCGCCGTTTCCGAACGCTCTACCCAAACGTTCGACGGGAGCCAGGAACCGATAACCGCGTCTCGGGAGGGTCTGGATGTAGCGCGGGTGTTTCCCCGAGTCGTTCAGAGCCTCGCGCAGCCGGTTGACTGCTGTGTTCAGACAACGGTCAAAGTCAACGTAGGTGTCTTTGGGCCACAAGCCGTGCCGGAGTTGTTCCCGGGTTAGCATCTCGCCCGGGTGCTCGATCAACTGGGCCAGGATCCGAAACGGCTGGCCTGGGAGGTGGATCAGGACGCCGTTCTTGCGGAGTTCCTCGGTCGCGAAGTTTGCTTCAAAGACGCCAAACCGGACGATTGGCGGTTCCGGGTGCAACCGGGCGGCCTCTGGTACTTCCCCCTCGGTGCTCATCTCGAAAGCCTCATCCTGTGGAATCCCTTGCGCCCATTATATCCTCACCCTCGTGGCCCCGTACGGCGAGAGACCTTCCGGCGGCGCTTATCTGCCCCGGTAAGGTCAATCGCAACAATCACTTATCCGGTTACACCAAGTTGATTGGGGCGGGCGCCATTTGACTTGACTTCCTCGGTTGCTCGCCTCACCCTTGCTGTCATGACAACCAGGATCTCGCAGGTTTTGGCGGCTTTCTTTCTCTGGACCGCGATTGTGTGTGGCCAGGATCCCAGGGGTAGTATTACGGGTCGCGTGACGGACCAATCCAACGCCTTCATGCCGGGCGTCCGGGTGCGGGCCGTCAATGCGGCCACTCAGGTGACTGCCTCCACCACGACGAACGCGACCGGGAACTTCGTCATCCCCTTTCTGACACCCGGAACTTACTCGCTCACTGCCGAGATGACCGGTTTCAAGAAGTTCTCCCGCTCCGGCATCCAGTTACGGGTCAGTGAAGTGGCGGAGATCAATATTCCGATGGCGCTCGGGACTGTGGAGGAGACCGTCAGCGTGGTGTCGGACGCGCCCCTGCTGGACACGGCCGCGGCCTCGCTCGGCCAGGTGGTCGACCAGAGGCGAATCCAGGAACTGCCCTTGTTCGCGGGCAACCCCCTCGAACTCATGTTCATCACCCCGGGCATCGTGAATCCCACCGCGACGATGCCACAACAGCACGCTCCGTGGAACGGACTCCAGGTGCAGTCCAACGGCAATGCCGGCGCCAGCAACGACTTCTCCATCGACGGCGTTCCCAACACCTATCCCAATGGCATCAGCCGGGGCGTCCGGCCGGCGTTCAGTCCGCCTACCACGGCGGTGAGCGAGTTCCGGATCGAGACCTCGTCCTACGATGCCAGCGTCGGGCATTCCATCGGCGCCTCGGTGAACGTCAGCACCAGAGGCGGCACGAACCAGTTTCACGGGGGCGCGCACTGGTTTCTGAAGAATAGCGCTTTCGACGCCCCCAGCTTCTTCGACAACCAGGCCGGCCGCAAACTGGATGTGTATCAGTACAATCGCGCCGGTTTCGACCTCGGAGGGCCGGTCCGCCTGCCCGGCTACAACGGCAAGAACAAGACCTTCTTTTTCTATACCTACGAGCGCAACATTTGGGCGGTCCCCGAGCCGCGCACGGACACGGTTCCGTCGCTCCGCCAGCGAAACGGCGATTTCTCCGGCCTGCTGGCATTGGGCGACAGGTACCAGATCTATAATCCTTTCTCCGCCGCGCCGGCCCCCGGCGGCCGCCTGACGCGGACGCCGTTTCCCAACAACGTGATTCCGGCCAGCCTGATGGACCCGGTGGGCAAGAACATGGTGAGCTTCTACCCGGAGCCGAATCTGCCGGGCACCCGAGACGGCCTCCTCAACTACTACACGCCGGCGGTGGCCACCCAGGACTACTGGGTTCACCTCGCCCGCGTGGACCACGCCTTCGACGAAAACAACCGGTTCTTCGTGCGCGTCGATTTCGCCAGTTGGGATGAAGACCAGTTGCGGCGCCTCGGGCGAAACAACCCCGCCTCTGGCCTGCTGACCTCCTCGCGGGACAAGGGAGCGGCGCTCGACTACGTGAGAGTCCTTAGTCCCACCATGGTGTTCAACTTCCGGTACGGCTTGACCTATCAGGAGCGCGCCGACTACCGGGCCAGCCAGGGCTGGGACCTGGCGGCTCTCGGATTCTCTCCGAGGCTGGTGAGCGTGATTGACCGGAAATTCGCCACCATCCCTGAGGCCGCGCTGGACGGGTACGCCAGGATGTCCCGCTTCTGGACCGGCGATGGCTCGAACACCGGCCTCGTTCATAGCTTGAACGGCAATTTCACCAAGGTCCTGCGGCAGCACAACTTGAAATTCGGGACCAGTTTTCGCGGCAGCCGCTCCTTCGGCAACCGTTTTCCGTACGCGACCTCTCCTTTCTTCCGCTTCAGCACGACCTACACGCGCGGCCCGCTGGACAACTCCGCGGGCTCGCCGCTGGGCCAGGACCTGGCGTCGATGTTTCTCGGCCTTCCGACCGACGCCAGCTACATGGAGTTGACTCCCAGTTTCGCGTTGAACGGCCCGTCCCTGGGGCTCTACCTGCAAGACGACTACAAGCTGACGCGAAGGCTGACCGTAAATCTCGGGCTGCGGTGGGAATACGACCTGCCGGTTACCGAACGCTATAACCGGCTGGTGGCCCAATTTGCCGGAGGCACGCCGAATCCGATCGATGCGGCGGCCAAAGCCAACTACGCGCGGAACCCCATTTCCGAGATTGCGCCGGCGGACTTCCGGGTGCTGGGCGGACTTGGCTGGGTGAGCCAGACAGGCTCGGGACGCAGCCCGTTTACCACCGGCGGGACCAACTTCATGCCGCGCCTGGGGCTGGCCTACCAGCTCACGCCCAAGACGGTTCTCCGCGCCGGTTACGGTCTGTTCTTCGACACGGTAGGCGTGAACCAGACGGTTCCCATCCAAACAGGCTTCGCTCAGACTACTCCGATCCAAGTTACTCGAGACGGCGGATTGACCTTCGTCACCCGGGCGTCAGATCCGTTTCCCGGCGGGCTGCTGCAACCGTTAGGGCCGGCCGGCGGCTTGAAGACCAACCTGAACCAGTCGCTGAACTACTACAACAGCATGCGAAAGAACCCATATGCGCAGCGCTGGAGCTTCGGAGTGCAGCAGTTGCTCCCGGCGCAGTTCCTGGTGGAAGCCGGCTATGTGGGCAATCGGGGCACGCGGCTGGAGATCCCGCGCAACATCAACGGCGTGCCCACTCGCTACTTGAGCACGAGCTTTTTCCGCGACCAGCCGGCGATCGACTATCTGAGCCAGCGGGTGCCGAGTCCCTTTCTGGGGACCGATCCCATCTTCGGCTCCACCGTCGCGCGGGTGGACTTGCTGAGGCCGTATCCGCACTTCGGCAACGTCATCGTGGATGAGAACATCGGTTATTCCTGGTACCACTCGCTGCAACTGCGTGCCGAGAAGCGCTTCTCCCACGGGTTCACGTTCCAGGGGGCCTACACGTTCTCGAAGCTGATGCAGGCGACCGAATTCCCGAATGCGGCCGATCCGATGCCTTACGAAACGCTCGCCGGTTCGGACCGGCCGCACATCGTGTCGCTGACGGGGATTTGGGAGCTGCCCTTCGGCCGGGGCCGGCGTTTCGGGACCGGCATGCCCAAAGCCCTGAATGCGGTGGCCGGGGGCTGGCAGTTCGGCGTGGTGTTCCGCCACCAGTCCGGGCAGCCCCTGGAGTTCGGAGACGCGATCTTCGTTGGCGACATCAAGAACATCGCGCTGGCCAAGAGCCAACGAACCCCGGAGCGGTGGTTTAACGTCGATGCCGGCTTCAACCGCAACAGCGCCCAGCAGCGCAGCCACAACGTGCGGACGTTCCCACTGCGGTTCGCCCACGTGCGGAGCGACGCCCAGCGGCGTTGGGACCTGTCGGTGCAGAAGGACTTCCCCATCACGGAAGCGGTGAAAATGGCGTTCCGCGCGGAAGCCATCAACGCGCCGAATTCGCCGATTTTCGGCGCTCCGAACACAACCCCGACCAGCTCCAGTTTCGGCCGGGTGTCGAGTTTGGCATGGTCCGGGCGGCAATGGCAGTTTAGTTTGAAGCTCCGGTTCTGACGGCGGCAAACGAGGCGTGCTTCTCTCTATGAGAGTAATAAGGTCCGAAGGGAGTCTGTCATGAGACGTATGAGACGGTGGTTGCGATGCCTTCTCGGCATCGTGACGTTGTTGTTCCTCTTAGGCGGTGTGGAGCGGGCGCAAGCGCAGGTGCTCTACGGGACGGTGGTCGGGACGGTGCGAGACTCATCGCTGGCCGTGGTGCCCGGCGCCGGCATCACCCTCACCAACCAGGAAACCAACCAGACCCGCACCGCGACTGCCAGCGCGGTCGGGGAATTCCTTTTCACCAACGTGCTGCCCGGCGCCTACACGCTGTCCATCAAAGCGCAGGGACTCCAGCCGTTCAGCCTGCGCGACGTGCAGGTCACCATCAACACCGTGGCGCGCGTGGACGTCGAGTTGAATGTGGGCCAGGTGACCGAGGCGGTCACCGTGTCCGCTTCAGCGTCGGTCCTGCAGGCCGACAAAGCCGACGTGCATGTGGAACTCGGGGCGCGCGAGGTCACCAGCCTGCCTTTGACGCAGTACCGGAATTATCAGAGTCTGATCGACCTGGTGCCAGGCTCGACGCCCAGCCAGCTTCAGAACGCGTTGAGCGACACGCCGGCCCGCGCGCTCTCCACCAATATCAACGGCACGGTTCGCAGCAACAGCAACACCCGCGTGGACGGCGGGCTGAACAAGTACAACATCATCTCCTCGCACACGCTCTACGTGCCGCCGGCGGAGTCGATCGAAACCGTCAACATCAGCACGAACGCCTTCGATGCCGAGCAGGGCATGGCGGGAGGCGCCGCCATCACGGTGTCCACGAAATCTGGAACCAACGAGTTCCATGGAGCGGTCTTCGCCTACAACCAGAACAACGGGATGCAGGCGCGGAACTTCTTCTTCCAGGGCAGCAAGACGCCGAAGAGCATCAACAACACCGACGGCGTCGCCATCGGCGGGCCCATCCGGAAAAACAAGCTGTTCTTCTTCGGCGACTGGGAAGGCGTGCGCGAGCGCAAGAATTACTCGCAACTGTTCACGGTGGCCCGGCCCGATCAGCGGGAGGGCGATTTCAGCGCGTACAACGTCCGGCTGTATGATCCGCTGACCGGCAACGCCGACGGGGCCGGGCGCACTTTGTTCCCCGATTCGAAAATCCCAGCCAGCCGGCAGAGCGCCATCACCCGCAAGATGCAGGCACTGGTCCCGCTGCCGAATCTGTCCGGCACGAGCGCCAACTTCTTCAACGCCGGCACGCAGGCGCTCAACCGCGATAACTACGATGTCAAGATCAACTGGAACCGTACGGACCGGCAGACGATCTGGGGCAAGTACAGCGCCATGGACGCGCAGGTAGCCTGCGAGTCGGCGCTCGGCGAGGGCGGCGGGCGCGGTCTCTGCAACGGCGGAGCGGGCATCGGCAGCACGCTGGTGCAGGTTGGAACGCTCGGCTACACGTGGGTGGTGGGCCCCAGCCTGGTGCTGGACGCCACGCTGGTATACAACCGGCTGGGGCAGCAGGTGCGCGGCCCGGATTTCGGAACCAACTTCGGGCTGGATGTGCTCGGGATTCCCGGAACCAACGGGCCCGACCCACGCCAGAGTGGCAAGCCCATGTTCGTCGTCAGCGGGTACGAGACGATGGGCACTTCCGTGACCTGGCTGCCCATTTTCCGGACGGACGAGACCTTCACCTACTCGACCAACGTGGGCATGACGAAGAGCGCGCACGATATCCGGTTCGGTTTCGACCTGATCCGGTTTCGGCAGAACGACTGGCAGCCCAGCGTGGGCGGAGGACCGCGCGGGCAGTTCAACTTCACCGGTGGCGAGACCGCGCTACGCGGCGGCGCTTCGCCGAACCAATACAACGCCTATGCGTCGTTCCTGCTTGGCTTTCCGTACTCGACCAGCAAGAGCTTGCAATTCTATTCGCCGCAGACCGCGCGCGAGTGGCAGTTCGGCTGGTACTTCCGCGACCGCTGGCAGGCCACCCGCAAGCTGACTCTGACGCTGGGCCTGCGATACGAATACTACCCCATGATGACCCGCGCCGCGATCGGCTTCGAACGGTATGAGGCTTCGAACAACAAGGTCTATATCGGGCGGCGGGGCGGCAATCCCGACAACGTCGGCATCCAGGTGAGTAAGAAGCTCTTCGCTCCACGGGTCGGCCTCGCGTATCGCATCAACTCCAGCACGGTGGTGCGCGCCGGCTACGGAATCAGCATCGATCCCAACACCATCTCCGGCGGGGTGCAGCGGCCTTACCCGGTGGCGTTCAGCTCCGACTTCATCGCGCCGAACACGTTCGCGTTCATCAACCCCATCGAACAGGGGATCCCGTTGTTCGGCGGGCCGGACATCAACAAAGGCGTGATCGACGTGCCGCTGACGGCCAACACCGTCACGCTTCCCGGCGGGATGCTGCACCGCGGATACATTCAGTCCTGGAACCTGATGGTGGAGGAAAAGCTTCCCTTCGGCCTGGTCGGTTCGGCCGGGTACGTGGGGACGCAGACGGTCCGGCAGTTCGGATTGCTGGACCTCAACGCCGGGCGCGTGGGCGTGGGCCTGGCGGGCAGGCCCTATTATGCGCAGTACGGCCGCTCCGTGAACACCAGCCTGTTCGACGGGCTGTTCTCCGGCAACTACCATTCGCTGCAGGCGACGCTGAACCGAGCTTTTGCGAACGGGCTGTTCCTGAAGACGAGCTACACGTTCGGTAAAGCCGTCAACTACACCGACGATACGCCGGGAGCCGCATCCGGAGCTTTGATGTTCAACACGCCGGAGATGACGGCGCGCAATCGCGCTCCAGCCGGCTTCGACCGCACGCACAACTTTCAACTGGCCTGGGTTTACCACCTGCCTTCGGCTTGGGCGAAGGGCAAAGGTGCGGCTGGAGTGCTGTTCCGCAACTGGCAGATCAATGGCGTCGTGAGCGCGTACTCCGGAACGTCGTTCACCGTGACGGCGTCGGGGACTTCGCTCAACTCTCCGAGCAACACGCAGACGGCAGACCAGGTGAAGACCGAGGTGACCAAGCTGGGAGGCATCGGGATCGGCAATCCGTGGTTCGATCCTTCCGCCTTCGCGCCGGTGACCGCGGTGCGGTTCGGGACGTCCGGGCGCAACATCCTGCGCGGGCCGGGCGTGCTGAACTTCAACACCGGGCTGTTCCGCAAGATTCGCGTCTCGGAGCGGTTCGGGCTGGACGTGCGGGCCGAGGCGTTCAACCTGGCCAACACGCCGCACTTCGGCAACCCGGCGGCCAACGCTTCGAACCCGGCCAACTTCATGGCCATCACCAGCGCGCTGGACGATGCGCGCCTGATCCGGCTGGGGCTGCGGCTGAGCTTCTAACATGGGGCGGCCCTGTCAACCCCTCACGTGAAGCCGGTGTTCGTTTCTTCGAACAACGGGACCAAGCCGTGGGGTAGCAGAGCAGGCGATCGGATGAGTAAGAAGCAGGATGCGGGGAAGGCGTACTATTGGCGGGGCGTGATCGGCGAGGCGGCACGCAGCGGAGCGTCGGTCCGAGAGTTCTACCGGCAGAGGAAGCTGAAGGTGGCCGTAAGCAACGGGGATCGCCTTCCGCTGCACCGGCAGGAATCGATCTTCGCCCGTCACGGCGTGGAGTTGTCGCGCATGGCAATGTGCGATTCGGCGGTGCGTGGAGTTGGTCAGCCCGCTGTTCCACCTGATGAAGGTTCTGAAACGAGGTATTCCGTTCGTCATGAAAAGCTTCCTATCCTTCGTGCTGGTGGGGATCTGGTGTCCCGCCGCGAACGCGACGGAGCCGCCGGCCAGGCAAAGCACGCCGCCTCGGAACCGGATTGTTCGGGTGGTCGCGGTCAGCCAGGCGGACCTGGATCGTTCGAAAGGCGATCTTCTGAACCAGACCATGGAGCGACTGGATCGGGCAGGTTCTTTCCGGCCCGACATAGCGAGCCTGCCGGAGGTTTTTCTGCCCGGGGATCCCGAGGTTGTGCCCGGCCCCGTAACCCAGCGGCTCGCCGCCTGGGCGCGGCAGCACTCCAGCTACGTCATCTTCGGGCTCCGGACACGAGCCGGCGGCAAGCTGTACAATTCCGCTATCCTGCTCGACCGGCAGGGGCGGGTGGCGGGCCAATACCACAAGATCCATCCCACCGAGGGCGAATTGGGGGAGGGGATCCACCCCGGCGAGGAGGATCCTCCCGTCTTTGAGACCGACTTCGGCAAGATCGGCATTCAGATCTGCTTCGACGTGAACTGGTGGCGCACGTGGGAGCGGTTGAAGGACAAAGGCGCTCGGATTGTCTTCTTTCCGGCGGCCTATCCGGCAGCCCGGCAGCTTTCCGCCCTGGCGTTGACCAACCAGTTCTACGTGGTTTCCTCGACGCAATCCCGGCTGTCGCGGATTTACGACATCACGGGCGAAGAACTGGCTGTATCCGGGCAGTTCCAACCCTGGGCCGGAGCCGCGATTCCGATCGGCAAGCGTCTGTTTGAGATCGACTTCCACACCAGGAAGGCGCGCGAGATCCAGAAGAAGTACGGTCCAAAGGTGGACCTCAAGTGGTACCACGGGGACGACTGGTTCACGCTGGCTTCGCTCGATCCGGAGTTGACGGTGGAGGATCTGATGGCGGAGTTTGGCCTGACTCCACTCGATGACTATCGCGTCCGGGCCGGTCGGGCGATCGACAAAGCGAGGGTCGGGTCGCGCCCGGCCGCGAACTCGAAGTAGTTCCGTTACGCGCGTGGGCCTGCGTCCGCGCCCGGAAGCTGTCACAAAGCCGCCGCCGCGATCAGCCCGGGAAGCTCCAACAGCGAATCCACCATGAAGTCCGGCGGCGCTTCCTCCAGCGACTCCGGGCTGATCCCGTAGCTCACCCCCACGCTCCTCACCCCGGCGTTCCGCGCCGTCAGAACGTCGGTGGCCGAATCCCCCACCATCCAGGTGACAGCCAGCTCCGCCCCGCACTCCCGCGTCAGCGTGCGGATGCCGATCGGGTCCGGCTTCTTCTGCTCAAAGGAGTTGCCGCCGTAGACCTGGAAGAAGTATTTGCCGAAACCCAGACCCGTGCACATGTCACGCGAAAACCGTTCCGGCTTGTTGGTCAACACAGCCATCCTGTGGCCGGCGCAGTGGAGGCTCTCCAGCGCTTCCACCACGCCCGGATAGGGCCGCGTGTGGTCCAGCATGTGTTCGCGGTAGTAGCCCAGGAAGTACGCCAGAGCCTCCTCCAGCACCGTCTCGGTCGCCCCCGGACCCATCGCCCGCCGGATCAGCACTGGAGCGCCGTTGCCCACGTAGGAAGCCACCGTCGCCTGCGGCAGCGGCGTCATTCCAATGTATTCTCGCGTCGCGTTGACGGCGTTGCACAGGTCCTGGACGGAATCGACAAGCGTCCCGTCCAGGTCGAAGATGACCAGCGGCATGAGGCTCAACTTCCAGTGTAACGGGTCAACTGAAGATCGACGCGAACCCCGCCTTCACCACAACCCACAACAGCCACGGTATTCCGATTCCCATCAGCGCCCGGCTCACGGGCATCCGCTTGGCGCCACACACCGCCGAAAAGCCGATGGCGAACAAGGCGATGGTCCAGAAGGTGAACAGGTCCAGCGACGACGCCAGGCTCATCAGCCACTTGGCCGTCGAGTCGGGGTCCAGAAATGCGCCCCCGTTGAATGCCAGAGGATTCTGCATGTCGAACTCATCTGGCGGCTTGAGGTACAACACGGCAACCGTCGCCAGCGTTGAGACCACCGAAGGCGGCAAGCCCCCATACGCGCAGATGTTCAGTACTTTCTTGTAAGTCAGACCCGCGTCGAGCAGCGAATTGAAGATGAACAGCAGCGCCCCGGCAATCACCAGCAGCCCGATCAGCACCGCGGCCACTGGGCCGATGCGAAGCATCACCGGCATCATCTTGCGCTGCATCTCGATCGCTTTTTCCTTCTGCTCGGCCGGCATCTCCTGCATGCGCTGGCTGGTCTCGATCGTCTTTCGGATCATGCGGTCGTAGCCGACGCGATTCACCATCAGGGAAACCGCCACCGATGAGAGAATCACGACGATCAGGGCAGCCAGCCACCAGCGGCCGTTGGCCGCGATGTCGGGAAACACCGATGCGGGCGAGTGGAAGACGCCGCCCAGGCGGCCGGCCTCGGAAATGGGGAGGGAAGCGGAGGCTTCAGTGGATTCCATTGCTTGTGACTCCTTGGCGGCCAGGCGCCGGATTCCGGTCAATTGCCCCGGCAGCCGCCCAAATGATTCTAGTGATTCCGGCGGCAAAGGAGAAGCCCGGCACAGGCTGTCGGGGCGGATCTCAACCGCAGTAGCCTGCCCCGCGTGCGAAGATGCACTCCGGCCGCCAGGCGGCCTCGCCGCCCAGCGCCATGCGCGGCGCTCGCGCCGTCTCCTCCGCGCCATGCTCCAACAGGAATTGCAGACCACGCCGCCGCCGGAATCGACATGCGCCCATCCAGCCGCCAGGTGCGGCTCCAGCAGCGCGCTGCGCGCCTCGCCGGTGGCGTACGCGTCCAAGTCGAACACCGCATCGGCGTCGCAAGCCTGCAGCCGCTTCACACCCTCCGCCAGCCGTAGCGGCAGTCGCGGCATCCGCAGGAACACGTACTCCGCCGTCCTGCGAAACCCCAGCTTGCCGTAGATAGGCTCGCCCAGCTCAGTCGCCACCAGCAGCAACGTCCCGCACCCCCGGGCCCGAAGCAGGTCCACGATGTCCTATGTGAGCCGCGACCCCAGGCCGCCCCGGCGGGCCTCCGGCCGCACGATTCGGAATCTCGCTCAGCTCGAGGTCTCTCAACATCGTTTGCGCTTCCGGACAGCTAGGCATACTGCCACAGGATCATCTCGTTGCCATCGGGGTCGGTGAAGGACGCCAGCCGTCCATTTGACACTTCGTGCACCTCCGATAACGCCACGCCCTTGGCCCGCAATTCGGCGGCCGCGGCCTCAATCTCATCCACCGCCACCGCAAGCCGGCCGTTTCCTCGCCCTGAGAACACCTCCGGGTCGCTTGCCGGCACCAGTTCAAACAGCACTCCATCGACGTGGAAGCGTGCCACCGCGTCGCGAGAGGAAAGCTGGAATCCCAATACCGACGTATAGAAACCGATCGAGCGATCCAGGTCGCTGACGTAATAGAAGATGCAGTCAAATCGCAACTTGCCCGCGCGCGCAGCGCCATCTCTCCCGTGCGCGCTGAATTCCAGCAGTTCCACGGGAGCTCCCTCGTCCAGGATGAACGCCACCCGCACGCCCTCTGACGGCGCATTCGGCGCAATCAGGACTTCCTTGCCCCGCAGCGCCTCGTCCAGATCGTCCACCTCGAACGCAACATGCGGCACGCGCCTGACGGCGTCCGGCGCCCGGCAGTGCGGATCGAAGCGCATCCACTCAATCCCGTACGGGCTCGTCTGAAAGCCGTGCACGTGCACGCCGAGTCCGTCGAGATGCTCCTCCCCGGGGTGCGGATCCGTGTAGGGAATCCCCACGTGGTGGTATCGCCAGCCCAGTTTCGCCACCGCTGCGGGCTGCTCGTGGTCACGCCGTTTCTCGCTCATGTGCGTCCCTCCGCCGGTTTGCTGCCGCCGGTAGCCGTTCCATCTTTCACCGCATGAAATAGCCGCCTTTCGGCTTGACGAGGCGAAGATGGCGGCTTTCTCAACCGGTCAGGCGCTGTCTTTCGGCGGTTCGCCCGCCTCCCGCCCCGACCATAGCTTCTTGATGCGGTCGTAGGTGGAGACAAAACCGTCCCTAAATTCGCGCGGCGCCAGGTGCGCCAGAATGTGCGACGCCTCGATCAGATAGGGCGCGATCCTCGACTGGGCCACCGCCGCCGGCACCGGCTTGACGGGGAATGCCAGAATCACCATCACCAGCACCATCCCCACCAGCGCCGTCTTGATGAAGCCGAACACCGCCCCCATCAGCCGGTCCAGCCACGACAGGCCCGACCATTTGAAGAGCTTCGCCAGCAACAACCCCAGCAGGGTCCCCGCAATCTGCGTGCCGATGAATACGGCCAGGAAACCGAAGATGTTGGCGATGGCCTTCGAGCTCACGTAGGGGATCAGGAACGCGCCGGCCGCGCCGTAAAACCACGCCGCCAGCAGCAGCCCCGCCACCGTGGCCGCCAGCCCGATGGCCAGCCGCGTAAACCCCTGCCGCACCCCTTGAAAAACAAAGAGCCCCAGCAGCACGCACAGCAGAATGTCGAGCCAGTTCACAAGCTCTTCCCGGTGATCTTCTCAAACGCCTCGCGGTACTTCTGCGCGGTCTTCTCCACCACCTCGTCCGGCAGCGCCGGCGCCGGAGGCTGCTTGTTCCAGCTCAGCGTCTCCAGGTAGTCGCGCACAAACTGCTTGTCGAAGGAGGGCTGCGCGCCCCCCGGCCGGTACAGGCCGGCCGGCCAGAAACGCGACGAGTCCGGTGTCAGCACCTCGTCGCCCAGCGTGAGCGTGCCGCCGATGAAGCCGAACTCGAACTTCGTATCGGCCAGGATGATGCCTCGCGTCCGCGCGTAATCCGAAGCCTTGGAGTAGATGGCCAGCGTCAGCCCGCGCAGGCGCTCCACCACCCCCGGCGCGGCCATCGAGGCGGCCACCTCGAAGCTCACGTTCTCGTCGTGCCCCGTTTGCGCCTTGATCGCCGGCGTGTAGATCGGCTCCGGCAGCCGGTCGCTCTCCAGCAGGCCCGCCGGCAGCGCGATGCCGCACACCGTTCCGTCTTTCCGGTACTCCTTCCAGCCGGAGCCCGAAAGGTAGCCCCGCGCCACGCACTCGATCTGCACCATCTCGGCCCGCCGCACCAGCATCGACCGGCCCTCCAGTTGATCGGCGAAAGGCTGCAGCTCGGCCGGATACTCCCGCACCTCAGCCGTGATCAGGTGGTTGGGGACCACGTCCTTGAGGAACTCGAACCAGAACAGCGAGAGCTGCGTCAGCACGCGGCCCTTGTCCGGAATCGGAGAGCCCAGCACGCAGTCGAACGCCGAGATGCGGTCGGTGGCGATCAGCAGCAGCTTGTCGCTGCCGATGGCATACACGTCGCGTACCTTGCCCCGCGCCACCAGCGGGATTCCAGGCAGGGAGGATTCAAGCAGAGTGTTCATAGGAGTAGTTCCGTCCAGGCCGCACCGGCGCCTGAACTACCCGTGGTACCACTGATCGGCGGGGGAATCAAGGCTGCTCTCGCAAAACATTTTACACCAGCATTGTTTGATGCAAAGCCCGCTTCGATGCGATATAGTGAAAGGGTTGCCGTCCGGCAGCCCCAACCCGTGTGAGGACAGGTGGCCGAGTGGTTAATGGCAGCAGACTGTAAATCTGCCGCTCCTTGCGAGCTACGGAGGTTCGAATCCTCCCCTGTCCACCATCCATCCCCTTGACGGACCTCCGCGGGGAGAGCGATGCGGTTGCGGGCGCCGCCGGAGGCAATGTTCTTTCCGTGCAATGCCGCGCGGCTTGCTCCGGATGGGACTTGTTTGCGCTAAAGTAGTTTTGGCGGGCCGATGTAGCTCAGTTGGTAGAGCGCGTCCTTGGTAAGGACGAGGTCACCAGTTCAATCCTGGTCATCGGCTCCAGAATCTTTTCTGAGCTGAGCCGGATCCTTGCCGGATTCCGGCATGGCCCCTCCGGCGGCCGGTCTCCAGATCAGACCGATTCATACCGAAGGCAGCAGGGAGTCGCACGCATGGCGAAAGAAAAATTTGATCGCAGCAAACCGCACGTCAACATCGGCACCATCGGGCACATTGACCACGGCAAGACGACGCTGACGGCGGCCATCACCAAGACGCTGGCCAAGCACAATCCGAAGGTGCAGTTCCGCAG
>JACRBC010000042.1 GCA_016213245.1 Candidatus Solibacter usitatus | reverse complement strand
GGTGGCGGCAAAGCGACGCAGGCCCTGTTCGTCGAGAACGGGCGACAAGTCCCGGTAACGCCGCTGAATGCTTTCCGCACCACCAGCCATCAATCAACGCTACCATAAACTCCAGCTTGGATGAAGCGGTTATTTATGCACAGACCCTAAGGATCTTCAGGCGCCGAAGTCGCCCCTTGTGCTGAAGGCACAGGGCAGCTTCTTCGTGGGCGGCGAAAAGGTAGAACAAACCTACGTCGAGCTGGGCAGTTTTGGCCCGCCAGGCCACATCAGCGTGAACCAGATGTACGTGCGATACATGGTGCCGCAGGGTGGAGACAGCAAAGCCGCGGTGGTGATGGTGCATGGCATGACTCTCACGGGGAAAACATGGGAAACCACGCCGGACGGCCGCATGGGCTGGGATGAGTATTTCGTGCGCAAAGGCCACCCCGTATACGTCCCCGACCAGGTCTCACGGGGGCGCTCGGGCTTCAACCAAAGGGTCTTCAACAACGTTCGCGCGGGCACTACTCCGCAGAGCGAACAACCGGTGATGCGACGCTTCAGCGACGAGGTGGTCTGGCCGAACTTCCGCTTCGGTCCGAAACCCGGCGCCGCCTATCCGGATGAGCAGTTCCCAGTGGCGGCAGCAGATGAACTGTCAAAACAGAGCATCCCGGACTTGAACTCGAGCCTTCCCACGCCCAATCCGAGCTTCAAAGCTTTATCGGATCTGGCCACGCAGTTGAAGCGGGCGGTGCTGATGGGGCACTCTCAGGGCGGGAGCTTTCCGCTCGAAGCGGCGCTGGTCGATTCCGCGGGAATCAAGGGCATGGTCCTCGTCGAGCCGGGCAACTGCCCGGCTGCGTACACGGACCAGCAGATCGCGAAGCTGGCGACTGCGCCGATCCTGGTGGTCTTCGGCGATCACTTGAGCGACACGCCCACGGGGATTGCGGCGTTGCGCTCCTGGCAAGGACCCTTCGACGCCTGCCAGGCCTTCATCGCGCGCGTCAAAGCCGCGGGCGGGAACGCTCAGATGCTCTACCCCCCGGACCTCGGCATCCACGGCAACAGCCATATGATCATGCAGGACAAGAACAATCTTCAGATTGCCGATCTGATCCTGAAATGGATCGATAGGAATGTCAAGTAAGGAGGGTCCAAGTTGAGCAGGCATCGTGCTCTATTGTTTCTGCAAGCCCTGCTGATCGGGCTTGCCGTTACCGCCGTGGCGCAAACCGAGCACATCACGGCGTTCACCGGAGCGTGGAGGCTGAACGTGGCGAAATCGAGGTTCAATCCTGGGCCGCCGTTCAGGAGCTTCACATTGACGTTCGCGCCCGACGGCACGCGCAAGATCGATCTGATTGGCGCAGGAGGTCAACCGTTCAAGGCAACGTTGCCCTGGTCGGATGGGAAAGAAGTCGTCGTTGCAGACTCTGGGGGCCCGGAGCATGTCACGGCCATCTCGACTATCCGAGGCAGGACATTTCGTGATACCTGGAAAGAGAGTGGGAAGGTCATCGAGCGAGTTCACGGGGTGGCGTCGCGGGACGGCAAGACGCTGACGATCACGGTGGATGGAAGCGACGGCCAGGGCCGCGCCTTTCACAACCGCTTGCGATTCGAGAAGCAGTAGCGCTCGGGCGGCTGAGAGCACCGTAGGGTGCGCCCAGCCGCAGGAAACTCAACCAGGCAAACAGGTCGAGTTAGAACGTCAGGCGGAGGCCGAGTTGGAGGGCGCGGGAGCCGGTGCCGCCGACGCCCTGGTTGGCGATGAGGCCGGCGAGGGTGCCGGTCACCTTGCCGAAGTCGGCGCTGCCGACGGTGGTGTTGGGGTTGCCGAAGGCGGGGGTATTGGTGAAATTGGTCGCTTCGGCGCGGAGCTCGCCCTTGATGCGTTCGGTGATGCCGAACTTGCGGAAGAGGGAGGCGTCGATGTTGAACAGGCCGGGGCCGCTGACGCTGTTGCGGCCCATGTTGCCCCAGTGCGGGGTTCTGCCATCGGCGTCGAGGGGCTGCTTAAAGGCGGAGGTATCGAACCAGAGGGCCGTGCCGGCGCTGCCGGCGACGTTGTGGAGGACGTTGAAGGGGCCGGTCTGGTCGGGGGTGAGGGAGTTGCCGGTGGCGTTGGGGCTGACGGTGGTGCCGAAGGTGAGGGGGCGGCCGGTCATGAGGGTGAGGACGCCGTTGACCTGCCAGCCGCCGAGGATCCAGTTGCCGGGGCCGTCCTTGAGCCAGTGGCGGCCCTTGCCGAAGGGCAGCTCGTAGAGGTAGCTCTGGACGAAGGAGTGGGAGCGGTCGAAGTCGAGGCGGGCGTAGGAGCGGCGGGGCTGGATGTAGTTCCAGAGGCCGCCGTCCTCGGGGGAGTAGCCGAGAGCCTTGGAGTAGGTGTAAGCCGTGGTGAGCATGAAACCGTTGCTGTAGCGGCGGTCGGCCTTGATCTGGAGGCTGTTGTAGTTATTGCTGTAGCCGGCGTAGCGGAGGTTGACGTCGGCGTTCTTACCGTAAGCGGCGTAGAGCGGGCGTCCGGCGGCGCCGCCGTTGAGGACCTTGCCGGCATTGACGTTGAAGGCAACGGGCGCGCGGACGGTGTGGTTGGCGACGTAGGCGGCGTCGATGGTGAAGTTCCTGGGCAGTTGCCGCTGGATGGCGACGTTCCAGGATTCGATGTAGCCCTCGCGGTAGTCGGAAGGGATGGCGGTGGCGATGGTCTGGGCGAGCAAGGCGGAGGTGTTGCCCTGGATGAGGCCGCTGGAGGGGATGTTGACGGCGATGGGCGGCGGGAAGCCGGTGGCCATGGAGCCATAGACGCCGGGGGCGCTGAGGGCCTGGCCGTAGGCGCCGAGGGCGGCGTAGGAGTTGCTCTGTTTGACGGGGTAGATGTCCCAGGCGAGCTTGTTGTCGGGGAACGGGATCCAGCTCATGCCGAAGCCGGCGCGGACGACGGTCTTAGGGTTGAAGCGATAGGCGAGGCCGAGGCGGGGGGCGAAGTTGGTGTGGTAGGTCTGGCGGTTGAGGTTCATGGGGACATCGCCGTAGCCGGCCACGCGGAAGGTATTGGTGAGGTAGTTGAAGTCCGACCAGCCGCCCTTGAGGCGGGGGGCGCCGGGGGGATAGTAGTCGTGGCGGAGGCCGAGGTCGACGGTGAGTTTCTGGGAGACCTGCCATTTGTCCTGGAAGTAGCTGAAGAGCTGGACGAGGCGGTTGGTGGGGAACTGGATGGCGAGGTCGCGCTGGAAGAGGGAGGGGGTGTCGAGCAACATACTGGCGAGGGCGTTGACCTGATCGAGGACGACGGCGCCTGGGGTGGAGGTCTGATTGTTGCGGAACTGGAACTCGCCGCGGGGCCCGCCGGCGTCCTGGGTCTGGAGGAGCTCCTCGCGGATGCGGCGGACGTCGACGCCCCACTTGATGGTGTGGTTCTGGCGGATCTTGGTGAAGTTGCCGACGAAGTCGAAGTTGGTCTCGGCGCGGTTCCAGGGGACGGAGGCGGAGAAGCCGACCAGGGGATTGGCGTAGCCGGAGGTGTTGATGGAGGAGAGACCGCTGGTCCAGCGGTCGAGGTTGACGCCTGGGATGCCGAGGGTCTGGGACGCATTGGTACCGGCGTCGAGGTTTTCGGCGATGTTGCTGTAGCGGCTGAGGCCGGCGCGGAGCTCCATGATGAAGGTGGGGGCGAAGAGGCGGGTGTAGTTGACGGCGGCGCTCTGGGTGCGGTTGGTGCCGGTGGCGGCGAAGCCTTTGCCGCCGCCGCCGGCGATGCCGAAGCGGCCGGGGTCGGTAACGACGGGGCGCTGGAAGCTGTAGCGGCCGCTGAAGCGGTCCTTGTCGGACTGGGCGTGGTCGATCTTGACGTCGAAGGAGTCGGCGTCCTTCTTGCGGGTGGTGGCGCTGGCGTAGTTATTGGTCAAGCCTGTGCCGTTGTTGGGCAGGGGCACCATGCCGAGGATGCGCCTGGCGATGGGGCTGATGCGGGAATCGGGGACGATGTTGCCGGCAAAGGGCGTACGGCCGGCGCCGGTGTCGCGGTTGCCGGTGGCGGGATCGTAGACGAGGGCGCGCGAGGCGAGGGATCTGAAATCGCCGGCACGGACGGCGGCTCCGGGGACGGTGATGACGAAGCCATCGCCGCGGCGGTCCTTGACCTGGAGGTAGTCGCCGAAGATGAAGGTGCGGTTCTTGCGGATGGGCCCGCCGAGGTTGAAGCCGTAGTAGTTGTACGTGGTGACGGGCTTGGCGGGCTGGAAGGTCTCGCGGGCGCCGATGGCGCTGTCACTGTGGAACCAGTAGGCGCCGCCGTGGAGGTCGTTGGTGCCGGACTTGAGAATGATGTTGGTGACGGCGCCGCCGGCGCGGCCGAGCTCGGCTTCGTAGTTGCTGGTGGAGACGTCGACGGTCTGGAGGGCCTCCACGGGCGGGATGAGGACGGTGAGCAGGCCGGTGCGGTGGTTGTTGTCGACGCCCTCGAACTGGACGTTGTTGCCGAGGCGGCTGACGCCGTTGACCTGGGAGGTGAGAGAGCCCTGGGAGTTGAAGAATTCGGAGTGGGGCTGGAAGGAGCGGGTGGTGCCGGGGACGAGGTTGAGGAGGGACTGGAAGCTGCGGTTGTAGCCCATGGGCAGGCTGGCCAACTGGGCCTGCTCGATTTTGCGGCCGGTATCGGAGCGGTCCGTCTGGAGGATGGCGACCTCGGCGGTGACGGTGATGGACTCGTTGACGGCGCCGGGCTGGAGGTTGAGATCGGCGCGGACGCTGGTGTTGACGAGGACCTCGACGCCCTCCTTGATGGCGGTACGGAAGCCGGTCTGTTCGACGGCCACGCGGTACTTGCCGGGTTCTAGGTTGGGGAAGGAGAAGTTGCCGCTTTCGTTGGTGGACATGGCGCGGCTGATGCCGGTCTGGGTGGCGGTGATGGTGACCTTGGCGTTGGGGACGGTGGCGCCGGAGGCGTCGGTGACGGTACCGAGGAGGCTGCCGCTGACGGCCTGGGCCCAGGCGGGCGCGGCGGAGAGCAGGGTGAGCAGGCAGAGCAGGGCGGCGAGGCTCAACACACGGGTGAAGCGCATTCTTGACTCCTTTAGCGAGCCGGCGGCTGCCGGGCGTGGACTTGTCAGAAGTATACACCCGGACGCCGGGGGCGGAGTGTCGAGGCGGGCGATAAAGTTACGTGCGCGGCCTACCGATAGGGGATGTAGAGAACGTTCATGTATTCGGTCTCGAAGACATACTCACGTCTGGTGATCGTGATGGGGCTAACGCTGCTGTTGCAGCAGATGCGCCTATGGCAGACGACCGACGTGCTGCAGTACCTGAGCTACTCGATTCTGGCGGTTCTGGCGGCGCTGTTCCAGGTGGGCTACCGGACCGAGCAGGGGGTGGTGCCGCTCAACCTGCTGTTCGTGCTGATCAGCCTGCGGTCGCTGTCGCCGTCGGAGACGATGCTGCTGGCGGTGGCAAGCGCGGCGGCGGGAGAGTGGCCGGGGTCGAAATGGACGCGGCAGAGGGTGAGCGACTGCATATTCGCGGTGTCGGTGATGGCGATCGCGGTGGGGCTGGCGGATTACGCGATGCGCGGGGTGTTCGTACCGGCGAGCCAGAAGCAGCTCAACGACGCGCTGACGGCGATACTGGCGGGGGTGACGTTCTTTGTGGGGGTGTCGTTCCCCTCGGCGACGCGGGAGGCGTTGGAAGCCGGGCTGAAGATGCGGGTGGTCTGGAAGGAACGCTACTTCTGGATGATGCCGTATTATGCGGCAGGGGCGGTGCTGGCGAGCATCTTCGACCGGGCGAAAACGGAGCTGGGCGGGTGGCAGATTCCGTCGCTGGCGATTCCGGTGACGTACCTGTTGTACAGAAGCTACCGGATTTATATGGGACGTCTGGAGGATGGGCGGTCGCACGCCGAGGAGATGGCGTCGCTGCACTTGAGGACGATCGAGGCGCTGGCGCTGGCGATTGACGCCAAGGACCAGACGACGCACGACCACTTGCAGCGGGTGCAGGTGTATGCGATGGAGGTGGGGACGGAGCTGGGGATGGCGGGGGACGATCTGGAGGCGCTGCGGGCGGCATCGCTGCTGCACGATATCGGGAAGCTGGCGGTGCCGGAGCACATCATCTCGAAGCCGGGGAGGCTGACGCCGGAGGAGTTCGACAAGATGAAGATCCACCCGGTGGTGGGGGCGGAGATTCTGGAGAGGGTGAAGTTCCCGTACCCGGTGGCGCCGATGGTGCGATCGCACCACGAGAAGTGGGATGGGACGGGGTATCCGGACGGGCTGAGGGGGGAACGCATCCCGCTGGGGGCGAGGATTCTGTCGGCGGTGGATTGCCTGGACGCGCTGGCCAGCGACCGGCAGTACAGGAAGGCGCTGCCACTGGACCAGGCGATCGGGGTGGTAGTGCAGGAGGCGGGCAAGGCGTTCGATCCGCGGGTGGTGGAGATTCTGGCACGGCGCTACGTGGAGCTGGAGCGCCTGGCAACGGCTCATGCGGTGGAGCCGTTGAAGCTGAGCAAGGACCTGAGGATCGAAGCCGGCGCGGCGCCGGCGGCCGGGTATGAGGGATCGTCCGAGCCGGCGTCGAAACGGACGGCTACGGGAGAGCAGCCGGAGTTCCTGTCGCAAATCGCGGCGGCGAGGCAGGAGGCGCAGGCGCTGTTTGAGCTGGCGCAGAACCTGGGGAGTTCGCTGAGCCTGGACGAGACGCTGTCGGTGCTGAGCGTGAGGCTGAAGCGCATCGTGCCGTTCGATTCGATGGCGGTGTACATCAAGCGCGAGGACCGGCTGCTGCCGGAGTTCGTGAGCGGGGACAATTTCCGGCTGTTTTCGGCGCTGGAGATTCCGATGGGGCAGGGGCTGTCGGGCTGGGTGGCGGAGAACTCGAAGCCGATTCTGAATGGCAACCCGTCGGTGGAGCCGGGGTACATGAACGACCCGTCGAAGTTCTCGACCTTGCGGTCGGCGGTGGCGGTGCCGCTGGTGGGGGTAAACGGGGTGGTGGGGGTGCTGGCGCTGTACCATGGCGAGCGGGACGCGTTCAACAAGGACCACCTGCGGGTGCTGCTGGTGGTGAGCTCGAAGCTGTCGCTGGCGGTGGAGAACGCGCTGCGGTACCGGCAGGCGGAGACGTCGGCGACGACGGATTTTCTGACCGGGCTGCCGAACGCGCGGTCGCTGTTCCTGCATCTGGACGGGGAGATTGCGCGGAGCAAGAGGAGCTCGGAGCCGCTCACGCTGCTGGTGTGCGACCTGGATAATTTCAAGCAGATCAACGACCAGTACGGGCACCTGGAGGGGAACAAGGTGCTGAAGGTGGTGGGCAAGGCGCTGCGGGACAACTGCCGGGAATACGACTACGTGGCGCGCATGGGCGGCGACGAGTTCGTGATGGTGCTGCCGGGTCTGGAGGGGCCGGCGGCGGAGCAGAGGATGGAGCACCTGCGCCGGATCACCTTGGAGGAGGCGCGGCTGCAAACGGGGCTGGAGCTATCGATATCGATTGGGGCGGCGTGCTATCCGGTGGACGGCAACGACGCGGAGGATTTGCTGTCGGGCGCCGACCGGCTGATGTACAAGGCGAAGGAGCTGAGTCCGGCGCGGCTGAAGGCGCAGCGGAACTGGGCGCTGTGGCAGCAGCAGTTGGAGAGGCCGACGTCGGTGCAGTGAGGGGCGGGGTTGCGGGGCGGTCACAAGAAAGTTGAACTATATTTTGCTTTGAATCATAGACTTGCAGATTCGCCCTCTTGCGGAATCGAAAAGCATGGTATCAAATGATACTAGTGAGGCGGCCTATTGAGACGAAGAGCCTCCCAGGGACACGCCGATGCCTACAATCCAGACACCGCGCTCCGGCAGATGCGAGTGGCGGTTGCGGCGGGCCGTTACCAAATTCGTCCGCGAGCCCTGGACCGGCTTCTCGAACTCGGAGTCACCCATCAGGAGCTCCCAGGAGCCGTTGAAGAGGCACTGGCAGAGATCACCCTGGGGAATTACAAGGAGCCGGACCGGCCCTTTGATCCGCCGGGACATGGATTCGTCTGGCAGTCGAAGCGGTTCGGCCGCCTCATGTACTTGAAATTTCGCCTGGAGGGCAGGAAGCCCGTCTGTTGGCTGTACTCCCTCCACGAAGCCGACTATCAGGAGTAGATCGCACAATGAAATGCATTGAATGCGCGAAGGGGCTGATGCAGCGCAAAACGGCGCGTACGTCCCATGAGGTGCGGGGAGTGAAGATCGAAGTGGAGGGGAGGGTCCTGGTTTGCCCCCGGTGCGGATTCCAGGCGATTCCGGCAGATCTGCTGAGCGAACATGGACGGCTTGTCGATGAGGGATACCGGAAGGCAGCAGGGTTGTTGAGCGCCGGGGAGATCCGGGCGGCGCGGGCGAGGCTGGGGCTGAATCAATTGGATTTCGCCGGGTACCTGGGGGTGGGAGAGGCGAGCGTGAAGCGTTGGGATCTGGGCGCACTGCAAGACAAGAGCAGCGACGACCTGATCCGGCTGAAGACGGACCCGGAATACGCGCAGAAGAACCTGGAGGAGGTGTGCCGGCGGCTGGGGCGGAGCATGGCAACGGACGCGCAACGCGCGGAGTGTCCGGTGTAGGGATTCCCGCTATTCGATGGCGCGGCCGCGGATGTGGAAGTGGTAAACGAGGGCGCCGGAGACGAGGGTGAGTCCGACGAGGGCGGAGATGACGGGCTGGAACTGGAGTCCGACGAAGACGAGGACGACGCCGGGGATGACGAACAGCAGCGGGACCAGGGGGTAAGCGAAAGAGACGACGGGGAGTTTCTGCCAGCCAGAGCGGTAGCGGAACTTGAAGAGGCCGGCGACGGCGAGGGTGGCGAAGAGGCTGAGCAGGTAACCGATGTAGGTCATGAGGTTGCCGAAGTTGATGAGGGTCATCAACATGGCGCAGGCGCCCTGGCAGAGGATGGCGGGGACGGGGGTACGCCACTGGGGGTGGACCTTGGCGGCGACGGGAAGGAAGGCGCCGTTCTTGGCCATGGCGTAGTAGAGGCGGGGTCCGATGGTGACCATGGCGTTGACGGTGGACATCAAAGAGAGGGCGAGCAGGGCGCTGAAGACGCCTGCGGTGCGTTCGCCGAAGAGGGCCTTGGCGGTGAGCGAACCGACGGCGAGGACGCCCTTCATTTCGCCGAGCGGGGTGGCGTAGATGAAGACCACGTTGAACAGGAGATAGAGGGCGGCGACGAGGAGTGTGCCGATGGTGAGGGCCAGGGGCAGGGTGCGTTCGGGCTTCTTCAATTCCTCGGCGACGTAGGTGGCGGCGTTCCAGCCGCTATAGCCGACGTAGATCCAGAAGAGGCTGATGGCGAACTGGGCGGCGATGGGGGCGGTGGAGGTGCGCGTGGTGGATTCGGTGAGGTGGGACCAGTGACCCTGGCCGATGAAGAGGCCCATGCCGATGAAGGCGAGCATGATGAGGATTTTGGCGGAGGTGAGGGCGTTCTGGATGCGGGCGATGAATTCGACGCCGAACAGGTTCAGGATGGTGAAGAGCAGGATGAGGGCGCCGGCGAGCAGTTGGGCGCCGCCGAACTGGAATCCGATTTCGCCAGCGTTCCAGCGGAACCAGGCATTTTGCTGCTTGACGGCGGGGAAGAAGAAGCCGAGGTAGTCAGAGAAAGCGAGGGCGGCGGCGGCGATGGGGGCGGAGAAGCCGGCGAAGAAGCTCACCCAGCCGCTCATGAAGCCGAGGGTGGGGCCGTAGGCGCGGGTGAGGTAGACGTATTCGCCGCCGGAGGCCGGGAAATTGACGCCGAGCTCGGAGTAGCAGAAAGCGCCGACCAGGGCGACGACGGCGCCGACGCCCCAGATGACGAGGACGAGCGTAGGGTCACCGAGATCTCCGGCGAGAAAGCCGGTGGAGGTGAAGATGCCGGTGCCGACCATGTTGGAGATGACCAGGGCGGTGGCGCTGAAGAGGCCGAGGCGGCGGAGGAGTGCGGGAGCGGGGGACATTAGAACTGCATTGTACTTGACGGTGCGGGGGCGATGACACGCCGGGCGGCGGGGGGAATGGCCGCTGATGAACGGGGATAGACGCGGATTCACACACTTGAGTGTCTTGGAGAGATCACGTGCCGGGCGGGGGGGAATGGCCGCTGATGAACGGGGATAGACGCGGAGTCACACACTTGGGTGTCTTGGAGAGATGACATGCCGGGCGGTGGGGGGGATGGGCGCCAATTCGGCGGGCGACGGTGACTGATCAGTCGCGGGCGAGGAAGCGGCCGCCGGTGAGGGAGACGCCGCCGTCGACGGTGAGGATGGTTCCGGTGATGTAGGCGGCGGCGGGGGAGGAGAGGAAGAGGGCGGCTTGGGCGATTTCGTCGATGGATGCGAAGCGGCCGAGGGGGACGTTGCGGGCGACCTGGGCGCGGGCTTCGGGGGTGGGGGCGAGGCGGCGCATGCCCTCGGTTTCGTCCACCGGGCCGGGGGCGATGACGTTGACGCGGACGCCGGCGGGGCCCCATTCCAGCGCGAGGACGCGGTTGAGCATATCGACGCCGGCCTTGGCGGCGCAGACGTGGGCCTGGGCGGCGTAGGGGTGCGAGCCGTGGGTGGCGGAGATGGAGATGACGGAGGCGCCGGGCTTGCGGAGCAGGTCGAAGGCGGCGCGGCAGGCGTTGAAGGTGCCGAGCAGGTCGATGTCGACGACAGCTTTGAAACCGTTGGCGGACATGGCGGTGACGGGCGCGGGGAAGTTGCCGGCGGCGCCGCAGACGAGGATGTCGATGGGGCCGGTGGAAGCGAAAGCCGCCAGGGCGCCCGCGGTGGCGTCGTAGTCGCGGACGTCGGCGGCATAGCCGGAGGCGAGGGGGCCGAGGGCGGCGACGGCGGCGTCGAGTTTTTCCTGGTTGCGGCCCTGGATACCGGTGCGGGCGCCGTGGGCGGCAAAGAGCTGGGCTATGCCGAAGCAGATGCCGCTGGAGCCGCCGGTGATGTAAGCCGATTTGGCGGCCAGCAGATTCGGTTGGAAGACGCCGGACATGGGTGAGAGTCCTCAGGGCAAGTGTAGCCGAAGGCGGGCGCGCGGATGGCGGTGAATTAGGTTTGCAATTCGCCCTGACCCAGTACATAATCCTAAGAACTGCCAGGTTGGGCCGGGTGTTATCCCGTTGGTCCGGTGTGTGCACAACTCGATCGAGGGAGGTTGCCAGTGAAGGACAATAGAAGACTTTCAGGTTGCATGAGCTGCCTGACCACGCTCACGCTGTTGGCGGGGGGCGTTTGGGCGCAGGAGTACCGCGCCAAGGTGCAGGGGACGGTCACCGACCCGACGCAAGCGGCGGTGACCGGCGCAAAGGTGACTTTGAAGAACACCAACACAGGCGTGGAGAATGCCCAGCAGACGGACTCGACGGGCCACTTTGTGTTCGATTTCGTGCAGCCGGGGACCTATTCATTGCGGGTGGAAGCGGCGGGCTTCCAGAAGCTGGAGCAGGCCAACATCGGCGTGCTGACGCGCGCCGACGTCACCATCGACCCGAAACTCACCCTCGGCGGGGTGACCGAGACGGTGACGGTGACGGGCGAGGTGGCCGCGGTGCAGTTCAACACGGCGACGATGACGACGACGGTGCAAGGCAACATGCTCCGGGACATCCCGGTGCTGGCGAGAAATCCTTTTACACTGGCGTTGCTGAACCCGGCGGTGATCAACCAGTATTGGGACGTGGCGCACCGCAACCCGTTCTACATGTGGTCGTCGAACGGCCTGAACATCGGCGGGGCGACGGGCGGCAAGAACGACATGCTGCTGGACGGGGTGTCGCTGGGGCTTTCGGCGCGCGGATCCTACATGCCGTCGATGGACGCCGTGCAGGAGGTGGCGGTGCAGCAGAACGCGCTCGATTCCGAATTCGGCTTCTCGGCGGGCGGCACCTTGAATGTCTCCATGAAGTCCGGCACGAACGACTTCCACGGCACGGGCTACTACTTCGGACGCAACCCCGCGTTCAACGCCATGACGAACCGCATCAGCCGGGGCAAGAGCGTGGTGAAGAACCACATCTGGGGCGGCACGGTGGGCGGTCCGATTCTGAAGAACAAGCTGTTCTTCTACCAGACTTACGAGCAGTGGAAGAACACGCAACCGCAGACGAACTTTTCCACCGCGCCCGCCGATCTGGAGCGGAGCGGGAACTTTTCGAAGTCCTTCGCCAAAGACGGGAGCCTGCGGGCGGTCTACGATCCGTACACGACCGTATTCGACCCGGCGAACAACATCTCCAGCCGCACTCCATTCCCCGGCAACATCATTCCCGGCAACCGCATCAATGCCACGGGACAGAAGATCCTGAACGATCTGTGGAAGCCGAACAACGCGGGCGACGACCTGACGGGCGTGAACAACGTGAAGGTGGCCTATCCGTGGTGGTTGAAGTACTGGAACATCTCCACGCGGGCCGATTACAACATCAGCGAGAAGATGCGCATGTACGCGCGCTTCTCGAAGTACGAGACGCGTCTGGACAACCCCAACTGGGGCAATTCCATCGCCGTCAGGTCCGACAATGGCGGCCTGATGGACGCCCTGCAGCCGGCCATCGACTTCCTGTGGATGCTGAGTCCCAAGACGACGATCAACATGCGCTACGGGGCGGTCTACCTGGAGGACGACTACGATTCCGACTGGGCCAAGGTGAAGGACAGCGTGTGGGCCAACCTGTGGCCCAATGGCTGGTACAAGCCCGTCATCGGCGCCTTGCCGGGCGTCTATTATCCGCGCTTCAACTTTAGCGGTAACGGAGCGCTCAGCGCCGGAACGGGCGGCTGGTGGCTGGTCCGCGGCCGGTCGCACAACAGCAACCTCACGCTGACGCACGACGCCGGCAAGCACCACATGAAGGCCGGCTGGCAGTTGCGGTACCAATACGATCAGAATGGATCGCCCGGACCGGGCAGTTTCAGCTTCAACGCGGTGGACACGGGCGATAACTATCTCAAGTTCGACGCCTCGAAGAGCGGCAACATGTACGCCTCGGCGCTGCTGGGGGTGGTGAACAGCGGCAACGCGGCGTTCAACCCGATGGTGGACTCGCACCAGCAGTTGTGGGGCTTTTTCTTCCATGACGACATCAAGTTGAGCCGCCGCGTGACGCTGAACGTGGGCCTGCGCTACGAGTTGGAGACGGCGCCATCGGAGTACAACCGCATGTACTCGCGGACGCTCGATCTGACCAACCCGATTCCGGAACTTCAGGGCAATGTGGTCAAGATGCCCTCCGAGGTGACCTCCATCTACAAGGGGCAGTTCAAGTACAACGGCGCCTGGATCTACACCGACGATGGCCACCCGGGGGTGTTCAACCCGCAGAAGACGGTATTGCTGCCGCGCATCGGCGCGGCCTTCCGCATCAACGACCTGACTTCGTTGCGGGTGGGATATGCGCGTTATTCGGTGCCGTGGATCACGATCTACCCGGAGACCAACGGTTGGCCGAAAGACGGCTATTCGCGATCGACCGGCGCTCTGGGCCCGCTGCAGGGCGTTCCGCGGGCCACCATCGACAATCCCTTCCCCTCGGACAACCCGCTCCAGTTGCCCGTCGGCAAGAGCCTGGGGCGTTACATGAACCTGGGCCAGGGCGCCACGTACTTTCCGCAGGAGATGATCCATCCCATCAACGACCGGATCAACGTGTCGCTGCAGCGCCAGATGCCGTTCCGGATCATCACCGACACCACCTTCTTCACCAATCTCGGCCACAACGTCCAGGACGCCAGCATGTGGGGCGGCGACTACACGTGGGGCACGAACCAGGTGGACCCGAACTACGCCTACACGTACAAGGGCGCGGTGGATGTGCTGGTGCCGAATCCGTTTTTCGGACTGCTGGGGGCCGACAAGATGCCCGGAGCGCTCCGCACGCAGAGGAACGTCAGCGTAAACAGCCTGCTGCGGGTTTATCCGCAGTATGGCGGGCTCACCGAGCGCTTCCTGCGCAACAAGAGCAGCCGTTACTACTCACTGCAGTTCAAGGCCGAGAAGTCCATGTCCAAAGGGTTGACCTTCACCTTCGGCTACAACTACAGCAACGAGAAGCGCAGCGAATGGTTTGATCCCATCGCCACCTACAATAACCGATTCACCATGACGGACACGCGCCAGCCGCGCCACCACGTGCGGCTGGCCGGCACCTACGAGCTGCCATTCGGCAAGGGCCGGCGGTTCGGGGGCAATGCCAACCGTTTGGTGGACGCGGTGATCGGAGGATGGGCCACCAGCCACATCTGGATGTGGAATAACGGGCCGCTGCTGACCTTTGGCGCGATGAACGCCTCGGGCGACCCGACGCTCGCCAATCCCACCAGGGGACAGTACTTCGACACTTCGAAGTTCTCTCAACTCCAGCCTTATACGCCGCGCACCAACCCGTGGTACTACCCCGGCCTGCGCGGTTTCGGCTTCTGGCAGTGGGACGCCACGGCGGTGAAGTACTTCCCGATCACTGAGCGCGTGAAGTTCGAACTCCGGATGGAGTTCTACAACCTGCCGAACTCGTTCATCCCAAACCAGCCGAGCCTGGGCGTCACCAGTTCGACGTTCGGCAGGAGCACTGGCGTGGCGGGCGGCAACTACGGGCGCGAGGTGCAGTACACGGGCCGGATCCACTTTTAGCAGCGTGCGGGGAGCGGGCGCTTTGCGCCCGCTCCCCGTCCACCTCAGGACAAGTGTAGTTGACGGGCGATGGCATCGGCGATGGCTTTGACCAGGGCGTCGATGGTGGAGGGGGAGGCTTCGACGGCGACGGCGAGGCCGAGGGCGCGGGCGGCGTCGGAGGTGATGGGGCCGATGGAGGCGAGCTTTGCGCGGGAGAGGGTTGCGGGGCCGAGGGCGTCGTAGAGGTGTTTGACGGTGGAGGCGCTGGTGAGGGCGATCCAGTGGGGCGGGGCGGAAGCGAAGAGTGTCTGGGCGGTCTGGCGAAGGCCGGCGGGGACACGGGTCTCATAGACGGGCAGGACGTCGACGGTGGCTCCCAGTTTGCTGAGCTGATCGGGAATGAGGTCGCGGGCGGCGGCGGCGCGGGGGAGGAGGATGCGCTGGCCGGCGATCGGTTCGGAGGAGAGGGCGGCGACGACGCTTTCGGCGACGAATTGGGCGGGGACGAGGTTGGGTTCAAGGCCGCGGCGGCAGAGGGCCTCGGCGGTGGCGGGGCCGATGGCGCAGATGCGCGGGCCGGGGGCGGGGGCGACCTTGTCGAAGAAGAAGTCGACGGCGTTGGCGCTGGTGAAGATGGCCCATTGGTAGGAGGGCCAGTCGGGCGGGGTGAAGGGAAGCGGGAGGATCTCGATGGCGGGCAATTCGACGACGCCGGCGCCGGCGGCGCGCAGGCGGGAGGAGAGGGCTGCGGCCTGATTGCGGGCGCGGGCGACCAGGACGCGCTGGCCGGCCAGGGGAAGGGCGCCGTCGTAGATGGCGGCGAGGATGGAGCGGGCGCCGCTGTCGAGAAGGCGGCCCGCGGCGGCGGCGCCGATGGATTCGGCATCGGGGACGGGGCCGGAGGTCTGGTCGGCGATGAGAGCGCCGGAATCGGGATCGATGACGATGGAGCGGAGGCGGAGGAGATCGCCATCGACGGTGGCGTAGGCGCCGATGGGGACCTGGCAACCACCGCCGAGGGAGGCGAGCACGGCGCGTTCGGCGGTGACGGCGGCGCGGGTGGGCGGGTGGTCGAGGCGGGAGCAGATCTGGGACGCCTGGCCGGCGTCGTCGCGGGTCTCGATGGCGAGGGCGCCCTGGCCGACGGCGGGGCACATGAGATCGGCGGGCAGGAGCTCGGCGATGCGGGAGGCCCAGCCGAGGCGGCGGAGTCCGGCTCCGGCGAGCATGATGGCGTCGAACTGGCCCTCGTCGAGTTTGCGGAGGCGGGTGTCGAGGTTGCCGCGGACGGACTCGATGGAGAGATCGGGGCGCAGGCGCTTGAGCTGGGCGGCGCGGCGGAGGCTGGAGGTGCCGACCTTGGCGGCCTGAGGGAGGGTGGCGAGGGAGTGGCCGATGAGGGCGTCGAGAGGAGTTTCGCGTTCGGGGAAGGCGGCGACCATCAGGCCGGCGGGGAGGACGGTGGGGAGGTCCTTGAGGCTGTGAACGGCGAGGTCGATGCGGCCATCGAGGAGTGCGTCCTCGATTTCCTTGGTAAAGAGGCCCTTGGAGCCGACTTTGGCGAGGGGGACGTCGGTGATTTTGTCGCCGGTGGTTTTGATGATGAGGAGTTCGGTTTCGACGCCGAGTTCAGCCAGCCGGGCGGCGACCCAGCGGGCCTGCCAGAGGGCGAGTTGGGAGCCGCGGCTCCCGATGGTGAGTTTCATGGTTCCTCCAGCCGGAACATGCGGCGGATGAGAGTGAGGATGCGGTCGCCTTCGGGTTGGCTGGCGGCGCGGCGGATTTCGGTGAGCGGGCCATGGGCGATTTTGTTGAGGAGGCCGCGGGTGTAGGCGGCGAGAGCCTCTTCCTGCTGCGGGGTGAGGTGGCCGAGCTTGCCGCGGACGCGTTCCATTTCGAGGCGGCCGAGCTCGTCGAGGTGTTGCTGGAGGCTGACGATGGTGGGGGCGACCTCGCGGGCCTTCATGCGCTCGAAGAGGCGCTGGATCTCCTCCTCGATGATCTGCTCGGCCTGGCCGGCTTCACGCTGGCGGGCGAGGCGGTTGGCTTCGACCTCGCGGCCGAGGTCGTCGATGTCGTAGAGATAGATGTTTTCGAGCTCGTTGACGGCCGGGTCGATGTTGCGGGGGACGGCGATATCGATGAGAAAGATGGGGCGGTTCTGGCGTTTGCGCAGGACCTGTTTCATCTCCTCCTTCTTGAGGAGGTACTCGGTGGCGCCGCTGGAGGTGAGGACGATGTCGATCTCGGGCAGGCGGGCGTGGAAGCTTTCGTATTCGATGACCTGGCCGCCCACCAGGGCGGCCAGGTCGACGGCGCGGGAGCGGGTGCGGTTGGTGACGAGGATCTGGGCGCAGCCGGCGCGGTGGAGATGGCGGGCGGCGAGCTCGGACATCTTCCCTGCCCCGACGAGGAGGACCTTCTTGGAGCGCAGGTCGCCGAAGATCTGTTTGGCGAGCTCGATGGCGGCGTAGCTGATGCTGACGGCGCTGCGGCCGATGTCGGTCTCCGAGCGGACGCGTTTGGCGACGGTGAAGGCGCGGGTGAGGACGGAGTCGAGCAGGCCGCTGATGGCGCCGTGTTGCTTGGCGGCGTTGTAGGCGGCTTTGAGCTGGCCGAGGATCTGGGGCTCGCCGAGGACCATGGAGTCGAGGCTGGCGGCGACGCGGAAGAGGTGGCGGACGGCGTCCTGGTCCTGGAGGTGATAGAGGTGGGGCTCGAGCCAGGAGCGATCGAGGCCGTGCCGGGCGACGAGGGAATCGACGATGAAGGCGGTGATGGCGGACGGGGTGGCGGCGGGGGAGGTGGTGACGGCGATCTCGACGCGGTTGCAGGTGGAGAGGATCAGGGCCTCTTCCACGCCGGGGCCGAGGCGGAGGGCATCGAGGGCCTGGGCGAGCGAGGCTTCGGGCAGGGCGAGGCGTTCGCGCACATCGAGCGGCGCGGTCTTGTAACTCAGACCTGTGAGGAAGACTCTCATCGCTCCAGCAGGGGTTCGAGACCGACATGCGCGGCCCAGGTGAGGGCGGCGAAGGCGAGGACGGTGAGCGAGAGGAAGGCGGCTTTCCGGCCGCGCCAGCCGGCCGAAATCCGGAGGAAGACCATCAGGAGATAGAAGGCCCAGGTGACGAGGGAGACGACGATTTTTGGTTCCCTGATCCAGCGGGCGCCGTACTCGATGGAAGCCCAACCGCTGCCGGCGACGACGGCGAGGGTGACGGCGACGAAACCGACGCTCATGGAGAGGGTGATCATGGTGTCGAGGGTTTCGAGCGGCGGCAACCGGTCTGGGGTGAGGAAGGAGAGCAGGCCGGCGGGGGAGGCGTGGCGGCGTTTGAGGCGGCGTTCCTGGAGGAGATAGAAGACGGCTGCTCCGGCGCTGAGCAGGAGGCAGGCGTAGCCGACCAGGATGAGCAGGATGTGGGTCATGAGCCAAGCGCCGCGGAGGCCGGGGTTGGACCAGGTGGAGGCGGGGCCTCCCATGGCGGCGATGAGGGTCAGCAGCGAGACGAGGGGGAAGACGAAGAGGCTGAGGCTATCGAAGCGGTAGCGCCATTCGACGAAGAGATAGAGCCAGGCGAAGAGCAGGGCGCAGAGGGAGGCGGTTTCGTAGAAGTTGTTGGCGGCGACGTGGTGGAGGGCGAGGCTGTGTTCGACGAAGGAGACGAAGTGGAAGATGACGCCGACCTGGAAGGCGGCCAGGGCATAGGGAAAGAGGCGGGCGCCGCGGCGCAGCAGGGTGAGGATGGCCTGGAGGAGGCCGACGGCGTAGAGGGCGGCGGCCAGGCGCAGCCAGAAGAGGCTCAGTTCAGGCATCCGGGTCTCAAGGGAGGGAATAGGACCAGCACCTTCTAAGTATATCGCGGTGTGTGGAATGGCCCGAGAGGAGTGGAGGAGTGGGAAGATGTCGGAATGACACTGAATCTGATGGGAAAACGGGCGCTGGTGACGGGCGGAACGCGGGGGATCGGGCGGGCGATCGCCGAGCGGCTGCTCGAGGCAGGGGCCGGGGTGGCGATCTGCGGGAGGGAGGAGGCTGGGGTAGCGGCGGCGGTGGGGGAGATGGATCGGGTTTTCACCTCAAGCAGGCTCAAGGTTCTGGGGCGGGCAGCCGATGTTAGGAGTGAATCGTCAGTACGGTCGCTGTTCGATTGGCTGGATGGTGCGTTGGGAGGACCCGACATTCTGGTGAACAACGCCGGGGTGGGGGTGTTTAAGGATTTGGCCTCGATGGAACCGCAAGAGTGGCGCACAGTCATGGGAACCAACCTCGATGGGGTGTACCACTGCTGCCACCAGGCGCTGCCGCGGATGCGGCAGGCGGGCGGCGGGTGGATCATCAACATTTCGAGCCTGGCGGGGAAGAACGCGTTTGCGGGGGGAGCGGCGTACAACGCGTCGAAGTTCGGTTTATGCGGAATGAGTGAGGCGGTGATGCTGGATCACCGATATGAAGGTGTGCGAGTGAGTACGGTGATGCCAGGGAGCGTGAGCACGGATTTCGGACAAGGCCGGGCGGATTGGAAGATCGCCCCGGAGGACGTGGCCGAGGCGGTGGCGGCGATTCTGGCGATGCCGGAGCGGACGCTGATGAGTTGTGTGGAGTTGAGGCCCTCGAGGCCGCCGCGGAGATAGAGGGAGAGCGAAGAGGAAAGGAGCCCGGCAGTGGGCGACGGAGCGAGGGGCGAGATGCAGGTACCGGACGCATTGGAGGGCGGGGCGCCTCTGGGGGGAGCGAGTCTGGGGCGAGACGGCCGCCGGTTTGGGATAGCGCGGCGCGGGCCGGCGGTGGCAGGGCGGCTGCCGGAAGCGTCCGGGGGGCGAGGCCCGTGCGAGCTGGATCCGAACCTGACGGGTCACGAGGCGGTGACGCTGGAGTCGCGGTTGCGGCAGATGGTGGTGGGGCAGGATGAGGCGATCGCGCAGATCGTCAACATTTATCAGATGTACCAGACGGGGCTGAGCGCTCCGCAGCGCCCGGTGGGCAATTTTCTGTTTCTGGGTCCGACCGGATCGGGCAAGACGAGGATTGTGGAAGCGGCGGCGGAGGCGCTGATCGGGACATCGCGGGCGGTGGTCAAGGTGGATTGCGCGGAGTTCCAGCACAGCCACGAGATCGCCAAGCTGATCGGGTCGCCGCCGGGCTACCTGGGGCACCGGGAGACGCACCCGCTGTTGAGCCAGGAGGTCTTGAACCAGCACCACACCGAGCGGCTGAAGCTGAGTTTCGTGCTGTTTGACGAAATCGAGAAAGCGTCGGATTCGTTGTGGAACCTGCTGCTGGGGATTCTGGACAAAGCGACGTTGACGCTGGGTGACAACCGCAAGGTGGATTTTTCGCGCACGTTGATCTTCATGACGTCGAACCTGGGGGCGACCGAGATGGGCTCGCTCATCAGCCCGAAGCTGGGATTCGGCTCGACGCTGCGGGATGAGCGGTCGCCGATGGACGAGAAGACCGGGGCGAAGCTGGCGCGCAGCGGAGTGGAGGCGGCGCGCAAGAAGTTCACGCCGGAGTTCATGAACCGGCTGGACAAGGTGGTGGTTTTCAATCCGTTGGGCGAGAAGGAGCTGCGCAAGATCCTGGACATCGAGCTGGGGATGGTGCAGCAGCGGGTATTCTGCTCGACGGCGGACCGGAGTTTTGTGTTCACGGTTGGAGACGCGGCCAAGGATTTCCTGCTGGAGCAGGGCACGGACCTGAAGTACGGCGCGCGGCACTTGAAACGGGCGATCGAACGGCTGGTGGTGCACCCGATGTCGAACCTGATCGCGACCGAGCAGGTGCGAGGCGGGGACCTGATCCGGGTGGACTTCGATGCGGACGCAGGCTGCCTGACGTTTGCGAGGGAAGCCGAGGGGCTGGCGATCCAGACGATGGCGGAGATGGTCGACCCGCCGGCGCGCGGCTGGACGAAGGGGACAGGGGCGGTGGCGCCGGAGTACGCAAGGCCGACGGTGGCGCGGTCCACGCGGCGGGGGTGAGGCCGGGACTAGGCCGGTGGTCCTGCCGTGGAAGGGCATTGGCGGTTTTCGCGGCGCTTTGAGGTGGAGGCGCATATGCCGCTCCGGCAGGGGCCAATACCGCGGCGTTTGTTGAGTTCCAGCCGCCGGTTGCGCCTGGCTCATCGGATATTGGCGCCCGGGGCGCTCCGCATTGGCGCGCCTGGAGGCAGGAGACGCGGTTTCGCGGATCCGCTCGACTGCCGCCGCCACGGCCGCCGGGAAATCAACCGGTGACAAGTCGTCTTGCTCCCAGCGCGAGCGCCTTCCGGATGAGGCGCCCGCTCCGGTTCCGGATCCTTGTGCGAGGCGGGCCGTATCGCCGTAGCCGGCCTTGCCGGTCTTCCCGGCGAGTTTGGCGAGCGCAGCCAGGGGTCGCTCCTGGCCGTCCAGGCTTCCGGGCCCGCTTCGCCGATCAAGAGTCGAGTGGAGAGATCGCCGATTGGCTCCCGCAAAGGCGCTTCAATTGCCGGACTGGGGATGGGTGAGGCGTCGTCGGCCGGCTGCAGTGAATGCCGGGACGGGCGGCCGATGGGTGCGTCCGTCCCGGCGGGGAAAGAACTTAGAAATCCTTGAACTGCTCTTCCAGGGGAAAGGCGCCTTTAGGCGCTGCATGGGCCGGATGAACCGACGCTCCCTTCTCGCCTGCGTGATGGGAGACCACCTTGCGCAACGCGGCCAAACTGCCAGCAGATTCGCTCTGCGGGCGGTGCGCCGAGGCTTTAGCGCTACGGCGGTGCGTTTGCCAGGCGTGGCCGTTGGCCGCCTCGCCCCCGCCCACCATGGCCGTCAGCCGCTCCACGATGTCCTTCAAGCCTTCCGACTGCGCGGTCAGCTCCTCGGCCGCCGAGGCGCTCTCCTCGGCATTGGCCGCCGTCTTCTGCGTCACCTGCTCCATCTGCGAGATCGCTTTGCCGACCTGCTCGATGCCGCGCGCCTGCTCCTGGCTGCCCAGGTTCACCTCGTCCACCAGCGTCTTCACTTTGGCCGCCTCCTCGGTAACGGCCCGGATCGCCGTGGCCACCTGGTCCACCTTCACCTTGCCGTCGTTGGACTTGGCGATCGACTCCTCGATTAGCGCCGAGGTGTCCTTGGCCGCCTGGGCGCAGCGCTGGGCCAGGTTGCGCACCTCGTCGGCCACCACCGCGAAGCCCATGCCGGCTTCGCCCGCGCGGGCCGCCTCCACCGCCGCGTTCAACGCCAGGATGTTGGTCTGGAAGGCGATCTCGTCGATCACCTTGATGATCTTGGCGATCTTGTCGCTCTGCGTGTTGATCTCGCCCATGGCCACCACCGACTGGTCCAGCGACTGGTTGGCCTGGACGAACTTCTGCTGCGACTGCGTCATCAGGTCGGCCGCCGTGCGCGAGTTCTCGCTGTTCTTGCGGGCCATGGAGTTGATCTCCTCGCTCGAGGCGGAGGTCTCTTCGAGCGACGCCGCCTGCTCGGAGGAGCCTTGCGCCAGCGACTGGCTGGAACTGGAAACCTGCGTGGCGGCGCTGGCCACCTGCTCGGCGCCTTCGGTCAGCTCGCTCACCACCTGGACCAGCGTGCGGCCGATGCCGCGTACCACGAAGACAGCCACCGCCCCGATCAGCAGCAGCACGCTGCTCATCAGGATCGTCCAGAAGAGGCTCTGGGAACGGCTGGAATCCGCCAGTTTGCCGGAGTCTTTCAGCAGCTTCAGTTGCAGCGCTCGGAACTCCATGCCGGTCTTGTCCATCTCGTGCGCGAAGGCTGCCACTTTCGGAGCAATAACGGCCACCTGATCGAACTTGCCCTGCTCGCACAAGCGCATGTACTCCTGGGCGTTCTTCTCATATTCTTTGGACTCCGACTCGATGGAGGCCAGCAGTCGCTTGCCCTCCTCGGTGACGAGCAGGGGGCGCATCCCGGCGATGAGCTCTCCCATCCTCTTGTGGGCCGCGCCCCATTCCTCGATGGCCGCCTCGGTTTTTTCGCGATCGTGGAGGCTGGAAAAGACGAACGCACCACGCATGCTCGCCACCATCTCCCAGGCGCGCGCACGCATTGAGTTCACCTGGTCGAGTTTGACGGCGGTCTTGTTGATTGCTTCGTCCAACTCGCCGCCCAGCACGCGGAGGAACCAGGTGCCCAATCCGGCGACCAGGACGCCCACCAGCAGGAGTGCTCCCACGGTGGCGTATAGCTTCGTCGAAACTTTCATTCCTTTCATTTCTGTATCCTTTTCAATTGCAAGAGTTCTATTCCCAACGTTTGCGAGTCGGCGCCGACCGTCCCGAAAGACGCGTCAGCTCCCTGTGCCACTATGAGTCAGGCGACCTCATCGGGGGTGGGCCGAGACAGGCGTCCCGTCCACCTCAACCACGATCACCCACCGCGAGCCGAGCCTGCCGGAGATGGAGCGGCCGGGCCAGCGGAGAGGTTCCACGACGGCGGCGCTCTGGCCCGCAGGACTGGCCTGGGCTGGCGCCTGCCTCGGCGTCTTGGCGCTGGCCGCCCGGGCGTCCCACCAGGCCTCTTTACCCTCGGGCTTGGGCGGTGTTCCGGGGCGCGCGAGCGGAGTCCAGGCGAGCCATCCGAGCAGAACCAAGAGGGCAGGGCAATATTTCATTTCCGGCCCTCCAGACTGGCCGTGGCCGGCGCCGCCAAGTGTCCCGGCCTCGGACGGAAGACCACTGGCGCGGAGAAGTTGACTTTGCCGGATTCCAGCTCATAGACCGCGCCGAGGAAGGTCACGTGGCCGGACCGTCCGGCCTGGGCCAGCACCGGGCTCAGACGCACGACGTCGGCGATGTTCTGTTCGACGGTGGCATAGACGGCGTTCTCCCAGCGGTCTCCCTGGACGGGAAGCTGCTTCAAACTGGGGCGAATGGCCATCAGGATCCGCTCCAGGTTGAGGCCGGCGGGGTCCGGTTTGACGGGCGGCGGGGTTTCCATCGCCGCCTTGACGGCGCCGCAGGACAAGTGGCCCATCACCAGGACAACGGGCACGTGCAGGTGCTCGACGGCATACTCAAGGCTGCCCAGGACCGCCTGGTCGGGGACGGCGCCGGCGGTGCGCACCACGAAAATGTCGCCCAGCCCCTGGTTGAAGACCAGTTCAGGCGGCACGCGCGAGTCCGCGCAGCTCAAAACCGCGGCAATCGGGTGTTGGCCGGCGGCCACCTGGGCCCGCCGGATCACGACGGCGCGCATGGTATCGATACTTCCGGCCTGGAATGTCTCGTTGCCCTGCCGCAAGCGTTCGATCGCCTGCGTGGGGACCGGATGGGGCTCTTTCGCCGGCATTGCATCACCAGCGGAAGCGGCGCAACACGCCGCCCACAGCCAACATGATCGGAAATTCATTTGCATCCCTCTCCTTTCGGTTCAGCCGCTGGCGCAAACGGCCGCGAGTCCTTGCAGATCCTGGCAGGTCAACACCTGTTCGATATCCAGCAGGATCTTCACCTGGCCCTTCACCTTGGCCATGCCCAGCAGATAGGGCGTGGCTCTTCCATCGCCGAAATCCGGCGTCTCCTCGATGTCGGCGGCGGCCAGGTTGAGCACCTCGGCCACCCCGTCCACCACGATGCCCATCAACATGGGTCCCGCCTGGCACGGCACCTGCACGACGATAATGCAGGTCCGCTGGGTGTATTCGATCTCCGGCAAGCCGAACTTCAGCCGCAGGTCGACCACCGGGATCACCTTCCCGCGCAGGTTGATCACACCCCGCACGTGGGCCGGCGTCTGCGGAACGGCGGTGATGTCCTGGACGCCCATGATCTCCCGGACCTTGAGAACCCGGATCCCGAATTCCTCGCGGCCGAGTTGAAAGACCAGATACTTGCCGCCGCGATGGTCAGTTCCGCTGGCCGCCTCGCGCTCCTTTCCCATGATTACGGATTCCATGCTTTTCCTTTCCAAGATTCTCGCTTGCCGGGGCGCTTCCGGCTTGCCGGGCGGGCCAAAACGGTTTCAACACGGGGCTCGCCGCCGGTGGCTCTGCCCACCATATCGGAATAATCAACAGAGCTTTACGACTTTTAATAAAAGTTCTGCCAACTCTAAAACTTCTAAGTGTATATTTATTATGCGCATTAACTAATTGCGCATTGTGATCACTTGTGCTCTGCTGAAAAGATGAAAGCTCTCTCTCTCGGGGACGCATCCGGCGTCCTCCGCGGCCTGCGGGACGAGATTCGCCGCAGCGCCGAAGCGCGCTACAACCACCGCTTGCATGGAGTGCTGCTCATGGCCCAGGGAATGAGCGGCAGGGAGGTGGGCAAGCTCCTCGGGGACTCGCCTCGAACGGTGCAGTATTGGGTGCGTCGCTTCGCGGAGAACGGGATGGCCGGCTTGCTGGAAGGCGTGCGGCCGGGACGGCCGCGCCGGTTGAGTGAGCTGCAACTTCAGGAGGTGAAAGCCGCGCTGGGCCGCAGTCCAGAGGAGTCCGCAGGGCGGGCAAATCGTTGGGACGGCAAGACGCTCAGCGCCTGGATTGAACGCCGCTTTGGGGTCTCTCTCGGAGCGCGCCAGTGTCAGTACCTATTGCGGCAACTAGGATTCCGGTCGCGGGTGCCTCGGCAACTGATTGCCGAGGCAGATCCGCCGCAACGGCAGAAGACTGCATGCAAAGAACGGCCGGAACTGAGCCGGGACCCGGCGGTGGACCTTATGACCCCGAACTGAATCCCATTGAGAGACCGGTGAAACCCACACGCCGCCAACGCCGGCGGTAGCGGCGTTCTCCGAGCCTGCATGAAATCGCCGGCACGGTCACGCCCAAGGTCGAGGAGCGAGCATCAAGAGAGCGGACAATACGTAGTTGACGCGCAACGATATTGTGCGCAATACGAATCACCGTGACACTCATTGCTCCAAAAGCGCTGATTGCTCGTTTCACTAGCTGAAAACTTTGCCCGTGGCGCGACGGCGGCATCACACGGCAGCGCCGGGGGCCAGATGGCGTGAGCCGGCCAAAGCGGCGGTAGGGGACCGCCGGCGCAACCCCGGTGGTCCGGGTCAGCCCACACCGCGGCCCGCCGGCTGCAGGGCTTTCGCGGGTTCAACCGTTAATGCTCCTGTTCACGGCCTGGAGTGCAGGCGTGGCGTGATCGCCGATCGTGTGAACCGCGTCCATGCGCCTGGCGGCATGCGCATCGGGGGGGCCTGGCAGGTCAAGGGCGCGGCTGGAGGCGGGGGATGGAGTTGGGCTCCTGGCGGAGCATGAAGCGCGCATTACCGCCGTCGCAATCGGGCAGGGGGACGACGCTGTAGTAGTTGAGGCCGTAGCGCCAGGCGCGGTGGAGGGAATCGACGCAGGTGGATTGGGCGCGCGGGGCGACTTTGCGCCAGAGGCCGCGGGCGGAGACGGCCTGATCGAGGGCGGGGCCGGCGCTGAACTTCACGAAGAGGAGACCGAGGGCGGCGAGGGCGGCGACGAGCGTCACGGCGTGGATGCGGCGGGCGGTGCGGTCGAGCCACCAGGCGAGGGCGGCGAAGGGCAGGATGAGGGCGAAGAAGTTCAGGTCGACATCCTCGAATGAAGCGCGCCGGAGACCGAACAACAGCGAATCCGGGAGAATGCCGGCGATCACCGGGCAAAGACCGAGCAGGAAAGCGCTGAGGGCGAGAGTGCGGCCGGCGCGTGGGGCGGAATCGAGCGCACGAGCGAGGAGGGCGCAGAGCGGCGGGAGCAGGGGCAGGATATAGCCGGGGAGTTTTCCGGCGGCGACCGAGAAGAAGACAAAGCCGAACAAGGCGGTGGCGGCAAGGATGCGCATGGCCGGGGAGAGCAGGGCGCGGCGCGAGAGCAGGGCGAGGGCGGCGGGCCAGGGGAAGAGCGCGCCGAGGAGGACGGGCAGATAGAACCAGAAGGGCTGGGCGTGGAGCGTTTCCCCGCTGGAAAAGCGCGCCAGGTGGTGGCGCAGGAAGAACTCGCCGAAGAAAGCTCGGCCGTGGAGCGCGAGGAGGGCCGCATACCAGGGTACGGCGACGGCGGCGGCGGCGATGGCGGGAAGAACGAGTTCGCGCCAGCGCCGGCGGACGAGCCAGAGGAGGGGGAGGACCAGGACGAAGGGGACGAGTCCCTTGGCGAGGATGGCCAGGCCGAAGCAGAGGCCCGCGCCGAGGATGGCCGGGCGCGAACCGGTTTCGAGCCACAGGAGGGCCAGCAGGAGCGCCGCGTTGAAGGTGGCGGCCAGGGGGAGATCGGTGACGCCGATCTGGCTGTAGGCGGACCAGCCGGCTGTGGTGGAGAGAATGAGGGTGGCGATCCAGGCGGTGCGCGGGCTCTCGATACGGCGCAGGAGGAGGAGATAGGCGGCGAGGAAAAGGACGCTGAGCAGGGCGATGGGGACACGGGGAGCCCAGTGGTCGTCGAGCCCGGCGAGGCGGCCCAGAGCGGTGAGCCAGTAGAGCAGGGGCGGTTTTTCAAACCATGGCTCTCCCCAGAGGCGGGGCGTGATCCAATCGCCGGAGCGGGCCATTTCGCGGGCGATGGAGGCGTAGCGCGGCTCGTCGGGTCCGAGCAGTCCGACGCCGCCGAGGCCGTAGAGGTAGGAGGCGGAGAGGGCGCCGAGGAGCAGGATCAGGGCCAGGGCTGGCGAGCGGAGCGAGCCGGAGGTGGAGGGGAGCGAGCCAGCAGGCGACACCCACCAGTATAATGGCGGCGATGTTCAGGCAATCCGTTGTGGTGCTGGCGGGCATGGCGATCCTGGCGGGAGCGGCGGCCGGGGACACTTCGCAGTGCGCCTGCGACGTGAAAAAACCGGAGACGCTGAAGGCGCGGGAGTGCAGCCTGTGCGCGGAGGCGGAGAAGCAGCCGCCGGGCACGGAGTACTTCGTGCTGAAGGACGTGAATCCGCGGAAGCCGAACCGCTGGCTGGTATTGCCGCGGGCTCACGCGGCGGGTGCGCATCCACTGCACGAGCTGCCGGCGGCGGCGAGGGGGCGCCTGTGGCGGAAGGCGATGGAGGTGGGGGCCGAGAAGTTCGGCACGGAGTTCGGCGTGGCCTACAACGGGGCGAAGGTGCGGACGCAGTGCCATACGCACGTGCATGTGGGCCGGTGGATCCCGGCGGCGGAGACGTCGAAGTTCCGGCTGGTGCGGAGAATTGAAGACATTCCGGCGCCGGCAGATTCCGGGGTGCTGGTGCGGCCGGTGAAGGGCGGGTATCTGGTCTTGATGGGGGAACATATCGTGGAGACGGCGCTGGTGCGGTGAGCAGGAAGGGGACGGCATGAGCCTGGTCGAGATCGAAAAACCGCCGCCGCCGGAGAAAGCGGCCATCCTGCTCAATCCGGGCGACGACGTAGCGGTGGCGCGCGTGGGTTTGCCGGCGGGCCAACGGGTGGTGGTGGCGGGTTATGAAGTAGTGCTGCGGGAGGCGGTGCCGGCGGGGCACAAGATCGCGCTGCGGGAGATCCCCGCGGGGAGTTGCCTGAAGCGGTACGGGCAAGTGATCGGACGGGCGCCGGGGCGGATTGAAGCCGGCGCTCACGTGCACACGCACAATCTGGCGTATGAGGAGGGGAGCCGGGAGTATCGATTCCCCGAGGGCGAGGCGGACTTCCCCGCCCCGGCGGCCGGCGGACCGGCGTTTCAGGGGTATGCGCGAGAGGACGGACGGGCGGGAACCAGGAACTACATTGCGGTGGTGGCGGCGTCCAACTGCGCGTCGCACGTGGCGGAGGAGGTGGCGCGCGGCTATCGCGGGAAGGTTTTGCCGCCGGGGGTGGACGGCGTTGTGGCATTTCCTCACGGGGAAGGTTGCGGGCACTCGATCGGGCCGGACACCGAACAACTGCGGCGCACGGTGTGGGGTGTGATGGACCACCCGAACGTCAGCGCGGCGGTGCTGATCGGTTTGGGTTGCGAGGTGAACCAGATCGATCAATACCAGGGCTCCCGGGTGGTGGGATTGACGTTGCAGGACAGCGGAGGGACGCGGGGCGCGGTGGAGGCGGCGCAGCGGCAGATCGGGTGGATGCTGGAGCGGGCGGAGGGCGAGAGGCGTGTGGAGATGCCGGCGGCGCGAATCTGCCTGGGGCTGAACTGCGGCGGATCGGACAGTTTTAGCGGCATCACGGCGAACCCGGGGCTGGGCTACTGCTCGGACCTGCTCATCGGGCTCGGAGGCACCAGCGTACTGGCCGAAACACCGGAGATCCTCGGGGCCGAGCACCTGCTGGTGGCGCGGGCCAGGAGCCGTGCAGTGGGCGAGCGGCTGCTGGGGATGGTGCGGGGGTACAAGGCGTACCTGAACCGGTTTGGGGGCAGTTTCGACGATAATCCGTCACCGGGAAACAAAGAGGGGGGGCTGTCCAACATCGTGGAGAAGTCGCTGGGCGCGGTGGCCAAGGGAGGTAGTTCGACGTTGAACGAGGTCGTGGACTACGCTGAGCGGATTCACGGACCGGGGCTGGCGTTCATGAACACGCCGGGGTACGATCCGGTGTCCTTGACGGGCTTGGCGGCAGGAGGGGTGAACCTGATCGCGTTCACTACGGGACGCGGGAGCGCGATCGGATTCCCGATCGTGCCGGTGTTGAAGATTGCGTCAAACACGGCGATGTACCGGCGGTTGAAGGAGAACATGGACTTGAACGCCGGCCGGATTGCGGATGGGGCAGCGGAGGTGGGGGAGGTGGGCCAGGAGATACTGGACTTGCTGATGCGGGTGGCTTCGGGTGAGCGGACGCGAAGCGAAGTGCTTGGGCACCAGGAGTTTGTGCCCTGGAGAATCGGCCCGGTGCTGTAGGGCGCCGGTGGAAGGGAACAGGTGATAGTCTGGAGATGAAACGCGAGGGCTCATGCGGATCCTGGTAGTCGAAGACGAACAGCGGATAGCCGATTTTGTCCAGCGCGGACTAGAGAGCGCCGGGTACACGGCAGACGTGGCCGAAGACGGCACGAGGGCGCTGGAGCGGCTCCAAGAAGGCAATTATGACCTGATGGTGTTGGACCTGATGCTGCCGGACATGGACGGTCTGACGGTATTGGAGAAGGCTCGCAACCGTCAAGTGAGCCCGCCGGTACTGATTCTGAGCGCGCGGGGCGGAGTGGACGACCGGGTGAAGGGATTGGAACTGGGCGCGGACGATTACCTGGTGAAGCCGTTCGCGTTTGTGGAGTTTCTGGCGCGGGTGCGGGCGCTGTTGCGGCGAGGCCAGCCGACGCCGGAGAGGCTGGCGGTGGGCGACCTGACGCTGGATTGCATCCGGCGCAAGGTAACGCGGAGCGGCGAGGCGATTGACCTGGCGCCGAAGGAGTTCAGCATCCTGGAGTACATGATGCGGAATCGCGGCCGGGCGCTGAGCCGGACAATGATCGTCGAGCACGTGTGGGAGATGGAGTACGACGGGCTGACCAACATTGTGGACGTTTACATCCGTCACCTGCGCAGCAAGATTGACGACCGTTATCCCGAGAAGCTGATCCACACGGTGCGCGGAATCGGCTACATGCTGGAGAGCAGCGACAAGCCGGCCGGGCAGCCCGCGCCGGCGTAGAGCGGGATCCGCTCCGTCGGCGGCAGGCAAGCATGGAGAAGCGGACAGAGAAGCCAGGACTGGCGGGGCGCGCAGTTCGTGGTCTGCGCATGCGGCTGACCGCCAGCTTCGTGCTGCTGTTCGCGCTGGTGCTGGTAAGCGTCGGCCTGGCGTTTCGAGAGGCGCTGGGGGTTGTGCTGAGCCAGCAGAGCGAGCGGGTATTGGATCAGGAGTGGGCGGCGGTGCGGGGATACCTGCGGATGCAGCGGGGCGAACTGGTGTGGATTTACGACCCGGAGAACAGCGACGACACATTTGCGGTGGAGCGGTTGCGGCGCGTGCTGCTGTTGACCGACACGCAGGGCAAGGTGATGGAGATCTCCAGCGGCTACTCTGCGCTTGGAGAGGAGAAGGCGGAGCTGATCCAGAAGGCGCTTCGAGCTCCGCAGCCGGTGACGGTGGAGAGGCGGGACGCGCAAGGAAGGCCGTACCTGGTGCGGATGGGGGTTTTGCGGGACCAGGGGAACGATTTTTTCCTGGCGATCGGGCTGCCGGCGGAAGATATGATGCTGGCGCGATCGAGGCTGAGCCGTGTGTACTTCCTGATGCTGCCGGTGACGTTGATGGCGATTGCAGTGTTGGGATGGTTTGCGGCCGGCGCTACGTTGAATCCGCTGCGGCGTGTGGCGGAGGCGACGCAGACGGTGTCGGCGGGGAACCTGGATCTGCGGCTGCCGCTGCACGGCAGCGGCGACGAACTGGACCGGCTGATCGAAACGTTCAACGGCATGATGGAGCGGCTGGATCTGAATTTCAGGCAGATCCGGCAGTTCTCCATTGACGCATCGCACGAGTTGAGGACGCCGATCACGGCGATCCGGGGGCAGTTGGAGGTGGCGCTGTTCACGGCGGAGTCGAAGGAGGAGTACCGGGACGCGATAGTGACGGCGCTGGAAGACGTGGAGCGATTGGGGCAGATCGTAAAATCGCTGTTGCTGCTGGCGCAGGCCGAATCGGGCCAACTGGCATTGCAGAAGTCGGCGGTGGACGTATCGGAAGCCGTCGCGGAACTGGCGGACCAGTTCAGGCTGGCGGCGGCGGACAAGGGGATCGGGCTGACGCTGGAAGCGCCGGAGTCCTGCGTGGCGGTGGTGGACCGCACGCAGGTAGAGCGCCTGGTGTATCACTTGCTGTCCAACGCGGTGAAGTACACACAGCCGGGCGGCGAAGTGCGGTTGACGCTGAGGCGGGAACCGGCCGCGGTGTATCTGCAAGTGTCGGACAACGGTCAGGGGATCGCGGAAACGCATTTGCCGCACGTTTTTGAGAGGTTCTACCGCATCCGCGAGGGGCGGCCGGGAAGCGATCAGGGAGCGGGCCTGGGATTGGCGTTCGTGGCCTGGGTGGTACGTGCGCACGGTGGAACGATCGAAGTGGCGAGCGTGCCGGGCAAGGGGAGCCGCTTCGAGATCACGCTGCCGGCGGGGCCGGCCGAGGAACTCGAGCGAGTTTTCGCGCCGGCGCCGGCAAGAGACTCAGTATAGGTTGAGAAGGGGGTTGTCATGGAGGGAAGTCGTTTACGAATTAGGGCGGCGGCCGCGCTCCTGTGCGCGACGGTTGCCGGTTGGGGACAGGCGGCGACGCTGACCGTGGGTCCTCAGGGGCGTTACTCCAAGCCGTGCCAAGCCTTTGCGGCGGCGCAGGACGGCGACCTGGTGGAGATCGATGCGGCCGGCGACTACACGCGGGATGTCTGCCAGTTCACCAAGCACAACCTGCGCATCCGCGGCGTCAACGGACGCCCGAAGATCGACGCCGGCGGGAGCAATTCTCAGGGCAAAGCCGTGTGGGTGGTCTCCGGCGACAACAACATCATCGAGAACGTGGAGATCCTGGGCGCCAAGGTTCCCGACCGGAATGGTGCGGCGATCCGGTTCGAGGGAGTGAATCTCACTCTGCGATGGGTGTACTTCCATGACAACGAGAATGGGGTACTTTCGGTCGGGCGTGGAGGCGACATCCTGGTGGAGTACAGCGAATTCGATCACAACGGCGACGGTAGCGGCGCCACTCACAACATCTACATCGGCCCGGAACGCCGCCTCACCATCCGGTTCAGCTATTTTCACCGGGCGGTGATCGGTCACGTGGTGAAGTCGAGGGCGTCGGAGAACTACTTTTACTACAACCGATTCATGTGCGAAGACGGCGACAGCAGCTATGAGGTGGACCTGCCCAACGGCGGAACCGCCGTTCTGGTCGGCAACGTGATCCAACAGGGCCCGCTCACCGACAACATTCACATGTTGGCCTACCTGGAGGAGGGCGCCCGGCCCGGCTACTCGAATGTGCTGCTGATGGCGCACAACACGCTGGTCAACGAAGGCCCGGGGGACTACGAGGGTCTGCCAGCCAATTTCATCTTCACCGGCAAGGGCGTCTTTCAAGGGCTGGTGGCCAACAACATTTTTGCCGGCCCGGGGGTGATCTCCAACGCCGAGCCGGAATCGAACCTGGTGTTTCTCAACAACCTGGCCACTCAGGAGGCGCTTTTCGCATCGCCTTCCTCCGGCGACTACCGCCTGGCGGACGGCTCGCCGGCCATCGGCAGCGGGCAGGCGTTGCCCGATGAGTATGCGGCGCTGCTGACGCCGTTGTGGCAGCATCAACCGGCGGCCTGCGGGCAGCGGCGGCCACAGGCGATGTCGCCCTCCCCGGGCGCATTCGAGTACGGGGTCACGGAGCCGACGATCAGCGAGCCGTGCGTGGTCTACCTGGAGACATTGCAGGCGAAGCTATGGCTGGCGTCCAGTAAGGTGACAAGCGCCGGAAGTCAAAGCGGATACGTCGTTCTGGACGGCATCGCGCCGCCGGGCGGCGCCGAGGTATCGCTGCAGTACTCACACCCGGCAGTGCTCACCGGCCCGGCCAGGGTTACCATCCCGGCGGGAGAGCAGCGGGCGCGGATCGACCTGAGTTGGTCGGCTCCGGCTGAACCGGTGATGATCACGATTACCGCTGTGTACCGCGAGCAAGCCGCCGACACGCGCCTTGAGATCGCGGTCCCAGTGACGATTCCCCCGCGTGTGAACGCGCTGGTCCTGAGCCCGGCCGAACTGACGGGCGGCAACACAACGTCCGGTAACACTGTCACCCTGAGCCGGGCCGCAGGTGCGGGCGGGGCAGTGGTGAGCCTATCAACGCCCAACCCCGACATCATCACAGTGCCGGCGACCGTGTTGGTGCCAGCAGGGCGGAGCCAGGTATCGTTCAGCGTGTTGACCAGGATTGTCGGCGCAGCGGTGCAGTCCTCGATCACCGCCTCCTGGAACGGCACCCAGGCGACGGCCCCTTTGAAGGTGAACCCGGTGACGCTGAGCCACATTCTGGTACCGGGCAAGAGGCTCGGGGGGCCGGCGCGGCACCTGGGCGCGGTGCTGCTGACGGGCCCCGCTCCAGCCAGCGGCATGGTGATCCAACTTTCCTCGACAGCGCCGGAGGCCTTTGCGCCACCCGCTCAGGCGGTTGTACCTGCAGGAAGCGACAGAGTGAACTTCGACATCCAGGTAGCGGCGGTTTCGACGCCGGTCTCCGGGGAGATCAAAGCCGTGCAGTCCGGTGAGACAAAGTCGGCGGCTGTGACCGCCGACGCATTCTCAATCAGCGGCTTGCTGCTGAATCCGGCAATTACTACCGGCGGACTGACGTCGGGAGTGAATCGGGTTACGCTGAACAGCCCCGCTCCCGCCGATGGACCGATGGTTGTTTTGCTGGGCAGTTCCAACGATGCCGCGGCCAGGGTACCGGAAAGAGTCCCGGTACAACCGGGGTTGTCCACGGCTTCTTTTCAGGTGGTGACCGGCAAGGTGAATTCCATCACGCGTGTCGAGATCCGGGCCGTGCTGGAGAGGCCGACGGCCGGTATCGGGGAGAAGACGGCCGTACTGATGTTGCGGCCCTAGTGCATTCACCCTTGCACGCCGGCGGGCGGAAATGCGTCTGGAGTGATGATGCGACGTACAGGCTTGTACCTATTGCTTGCAGTGACGGCGGCCGCTGCGCTGGTCTGGGGCCAGCGGGAGCGGCTGGCGCCGGCAAGGCAGATACCGACATGGGAGTACCGGACGCTGGCTCCGGAGGAGCTGGGCCGGGGGCGATATCAACAGGCGAGTTGGGACAAGGTCCAGGCTCTGGGCGCGCAGGGCTGGGAACTGGTGGGAGTGACGCCCTGGGTGATTCGCAACGACGAGCAGGCGGGGAGCATGGACGCGCCGCCGAAGGTGGTGACGCAGAACTACGTGGCTTACTATTTCAAGCGGCAGCGGCCGATGGAGCGGTAAGGGCGCGGGCGAGGGCGTCGACGAGGGGGTGGCGCGGGAGGCGCGGCTCGGCGGGAGTGCGGCAATCGACGAGCACGGCGCCGCCGGAGGAAAGCAGGATCCAGGCCTGCCAGCGCGGGGGAAGTTCGGAGGCCGAGGGCCACCAATCGGTGTGAGCGCGGGCCAGCACGCGGAGCGGCGGGCCGAAGCGCCAGAGGGCGGCGAGGCGGTGCAGCGGGCGGCTGCCGGCGAGGACGAGGGTAGTGAATGAGGCGGCTGGCGCGGGCGGGAGGAGGGCGGCGGCGGGCGAAAGAAGGAAGTCGCGGCGGCGCATGTCGCCTCCCATGGTAGCGTGAGCTTATGGATGCGCCGAAGTACAAAGTGCTGGTGGTGGATGACGAAGCCAACCAACGCACGGCCCTGGCGAGCATGGTGGCGGGGTGGGGTTATGAGACGGCGGCGGCGGCCGACGGGGGCGAGGCGCTGGAGCGGCTGAAGGATTTTGAGGCAAGCGTCATCGTGACGGACCTGATGATGCCGGGGATGGACGGCAGCGAGTTGCTGCGTAGGCTGGGCGAGCAGCCGAGCCGGCCGCCGGCGATCGTGCTGACGGCGTTTGGGAGCCTGGAAACGGCGGTAGCGCTGGTGCACGACCTGGGGGCGTACTGGTTTCTTGAGAAGCCGCTGCAGCCGGGGGCGCTGCGGCTGCTGCTGGAGCGGGCGGTGGCGCAGCGGAGCCTGGAAGAGTACAGCGCGACGCTGGAGCGGCGGCTGAGCGAAGAGGGGGTACTGGGCGAACTGGTGGGCAACTCGCCGCAGATGCAGGCGGTCTACTCATTGATCCGCCAGGTGGCGCCGACGCGGGCGACGGTACTGATCAGCGGGGAGAGCGGGACGGGCAAGGAGCTGGCGGCGCGTGCGATCCACGGGCTCAGTCCGCGGCGGGGAGCGTCGTTTGTGGCGATCAACTGCGCGGCGCTGCCGGAGTCGCTGATTGAAAGCGAGCTGTTCGGGCACGAGCGGGGGGCGTTCACTGGCGCGGTGGAGCGGCGGCGGGGCTGCTTCGAGCTAGCCGACGGGGGCACTCTGCTACTGGACGAGATTGGCGAGATGCCGGCGGTGACGCAGGCCAAGCTGCTGCGGGTGCTGGAGGAGAGAAAGGTGCGGAGGCTGGGCGCGCCGAAGGAGATCGAGGTGGATGTGCGGCTACTGGCGGCGACCAACCGGGACCTGCGGGCGGAGGTGAAGGCGGGGCGATTCCGGGAAGACCTGTTTTTCCGGCTGAACGTGTTTCAGGTGCAGCTTCCGCCTCTGCGGGAGCGGAGGCAGGACATCCGGCCGCTGAGTGAATCGATGACGAAGGATTTGAACTCGCGCCACCAGTGCCGGGTGAACGGGGTGGAGCCGGCGGCGCTGGAATGGCTGGAGCGGCAGGAGTGGCCGGGGAACGCGCGCGAGCTGAGGAACGTGCTGGAGCGGGCGGTGATCATCGCCGGCGAGGGCGCGCTGCGGCTGGAGCACTTCCGGGGCGCGGTTCCGGCGGCGGCGCCGGCGCCGGCGGACGAGGCGGGTGAGAACGGAGCGGGGGATGTGCGGCTGCAGGTGGGGACGACGATCGACGAAGCGGAACGGACGCTGATCGAGGCGACGATGCGGCACACGGGCAACAACCGGACGCGCGCGGCGGCAATCCTGGGCATCAGCCAGAAGACGCTGTTCAACAAGCTGCGAGAGTACGGTGCGGCGGACGCAGGAGAGTAGCGATGTCACTGCGGTCGCGGCTGATGCTCATTCTGACCGGCATGGCGGCCGTGCTGAGCCTGATCCTGGTGGCGATCCAGATCAACACGCTGATCCAGATCTGGCTGGAGCAGACCGATGAGAGGGTTGCGCTGACGGCGCATTTCGTCAAGAGCTACGTGCAGGACCGGGCGCAGGAGCGAGCCGCGGCGATGACGCCACAGCCGGCGAACCTGGACAGACGGGTGGAGCTGTGGCGGGAGGTGATCGCGCAGGACCGGGAGTTGCCGGAGTTGCTGGGGCGGACGCTGGCGCAGCGCGGATCGGTGGTGGAGATTTCCGTGGCCGGAGAGTGGGGACGGACGCTGGCAAGTTCGAACGCGGAGAAAGTAGGTGTACCGATCACCCCGCGGCTGCCGCTGGATTCGCTGAGGGAGCGCAACCCGCTGGACCGTTTCCTGCTGGTTTGGAACGGGACGGTGGACTACGAGCACCGGGTGGAACTGGGAGTGGAAGGGCGGAAGGATCCGGTGTTTACGATACAGGTGCTGGTATCGAGCGTGCTGCTGCGGGACGCGATCATCCCGGAGGTGAGGAAGACGGCGATCGCGTCGCTGCCGCTGTTTTTCTTTTCGTCTCTGGCGGCGTGGCTGGTGGCCGGGCTGGCGCTGCGGCCGCTGGCGGGCATCAGCCGGACCATCGACCAGATCGCGAGCGGACAGGCCGGGCTGGCGGCCGTGCAGGAGAAGCTGCGGTTGCTGGGCGAGCAGTTCAGAGGCGCGCAGATGGGGGCGACGCAACTGCGGGACAGCGTGGAGCGGCTGACCGAACGGCTGGAGGAGGCGATTTTCCTGTTCGACGAAGGCGGGCGCATCACCATGTGCAGCGAGACGGCCGAGAGATTGCTGGGGGTGAAGCGCAGCGAGATCACCGGCAGGTTCGCGGGTGAGGTATTCCCGCCGGCGCAACCGCTGGGAGCGGCGCTGGCGGTGGCGCTGGGCAGCCGGCAGACGGTGCGGGAAGCGGTGGTGGGACGCCAGATGCTGAACGTGGACATCCTGCCCGGCGGCGGGGCGCTGGCGCGCATGCGCGACGCCGAGGGCCGGCGGATTGTGGAGAATCAACTGAACGTCTCCACGCGCCTGGCGGCGATCAGCCGGTTGACCAGCGGGGTGGCGCACGAGATCAAGAACCCGCTGAATTCGATCGCGCTGCGGTTGGAACTGCTGCGATCGCGCGTGCTGCCGGAGATGCCGGACGCGACGGGCGAACTGGACGTGATCGCGCAGGAGATCATGCGCCTGGACCGGGTGGTGCGAACGTTTCTGGACTTCACGCGGCCGGTGGAGATTGAGACGCGGGATCTGGATCTGGCGCAATTGGCGGGTGAACTGGTGGAACTGCTCAGGCCGGAGGCGGAGCGGGCCGGGGTGAAGGTGGAGACATCGGGGCTGGATGGGCCGGTACCGATGCGCGGGGACGCCGATCTACTGAAGCAGGCGCTGATGAATGTGCTGCGGAACGGATTGGAGGCGATGCCAGATGGTGGGAGACTGGGAGTTCGGCTGGCGAGGGAGAACAACGAAGCAGTGATCTCGATCGAAGACACGGGCCCCGGAATCCCGCAGGAGTCGAGGGACAAGATATTCCAGCTTTACTACAGCACGAAGAGGGCGGGGATGGGGATCGGGCTGGCGATGACGTTCCGGGCGGTGCAATTGCACAACGGAGGCGTGGAGGTGGGGGGCGTCGAAGGCGAAGGCACGACGTTCCGGATGAGGTTCCCGTTGTCCGGAGGGGAGGCATGATGAGATCGGGGCGCCAGGCGCTGATGGTCCTGTTGCTGGCCTCCGTGGCCGGCCAGGGCGGCTGCTGGTTCAAGCGGGCACCGAAGGCGCCGGCACCGCCGGCGGCGCCGGCGGCGAAAGTGGAGACGCCGAAGGCGCTGCCGGCCAAGCCACGACCGCTGGAGGAGCCGCAGTCCCCGCCGGTGCAGTTGCCGGTTCCCGAGCAGGAGCCGACGGTGATCCGGCCGAAGCTGGAGACGCCGCCGCCGCCGAAGCCGCCGCCGGCGAAGCGGAGGCCGATTCCGGCGGCGAGCAAGCCGAAGCCGGTGGAACCGCAGCCCAACGCTACCGAACCGGGCGCTCAGCCGGCAACGGTGGCGGGGCCGGCGCTCGGGGAAGTGCTGAGCGACAGCCAGCGCCAAGCCTATCGACAGACACTTGAAGAGAACCTGGCGCAGGCCAAGCGCTATCTGGGCGAGATTCGTGGCCGGAGCCTCACTCGGGAGCACGCGGAGAATGCGACGCGCGTGCGGGCGTTTGTCCGGCAGGCGGAGGAAGCCAGGGGCCGGGACCTGGGTGCGGCGGTTCAACTTTCGCGCCGGGCGGCGCTGCTGGCGCGAGACCTGGTGGAGAGCTTGCGGTAATAGTACTTGACGGTGTACTCCGGATGATGCGGGATGTTAGAGTTGCACCTGTGGGTTGTCTCGGAGGAGAAGGTCCGTTTGCGCCGGAGGTATGCATGAGCGCCGGCCGCGTGCGGGTGAGCGTCGTGATACCCGCCTACAACGCGCGGGAGACGCTGGAATCGTGCCTGGCCCGGCTGTTGGAGTCGCAGCCCGGGCCGCCGGACGAATACCTGGTGGTGGACGACGGATCCACTGACGGATCGGTGGAAGTGGCTGAGCGGTTTGGCGCGCGGGTGCTGAGCACGGGCGGGCGGAGGGGTCCTGCGTATGCGCGCAACATCGGCGCACGGGCGGCTACGGGCTCCGTCCTGCTGTTTTTGGATGCCGACGTGACGGTCCATCCGGACACGGTGGAGCTGGTACGGTCAGCGTTTGCGGCCGATCCGGCGTTGGACGCCCTGATGGGCTCCTACGACGACGCTCCGGGGACCGAGGACTTCCTGTCGCAATACAGGAACCTGATGCACTGTTTCACGCACCAGACATCGCGGCGCGAGGCGTGCACGTTCTGGAGCGGGTGC
>JACRBC010000040.1 GCA_016213245.1 Candidatus Solibacter usitatus | reverse complement strand
TTCCGTGTGGGCGGGCGCCCGTTGCCGAAGCTGGAGAGGTTCAGCATTCTGAACCTGAGGTTCCTGAAGGACGAAGCGGACCGGCAGGCGATGGAACAGGCAGTGTACCGCGCGGGCGAGACGCTGGTGGCGAAGTTCGAGTTGGCGGGCTTCCAACTGGGGGAGAAGAACCGGTTCGAGGTGGACTACGGCCTGGCGGTACTGAGCGCATCGGGCAAGGTGCTGTACGAGCGGCCGGCGGCGGCGTCGGACGAGGGCGCGCCGTTCTATCCGCGGCGGCTGTTGAACGGCGCGCTGACACTGAACCTGACCGCCGGGGTGCAGGCGGGCGAATATGCACTGGTGGTGAAGGCTCGGGACAAGGTGGGGCAAAGCGAGGCGGAGATGAGGGCGACTTTCAGCGTGGCCAAGTGAGAAGAGCGGGGCCGGGCGGCCACTAGTAATCGAAGGCCTCTGGCATCAATGGCACTTTTCCGTACGCAAAGCGCCGCCATCTTTGGGATCGAAGCGCGACCGATCGACATCGAAGTGGACTTGTATCCCGGGGGGTCGGAGCGGGACTTTGTGCTGGTGGGGATGCCGGATACGGCGGTGCGGGAGAGCCGGCAGCGCATCAAGTCGGCGCTGGCGAACTCAGGCTATCCCTATCCGTCGCGGCAGGTGACCATCAACCTGGCTCCGGCCAACGTGCGAAAGGAGGGCGCTGGCTTCGACCTGCCGATCGCGCTGGCGATTCTGGGAGCGATGGGCAACGTGCCGGCGTGCCCGGGACAGATGGTGGTGGGCGAACTGTCGCTGGACGGCGGGGTGAGGGCGGTGCGGGGGGCGCTGTCGGTGGCGGCGTGTGCGCGGCAAATGGGGATTGAGAGCGTGATCGTGCCGCGGGAGAACGCGGCCGAGGCGGCGGTGGTGGAGGGGTTGCGGGTCTATGGAGTGACGCACCTGAGCGAAGTGATCGGGCTGCTTGCGCAGCCCGAGCGATTCACGCCTGAGCCCACGCGCGCATGCGCCGCTTCCGCCATCCCGGGCGAGGTGCAGGACTTCCGGGACGTGCGCGGGCAGTACATGGCCAAGCGGGCGCTGGAAGTGGCCGCGGCGGGCGCGCACAACGTGCTGCTGGTGGGGCCGCCGGGATCGGGCAAGACGATGCTGGCGCGGCGCCTGCCGGGGATTCTGCCGCCGCTGGCGGCCGCCGAGGCGCTGGAGACGACGCGCATCCACAGCGTGGCGGGAATGCTCGCCTCCGGCGCCGGGCTGCTGGTGGAGCGCCCGTTCCGTTCGCCGCACCACACGATCTCCGACGCGGCGCTGGTGGGCGGCGGATTGGGCATGCCGCGGCCGGGCGAGGTGAGCATGGCGCACCACGGGGTGCTGTTCCTGGACGAGCTGCCGGAGTTCCCACGGAACGTGCTGGAGTTACTGCGGCAGCCTTTGGAGGAGCGCACGGTGAATATCGCGCGTTCGCAGCTCACGCTGACATTCCCTTCGAACTTCACGCTGGTGGCGGCGATGAACCCTTGCCGGTGCGGGTACCACGGCGATCCGACGCGGGAGTGCAGGTGCACGGGGGCACAGGTGCAGCAGTACCTCAGCAAGATCAGCGGCCCGCTGCTGGACCGGATCGACCTTCATATTGAGGTGCCGGCGGTGCCCTACCAGGAGCTCCGCGGCCGGGACGAAGGGGTCACATCGGAGCTGATGCGCGCCCGGGTGGTGGCGGCGCGGGGGGTGCAGCAACAGCGAGGGTTCGTCAACTCGGAGATCCCGCCGGGCAAACTGCGGGCGATGTGCCCGCTGGACGCCGCCGGGGAGCGGACGCTGGAGATGGCGGTGAAGCGCATGGGGCTGTCGGCGCGGGCGCACGACCGGATCCTGAAGGTGGCGCGGACCATCGCGGATCTCTCCGGGAAAGAGGCGGTGGAGGCCAAGCACGTGGCCGAGGCGGTGCAGTACCGCAGCCTGGACCGGAGCTACTGGAGCTGAGGGCGGGGTCAGTTGCGCTTGAGCTTGCGCTTCACGGTCGGCCAGAACTCCTGGAAGGCGTTGGCGCTCATGCGGCTGGTGAGACCCCAAACGCAGCGTAGCGCGGCGTTGCCGGCGGAGTTCGCGCTCTGCACACGCCACGCATTAGCGAGGAAGTTGCCGCCGACGTTGCCCGCGATGCGGCCGTAGTAGAAGCGGGTGGAGCCATCCGGGCGATAGGTGAAGAAAGTCAGGTAGAGGGTGCGCTTGACGCGGCCGCCGAAGGGAGTGCCCGGCGCGGCGGGGACATAGCGGGGATCTTCGCGCAGCGCTGCGCCCACAACCGCCTCGATGGCGTTATCGGTGGCGACGCCGGCCATTCGCATGCCGTAGCGCTTGCCGAAGCCCTCCCAATGGGGGCCGTACTCCGGGGGGGTGTTTCTGAGGGTCCTCCAGCCGGAACTGATGGGTCCGGCGGCGAGCAGGCTGGCGGGCCCGACGGTGGAGTTGACGAACCACTTGAAGCGGTCCGCGCCGGTGGCATAGGAATAGTTCGCGGCAGAGAGGGGCGTGCCGGGCTGGACGGGTCCGGGCGTGGGACGCGGCGGGTCCGCCTGAGCGCAGGCAACCCCAGGGGCGAGCAAGACGCCGAGCAGTAGCAGAACTCGATTCAAGCCATACTTCCGTTCACACCAAGGCTCAGGCGGAAGACCGCGGCCCTATTGCTTCACTACCGGCTTGCCGTTCTCATCGAGATGCGGATACGGACCGCCCAGCCGGAAGCGGTCCAGGATGTAGTCGTCATACTGAGGCGCCGGCTCGAAGTAGCCGCCCTTCCGGATGTGCTCCTTCACCACCGCTTCGCTCAGTTCCACGCCCAGGCCCGGCGTGTCCGGCACAGTGATGTAGCCGCGGTCAACGATCGGCTTGGCTGGACCCGTCACCAGATCGCCCCACCAAGGGATATCCACCGCATGGTTCTCCAGGGCCAGCATGTCCTTCAACGTCGCCGCCATGTGGACCGAGGCCAGACACCCTACCGGCGAACCCGCGAAGTGGATTGCCGTCTGCACGCCGTTCATGGCGGCGTAATCGCCGATGCGCTTTGTCTCGCGAATGGCGCCGGAAGTGAGCGGATCCGGATGAATGATGTCGACGGCGCGGTTGTCGATGAACGGCTTGAAGCCTTCTTCGAGACCGAAAAGGCTCTCGCCCGTGGCGATGGGCGTCGTCGTCGCCTCACACAGTTCCCGGTAGGCGCGCCAGTTCCTGGGCGCATCCCCGCCCGGGCCGAGATGGCCCACCTGAATCATGTCCTCGGCCCACGCCAGGTTGTACGGTTCGAAGGCGCGCGCATAGCGGATACTGTCGTTGAGGCTCAACGCGCCGAAGTGATCCGTAGCCAGCGGCGCTTCCCAACCGATCTGGTCGCGCACCGCCTGAATGTACTCGCACAGATACTGCAGACCTTTCGCGGTCGCCGTGCCGTAGCTGTTTACCGCGCCGGGCCGGTCCGCCACCAGGCTGGTGCCGAGATCCATCTTGAAGAACGTGAAGCCCTGTTCCTTTCGCCTGCGCAGGCGCTCGGCGAATACCTTCGGATCCTTGCTTTGATCGGTGTCGCAGTAGATGCGGATCCGGTCGCGGTACTTTGAGCCGATCAGACGCCAGGCGGGCACGTTGTATACCTTGCCCGCGATGTCGTGCAGCGCCATATCCACGGCACTGTAGCCGCCGCCCATGCGCTGCTGGCCGGCGAAGTTGCGGATGCTGTCGAGAATCGGCTCGATCTGCAACGGGTTCCGCCCCTTGAGGTGCGGCTTCAGCACGAGCGCCGTGCCCTCGCGGCCGGCGTCGCGCACCTCGCCCAAGCCATATACGCCCTGGTTGGTGTCGATGCGGATGATCGGGTAGTCGTAGTTCGACGCCACCAGTACGGACCGCATATCGGTGATCTTCAACTGGCTGGGCGCGGAGTTCTTATTCAACGTCTGCGCGCACGAGACGCCCTCCGTCATCCGAAGGATGCCGGGAAGCGCGGCGGCGGCGAGCATTCTTCTGCGAGTCATGTTGATCCTGGAACCTCCTTGATCACCTGCGCCGCGCGGGCGGGAACGGAAAACTGGATCGCACGGCGAGCACAAGGTCATGTTCGCCTCCTGGCCTGGCGCCGCTGTAGAAGCCCACGGTGGTGTTGAGGCGCAGGAACCAGGCATCGCCCTGCCGCGTCGGATGGCGCCCTTCGTTGCCGTCCGCGCCGCCTCCCGCCACCATCTCGCCGCTCCCCCTGAGCACGAAATAGATCTCCTCCTCCATCTCGTGGTGATGGGGAATGTTGGTACCGCCGGGCGCAAACTCCATCAGGAAGAGGCTCACCATCTGGCTCGCCGCGGGTAGTTTGTCCCGGGTGCTCTGCGTGGTCCCCATCAGCAGCTTGAACTTCGTCGTGGGGCCGTGACCCGCCAACTCCTGCAAAGGCACATCCGCGGCGTTGGCGATCATCAGCCGCGGCGCCGGCGGCAGCGCCTCTCCTTTCGGAATTCGAAAACCCATCACCAGCAGACGCAGCGGATCGGTTGGGCCACCCGTGACTCCGTGGTGGCTGCCGGGTGGAAGATAGAGGAAGTCATTGGCCTTCACCGCCACGCTGGTCCCCTCGCAGGTCACCGCCCCCGCGCCGGAGAGGATGAAGTAGACCTGCTCCTCTGCCGGATAGCTGACGATAGCGGAACTGCCCCCGGCGTCCACGGTCAGCTCACCGTACCGCGCGATGCTCTTGAGGAACCGGGCCTGCGAGTCGCCCGCGCCGAACAGAGGACGGTAGGATGCTCCTCTGGCCCCATTGGTCAGATCGTCAGGCTGTGGCGCAACGCCGGCTGCGTTTCGCCGCAGGAAGGTAGGGTCAGCGGCGGAGGCGAGCGTTGCCACGCCAAGCACCGCCACTCCGGCTGCGCGCAGAAGACCGTCAAGCATCAGCGGCTTCTCCTCGGCGACCATTCTATGTCATGCCGGGTGCACTCCCGGTGGAGTCGAGCCGCTCCAGCGGGTATCCGTGAGCGGCCCAGGCCTCCAGACCGCCCAGCAGCGGGCGGACATTGGTGAAGCCGGCGCGTTGGAACCGCAGCGCCAGACCGGCGCTGGAAGCCTCGTTGGGTCAGTGGCAGTAAAAAACCAGGTGGGCGCCGGAGGGGAGATCGCGCAGGCGGAGGTCGATCTGTTCGGGGGCGAGGATGAGCGCACCGGGCAGGCGGACGCCGCTGCGCTGAACGGAGCGCGGCGGGCGCAGGTCGACGATGTGAACCGGCTGGCCGGCGTCGAGCAGGCGCTTCAGCTCCTGGGGCGTGACTCGCGCGACACGAAGCAGGCGCACGGTCTTGCGGCGATGCCAGAGCTTCCAGGCGATCCAGGCGAGCAGCAGCGCGGAGGCCAGCGCGAGCAGGCCGGAGCCGAGGTGGGCCAGCCACAGGACGGCGCGCTCCAGCCGGCGGCCGAGCAGCACTCCGCCGGCCAGGGCGGAGCCCGCCCAGAGCGCCGCGCCGGCGGAGTCGAACAGGAGGAACTTCCAGCGGGAGAGGCGGGCGCTGCCGGCCAGCGGCGGAGCGACGGCGCTGAGGCCGGGGATGAACTTGGCGACGAGCAAGGTGGCCGGGCCCCAGCGGTCGAAGCGTTGGGAGGTCTGCCGGACGCAGGAATCCGGCTCGAGCGACAGCCGGCAGAGCAAGGCCAGGATGGAATCGCCGCGGCGGCGGCCGAGCTCGAACCAGAAGAGGTCCGCGGCGAGCGCCGCAACGACGGCCAGAAGCAAAGCAGTCCAGGCGGAGTAATGGCCGAAGCCGGCCAGCGCGCCCATCACGAGCAGGATGGGCACGGCAGGCACGGGAGCGCCGAGCTGTTCCACCAGTACGGCGGCGAAAAGTAGTCCGTAGCCATGGCGCAGCACGAACGCCCAGAGTTCCGTCATGCGAGGTCGAACAGCAGGAGTTCGGCGGGTTCGGCGGCCTGGATGACGATCTCGGTTTCGCCGGAGAGGGCAGCGCCGTCGCCGCTTTGCAGGGCGACCCCGTTCAAGGTGAGGGCGCCGCAGGCGACCTGGAGCCAGGCGTAGCGGCCTGGTTCGATGGAGTGGGTCACTGTGGCGCCGGGATCGAGCACCCCGTTGTAGACGTCCACGTCCTGGTGGAAGAGGAGGGCGCCGTCGCGACCGTCGCGGGCGCCGATGAGGCGCAGAGTGTTGCGGCGCCGGGCTTCGTGGAAGTGGGCCTGCGAGTATTCCGGCGGCAGGCCGGAGCGATCGGGCTCGATCCAGATCTGAAGCAGGCGCAGCGTCTCGGAGCCGGAAGCGTTCGCTTCGCTGTGGAAGATACCGGCGCCGGCGGACATCTTCTGAGCGTCGCCGGGACGAATCTCGCCGCAAGCGCCGGTGGAATCCTGATGGGCCACTGCTCCTTCAAGGACCCAGGTGAGAATCTCCATGTCCTGATGGGGATGCATGCCGAACTTGCCGCCGGGGGCGATGACATCGTCGTTGATGACGCGCAGGGCGCGGAAGTTCATGTACTGCGGATCGTAGTAGCGGTTAAAGGAAAAGCTGTGGCGGCTGTCGAGCCAGGCGAGCTTGGTGGCTCCGCGTTGGGCGGCGGGTCTGACGACGATCAAGTGGTTGTTCCTCTGCGGATTGGATGAACGGCGAACGGGTCAGGATGCGGACAGCGTGTCCAGAAGGCGGGCGAGGGTTGCGGTATTGAAGTCCCCAAGGGCGGAGAACTGGCGGCGGTGCAGGGCGTGCACGGGGGCATCGAGCGTCTTGAGCATGGCAAGTCCGGGGGCGGTGATGGAGACGCGGACTACGCGCCGGTCCAACTGTTCACGGGAGCGGGAGATCCAGCCTTGCCTGTCCATGCGGTCGAGCAGGCGGGTGATGTCGGAGTCGCGGGTGACCATGCGCGCGGAGATCTCGCCGCAGGTAAGCGGCTCCGGGCGGGCGCCGCGGAGGATGAGCAGTACGTTGTACTGGGGTGGTGAGAGGCCGTGCTGCTTCAACAGGAGCGAGAGCTCGTCCATGAGGACGCCAGCGGATCTCTGCAGGGCGACGAAGGCGTCCTGCTCGGGTCTGGCGCTCACTGTTTCGAGGGCTCCACAATGGCGGAGGCGCCGAGGAAAGTGAAGCTGTTGCGCACGGGCCTGGCATCGCCGCTGAGCTGGACGAGGAAGACGCCGATCATCTCGCGCCGGGGATCCACCCAGCCGTGGGTGCCGAACGCCCCGCCGTGGCCGAAGGCGCCCAGGCTGAGGCCGGCCAGCGTTCCGATGGGATCCTTCACCACGGTCACGGTGAGTCCGTAGCCCATGCCGGACTCGTGGCCGGCCTCGAGACTGCCGGTGTGCAAGGTGCTCATGATCTCGACGGCGGCGGGCGAGAGGACCCGCTTGCCGTTCAGCGTGCCCCGGTTGAGCAGCATCTGGTAGAACTGCGCCAGGTCCCAGGCGGTGGAGTACATGGCGTGCTCGGGGCCCGAGTAGACGGCGCCCTTGCGGAATTGGAGGGGATCGCCGGCCAGGATGGAGGCGCCGGACTTCACCAGCTTGCCGTCCTTCGGCTCGTAGACCGGCGCCAGGCGGCCCTGTTTCTCGGCCGGGAGAAAAATGTAGGAGTCCACCATGCCGAGGGGCTGGAAAATGCGCGTTTCGAGGAACTTCTCAAAGCTCATGCCGGAGAGGACCTCGACGATGCGGCCGAGCGTGGCGATGCCCGCGTTGGAGTACGCCCACCGTGTTCCGGGCTCAAACTCGAGCGGCTGCTGGGAGTAGAGCAGGACGGCGTCGGCGAGGGTGCGGTTCATTTTGACCATCACGTCGGCGATGGCGGGGGCGCCGGGGAGGCCGGAGGTGTGGGTCATCAGGTCGCGGATGGTGATCGGCCGCGCGGGCTTCTTGAGAGTGCGAGTGCCGTTGGCCTCCGAGGCGATCATCCACTGGCCGCAAAATTCGGGAAGAATCCGTTCGACGGGGTCGCTGATGCTGAGCTTGCCCTCATCGGCGAGCAGCATGATGGCGGCGCCGGTGAAGGGCTTGGTCATCGACATGATCTGGAAGATGGTGTCGGTGCGCATGGGCTTCCGGACCTCGATGTCCTGCCATCCGGCGGCTTCGAGATGGGCCAGGGCGCCTTTGCGCATCAGGAGGGTGACCGTGCCGGCGACCGCCTGCTGGTCGACGAAGGTCTTCATGCGCGGGGCGATCTTCTGCAACTGGGCGGGGTCCATCCCGGCTTTGGCGGGGTCCGGCGCCGGCGGCGCGGCGAGCAAGACCAATGCGGCGAGCGGCAAGAGGAAAGCGAGTCGTCGTTTCGACATGGGTTGGATCTCAGAGGGCATTATAATTGCTCAAGTACCCCCATGCCCATCACACGACGCGAGTTCGCGGCCGCCATGGCCGCTCCTGCCACCGTTGCGCAGCCGGCGGCGCAGATAGATCCGGCATTGATTCGCCGCCACGACGAAGCGGTGGAGCGCCTGTTGCGCTTGCAGATCGCCGACGTGAAAGACCCGAACTGCGGCGGCTATGCGGACGACTATGGATTCTTTTCGGCCAGCACGGGCGGGGCGATTCTGGACACCTTCGTGGCAGCGCTGGTCTGCCCGGCCTCACGCTTCCACCAGTCGAGTGAGCTGATGCAGCGCGCCGTACTGGCCGCCGGGTATCTGCGGCGCAAGCAGCACGATGACGGAACCATCGATCTGTACATCACCAATTTCCACTCGACCCCGGATCTGGCCTTCACGATCCACAACGTTGCGTCGGCGGCGTTGCTGGCGAAGCGGAACAACCTCACCACGCTGTTGGGCGAGATGGAGCCGTTCCTGCGCAAGGCGGGAGACGCTCTGGTGCGGGGCGGCGTGCACACGCCGAACCACCGCTGGGTGGCCTGCGAGGCGCTGTCGCAGTTGAACGAGGTGATGCCGGACGCGCGTTTCGTGCGGCGCGCCGAGCAGTGGCTGGCGGAGGGCATCGACATCGACGCCGACGGGCAGTTCAACGAGCGGTCGACCACCGTCTACAACACGGTGAGCGATAAGGCGCTGCTGGTGACGGCATTGAAGCTGGGCAAGCCGGAACTGCTTGATCCGGTGCGAAGAAACCTGGAAGCGATGATGTACCTGGTGCATCCGAACGGGGAGGTGGTGACGGAGATCTCGCGGCGGCAGGATCAGTACGAGCGCGCCGGGATGGAGCGCTACTGGCTGCCGCTGCGCTACCTGGCGATCAAGGACTCGAACGGCCGCTTTGCGGAGATGGCGAGGCGCGTGGAGCCGCGCGGGGCGTGGCTGTCGGCCTACCTGCGATTCCCGGAACTGGCGCGACCATTGCCAGCGTCCGCGCCGCTGCCGGAGGACTACCACAAGCTGATGCCCTCGGTGGAAATCGCGCGCATTCGCCGAGGCCAGATGAGCGCCAGCGTGCTGCTGAACGGCAATTCGCGGTTCTTCGCGATGCGGAACGGGGAGTGTGTGGTGCAGGCGGTGCGGTTTGCGTCGGCGTTCTTCGGCAAGGGGCAGTTCCGCCCGGCGAAGTGGGAGCGCACGGCGGACGGCTACCGCATGACGCAGTCGATGGAGGGACCGTACTATCAACCGCTCGATCCGCCGCGCAAGGTGGAGGCGAGCGACTGGGACAAAGTGCGCGGTCTACGGCCGCGGAGCGAAGTGCAGAAGATGGAGTATCGCGTCGAGGTGAAAGAGGCGAAGGGCCGGCGCGGGGGCTTCACGATCGAGATCAGCGCGGAGGGGACGGCCGGCGTGCCGCTGGCGGTGGAAGTGAACCTGAGGGAAGGCGTGCAGGTGGAGGGCGTCACACCGGCGCCGGGCGCGCAGAACGCTTCGATTCTGAAGAGCGGCTACGCCGTGGCGCGAGCGGGCAAGGACACCGTTCGATTCGGTCCGGGCTTCGCGGAACATGCCTACACGCAGGTGCGCGGGGCGGACCCAAGATTGCCCGGCACAAGCGTGTACCTGTGCGGGTTCACACCGCTGCGCCGGGTGTTGGAGTTCGACGCTCCAGCCTAGCGACGCGGAACATGCCGTTGAGCATGGCCGGTTCCTCGTGGACCAAGTCGAGGCCGGCCCGCGCGGCGAGTTCGAGGGTGCGGGTGTTGAGGTCGGTGGCGATCCAGCGGGCCAGGGGATTGAGCAGCCGGCGGATGAGCCTGGGCTTGCCCGGGCCGTGGAAGTACTTGTCGAAGATCATGACGCGCCCGCCGGGCTTGAGCACGCGGGCGGCCTCGCGCAGGCAGGCGAGCGGATCGGGCACGATGGCGACGATGAGGTGAAGGACGACGGCATCGAAGGTGGCGTCCGGAAAATCCAACTGCTGGGCGTCCATTACCTGACAGCGTGCCGCGCGCTCCTTCTGGCGCGCCTTGTCCAACATGCCGGGACTGAAGTCGACGGCATCGATTTCGACGCCTTCGGGGATGAGGTGGAGATCGAGGCCCGTGCCGCAGCCGGAGATCAGAACGCGTTCGCCGGGCCGGAGGGCGGCGAGTTCGATGGAGCGCCTGCGCTGGCGCTCGAACGAGATCAGCCGGTCGTAGTAGGGCGCGTAGAAGTCCCAACGGCGGAGTGCCCAGCTCATGAGGCGGCACTCAACTGGCGGCTCAGCCGCAGCAAGTCCTTGTCGGTGGACTCGTCCGGCACTGAACAACCCGGCGCGCAGATCCACTTGGGGCCGGCGGCGCGTGCGGCGTCGACCATCGCTTGGACCTCGGCGGCGGAGGCCGTGGCCGCGCTGCGGTGATCCAACCCGCACATCAGCACGGCGCTGCACTTCCGGCGGGCTTCGGCGGGGCTCACCTTGATCTCGTGGGCGGAGTAGTTGATCACCTGCGCCGGCCAACCCTGCCAGAAGCGGTCCGCATAGACCTTGTCGCCGTGCAGGTGGAGCGTGTTCATGGGCGCGTCCTTGGCGGCGGCCAGCACCATGCGGTCGAACGGCTCGCTGAACTTGGCGTACCCGGCGGGAGTGAGGATGCCGGTCTGAGCATTGGCTATGGCGAGGAAGATGCCGGAGACGCCGAGCTCGAGTGCGGCGCGGACGTGGTTGGCCTGCGACCTGGCGATGGCTTCCAGGGCATCGAGCAGCGCCTGCGGTTTCTCGCGCATCAGCGCGGCCACGGCCTCCTTGGAGGAGAGCTTTTCCGCCACGTTCCAGGGGTTGAAGAGGGTCTCCAGGAAGTGCTTTTGGCCGGAGAGGCCGTCGCGGATGAGAGAGAGCGCCTGGAGCTGCTCGGGAAACGGGGACCTCACCTCCTTGAGCTGGTACCACTGCGCGCCGCTGCCCTTGGGGTAGGGGTAGTCGCTCATCACCTTGACGATGTCGAGGTGGAAGCGGCGCTGGAAGTCCAGCGTGGAGGCGGCGTGCTTCAGGCCCGGGAGCTTCTCATCCTTGAAGTGGTGCCAGAAGGTGAAAGGCGCGCGGTCGGGCGTCTTTCCTTGCAGCACGCGGTTGACGCGCTCCTTGGGCGTCATTCGATTCTGTCCGCTGGCTGGGACGAGAGCGGCGGCAGCGCCGGCGATGAATCCGCGCCGGTTGAGCATGGGCAGGTTCTCCTTCCGTCAATAGACCGGGCTGCCCGGAATCAAGGGAGGCTGGCGGATTTCGGCGCAGCCTCGCCGGCCGGGCAGGAGCTTGCCAGGGTTGAAGAGCCTGGCGGGATCGAACAGTTCCTTGATGCGGCGCATCATGTCGAGCGACTCGGCCGAGTACTGCCGGCTCATCAGGTGGACCTTCTCCAAGCCGATGCCGTGTTCGCCGGTGATGGAGCCGCCGGCCTGGATGCAGTACTCGAGGATGTCGAAACCGGCCCTCTGGGCCTTGTCGATGTCGCCGGGCCGGCGGGCATCGAAGAGGATGATGGGGTGCATGTTGCCGTCGCCGGCGTGAAAGATGTTGCCAATGGTCAATCCGCTGCTGCTGGATACGCCTCCGATGAAGCGCAGGGTGGGGGCGATCTTGGTGCGGGGCACCACGCCGTCATGGACGTAAAAGAATGGGCTGACGCGCCCGATGGCGCCGAACGCGTTCTTGCGCCCCTTCCAGAGGAGCTGGCGCTCGGCCTCGCTTTTCGCCTCGCGAACCTCGCGCGCGCGGCATTGAAGGCAGGCGAGGCGGACCTGTTCGGCCTGTTCTTCAACCGCTTCCCTGAGTCCTTCCAGTTCGATGAGCAGCACGCCGGCGGCGTCCAGCGGGTAGCCGGCGTGGACGGCCGCCTCCACCATCTTGAGCATGGTGCCGTCGAGCATCTCCAGGGCGGCGGGCGTGATGGCGCGGGCGGTGATCTCGCTGACGGTGGTGGCGCAATCGTCCTCGGTGTCGTAAATGGCCAGCATCGTCTTGACTGTTTCGGGTTTGCGCATCAGGCGAACGACGGCCTTGGTGACCAGGGCCATGGTGCCCTCGCTGCCGGTGAGCAGTCCGCTGATGTCGTAGCCAGGGGTATCGGGCCACCAGGCGCCAGTCTGCACGATTGTGCCGTCGGGGAGCACCGCTTCAAGCCCGAGGACGTGGTTGGTGGTGACGCCGTAGGCCAGCGTATGGGGGCCGCCGGCGTTTTCGGCGACGTTGCCGCCGATAGTGCAGGCGCGCTGGCTCGAGGGGTCGGGGGCGTAGAAGTAACCGGCGGCATCCACCGCCATGGAGAGGTCGAGATTGACGACGCCGGGCTCGACCACGGCGCGCTCATTCGCCAGGTCGATCTCCAGGATGCGGTTCATGCGCGAGAAGCCGATCATGATGCCGCCCTGGGACGGGATGGCGCCGCCGCTGAGTCCGGTCCCCGCGCCGCGGCCCACCACCGGGAGGCCGTGCCGGGAGGCCGTGCGGGCGATAGCGCTGACTTCTTCGGTGGAGCGCGGGAAGACGACGATGTCCGGGCGCGCCTTGTCCACGCCGCCGTCGTATTCGTAGAGCCGCAGATCTTCGGGGCGGTCGAGGTAACCCCGAGGGCCGACGATGCGGATCAGGTCGTCTCTCCAACTGGGGTGGGGCACGTTCGTCCCCCAATGTACTACAGCAGGGACTCGATGCTCTGAATCAGTGACGGTTCCATCCAGTCGCGCGGGCCCACGTGCTTCTGGCGCACCTTCCCGTCGCTGCCAATTACGTAGGTTTCAGGGTACTTGAAGGTGCCGTAGCTGGCGCTGATGTCGGCTTCCGGGTCGCGCCAGGTTTCAAAACCGATCCTGGCCTGCTGGACGAATCGCCGGTAAGCCGCGTCGTTGCGGTCGACGCTCACCCCGAGCACGACCACCCCCTTGGGGCCGAGCCGCTCGGCCATGGCCTGCAGCGACGGGAGTTCCTCGATGCAGGGCGGACACCACGTGGCCCAGAAGTTGACCACCAGAACCTTGCCGCCGAAATCGGTCGTCGAAATCCGCCGTCCCTTGTCGGTCGTCAACGAAAAGCCCGGGGCGCGGTCGCCCACCACCACCAGGGGCTCGCGCAGAGAGCTGCCAACGATAAAGCACAGCCCGGCCAGCAGGACTGCGGCGACGGCCTGGATCCGGGAAACCGTTTTTTCGTTGTTCATACCAAGTCACTTATAATTGTATCGTGAGCCGGCGGGCGCGCATCACAGCTTGTGTAAGTCCTTTCCCGTCATGTGGATCACCAGAAGAATCGAGTTTTCGGCATCGCACTGGTGCTACAACCCCTCGCTTTCCGGGGCCGAGAACCTGGCCTTGTACGGAGCCGATGCCAACCGGCATGGCCATGGGCACAACTACGCGCTGGAAGTGACGCTCGAAGGGGCGCCGGACGCTGTGACAGGCATGGTGGTGGACCTGAAGGAGGTGAAGCGCATCCTGGAGGAAGAGGTGGTGGAGCCGATGGACCACCGCCATCTGAACCACGAGGTGCCGCCATTCGGCGAATTGGTGCCGACGACCGAAAACCTGGCGGTGGAGATCTGGCGGCGGCTGGCGCCGCGCTTCGCCGGCGGTCCCGCCCGGTTGAGCCGGGTGCGGTTGTTTGAAACCGGGGACCTCTTCGTGGATTATGCGGGGGAGCTGACGTGAACCGCCAGGACCCGGAACTGAGCCTCACCCGCCGCTACCGGTTTTCGGCGGCTCATCGCCTCCATTCGCCGCTGTTGACCGGCGAGCGCAACCGCGAAGTCTACGGCAAGTGCAACAATCCGTTCGGGCACGGGCACGATTACGTGCTGGAGGTGACCGTGCGGGGGAGAGTGGATCCGCGCTTCGGACGGCTGATCGGGCTGGAGAAGCTGGACCGTCTGGTGCAGAGCGCACTCTTGGACCACGTGGACCGCCGCAATCTGAACGTCGAACTGGAGGAGTTTACAACCCTGGTCCCCACGACGGAGAACCTGGCCGAAGTCGCCGCCAGGCGCCTGGCGCAAGCTTGGCCGGCGGCCTTCCCCGAAGTGGCGGCGCGGCTGGAACGGGTGCGAATCCAGGAGACCCGGAACAACATCTTTGAAGTATCCGCCCCAGTAGCGGAGGATGGGAAAGCAGATGCCGATCAAGTCACGCAAAGCCGATGTTAAGGTGATCGCCCCGCGGCGGGAGAGCGGCAGGATAGCCGGGCACATGGCCGGAATCCTGCGGGAACTCGGAGAGGACCCCACCCGCGAGGGCCTGCTGGCCACGCCGGCGCGCGCCGAGAAGGCGCTGAAGTTCCTCACCAGCGGTTACGGCGAGGACATCGCCAGGATCGTGAACGGCGCGGTGTTCAACGAGAAGTGCGACGACATGATCGTGGTGAAGGACATTGAGTTCTTCTCGCTGTGCGAGCATCATCTGCTGCCTTTTTACGGCAAGGCGCACGTAGCCTACATCCCCAAGGACAAGATCATCGGATTGAGCAAGATACCGAGGCTGGTGGACGTCTTCGCGCGGCGCTTGCAGGTGCAGGAACGGATGACGCAGCAGATCGCCAGGTGCGTCCAGGATGTGCTCGATCCGCAGGGGGTGGCGGTGATCACCGAGGCGCGGCATTTCTGCATGATGATGCGGGGCGTGGAGAAGCAGCACTCGTCGACGACTTCGTCGGCCATGCTGGGCCAGTTCCGGCTGCGCAAGGATACGCGCGACGAGTTCCTGTCGCACGTCCGGCACGACGGCCTGTCGAACTGGTAGGTCGCCCGGCGGCGGACAGCGGCTTCCGATCCTGGGTTAGGATGAAATTGCATGCCCGAGAACTTTCGCCGGTTCAGTGTGACAGACCCGTTCGGCCGGGTGTGGGTTGCCGAATTCCGCTGGCAGCAGAACGCCATTTCGATCCGCCACGCCGACGCCATCGACTGCAAGTACTATCTCACCGGCGGCGATGAGCAGCGGGAGATCGTCGTTGCGCTACCCCACGCCGGACTGGTTGCCGCCGCCGCGGAAGCGGGCCGCGAGGTGACCGACGCCTGGTGCCTGAGAGTGGCGGGGCTGCACTTGGAGCAAATGATCCGGACCTGGGAGGACATGGACAAGACGATCGTCACAGTCCCGCCCGGTGCGTTGACCCGGTACGCCGCCGCGCTTGCCGGCGCCAGCCGGGCGGAGCAGGAGCGGGCGTTGAACGCCCACTGATCTTGCCCATTGCATTGCGGAGCGGTCTTTGGCGACAATTCACTCTGAGCGATTCATCAGCGTGCCTTCACTTGAGGAGAAGAAGTCATGATTGACTGCCCCGGCTGCGGTGCTGCCATCGACGTGGAAGAAGACGAACTCGACGAAGGTGAATCGATACTCTGCGAGGAGTGCGGAAAGAACTTCCTGGTTTCCTCCGTCGACCCGCTCGAACTCGAGGCCGACGACGACGACTTCGACGAAGACGACCTGGATGAGGACTTTGACGAGGACGAGGAGGATGACGAAGAGGAAGAGGATGACGAAGATGAGGAAGACGACTGGCACTAATGTGGCGCCGCGTCTTTTCCTCCTTTGCGGCTTCCTGCTTGCCTCTCTCTTGGGAGCGGCCGGCAAGAAACCGGTTGAAGCCGCGGTGATCGCCGGAACCGTATTCCAGGAGCCCGGCTTTGCGCTGCCGCGGGCGGAAGTGACACTCGCGGTGAAGACGCCTCCGCAGGGCGCAAAGCCTCCCAGGCCGCAGAAGATGGCCGTCAATGGCCGGGGAGAGTTCTTCTTCCGTGTCCCGCCGCTCAAGGCGGACTACATCCTCACCGCCCGCGCTCCGGGCTTCAGGGCCGAACAGCGGCTGGCCGCCATCTCCGGCGGGCCCGAACGTCTGGAAATCTACATCACGCTGAAACCAGAATCTCAGCAGGGGAAGTGAACATGACACGCCGGCTTCTGCTCGCGCTCGCTCTCTCGGCCGCCGCCCTCGGCGCCTTTCAATGGACCAATCAGAAGAAGGACAAGGCGCGGGACCCGCATGTCCGCAACGTGACGGGAGTGGTCAACCTTCCGGACGGCTCTCTTGCCGTCGGGGCCGTTGTCCAACTGAAGAACCGCAAGAGCCTGCAAGTACGGTCATTCATCACGCAGACCAACGGGAAGTACCAGTTCCAGAACCTCTCCACCGGCGTCGACTACGAGCTGAAAGCGGATTTCAACGAGTTTTCCAGCCCTGTGCGGGCGCTCACCATCTTCGACACGCGGTTGGACGCGATTGTGAACCTGAAGCTCGAGCCCGGGAAAGCCGGCCAGAAGCCTGCCCCGCCCGCGGAGGAGAAAAAGCCTTGAGGGTGCTGCCCCTGTTGGCCGCCCTGGCGCTGGCGGCGGCCGGCGCCGACCTGAAGCCCGTCGACGAGGCGTCGTACCCAAAGCTCGTTGCCGCGGCCAGGGGCAAAGTCCTGCTGGTCAACTTCTGGGCGACTTACTGCGTCCCCTGCCGCAAGGAGATGCCGCAACTGATCGCCCTGGAAACCAGGCTGCGCGGGCAGGGATTCCAGCTTGTGACCATCTCCGCCGACGAACCGGAGCAGGCCGTCGCCGCAGCGGCATTCATCGACAAGGCAAAGGCCCCGGCTCCGGCCTACATCCGGAAAGCGAAGGACGACGACAAGTTCGTCAACGCCATCGATCCCAAGTGGCAGGGCGCGTTGCCGGCGTGGTTCCTGTATGACAGGAACGGCAGGAAAGTACGCAGCTTCTTTGGTGAGGTGAACACCGCAGAACTGGAGGCGGCAGTAAAGAAACTGTTGTAGGGACGCGGCTACTCTTCGCCGCGCACCAGGTCGGCCAGGGATTCGCGCCGGCGCACCACGCGCCATTCGGCGCCGTCGACAAGGACTTCACACGGCCGGGGCCGCGCATTGTAGTTCGAGGCCATGACGAAGCCGTAGGCGCCGGCGGTCATGGCGGCCACCATGTCACCCGGCAGGACGTTGGCCACTTCGCGGTTTTCTGCCAGGAAATCGCCGCTTTCACACACCGGGCCGACGATGTCGGCGGTGACGGCGCCAAACTTGGAGTGGCGCAACGGCAGGATCTGGTGGTGGGCTTCATAGAGCGCCGGCCGGATCAGGTCCGTCATGGATGCGTCGATGATGATGAACTCCTTGTCGCCGTTGCGCTTGCGGTAGAGCACACGGGCCAGCAGGGCGCCGGCCTCAGCCACGATGGAGCGGCCCGGCTCAAACATCAGGAAAAGGTCCTTGCCGGCCACCATGTCTTTCACCCCGGCCAGGAACGCCGCCACATCGGGGCGGGCGCTGCCGGGCTCGTAGGCGACGCCGAGCCCGCCTCCGAGGTCGAGTTCGGCAATGGGAACGCCGCGGGCGCGGAGGCGATCCACCAAGGCCAGCAGCTTGCGGGCGGCCTCCAGCAGCGGGGCGGCGTCCAGCAGTTGGGAGCCGATGTGGCAGCTTACTCCGGTGAGACGCACGCCCGGCAGCGCCGCGGCGCGCAGATAGACATCCTCTACTTCGGCGATGTCGATGCCGAACTTGTTCTGCTTGAGGCCGGTGGAGATGTAGGGATGGGTGGCCGGGTCGACGTCGGGATTGACGCGGAGCGCCACCGCGGCGGTCTTGCCCAGGCGCACGGCGAGCGCGCTGATGAGCCCGATCTCGGCCTCGCTCTCGCAGTTGAAGCTGTGAATGCCCTCGTTGAGCGCGTAGTCGATCTCGTCGCGCGTCTTGCCGACGCCTGAAAAGACGACGTCGCCTGCGTTGCCTCCCGCCTGGAGAACGCGGTACAACTCACCGCCGGAGACAATGTCGAAGCCGGCGCCCGTCCCGGCGAGCAGGCGCAGCAGGGCGAGGTTTCCGTTGGCCTTGACGGCGTAGTGGACGCGGTGTGGCGCGCCGGCGAGGCCCTCATCGTAGGCCCGGTATCGCTCCAGCACGGCGGCGCTGGAGTAGACGTAGCATGGCGTGCCGGCCTGTTCGGCCACCTTCAGTAACTCCACGTCCTCGCAGTAGAGAACGCCCTCGCGGTATTGAAAGGGAATCACGGTTTGAGCCCTCGGCTGATCAGTGCACCTTCATGACAATCACGGTCTGGTCGTCGTGGACCGGCGTGGTTTCGCGGAACTCCTCCAGGTCGGCCAGCAGCGCGTCGGCGATCTGTTGGGCGCTGAGGTCGCAACTGGCCTCCAGGAAGCGGCGGAGCCGGCGCCGGCCGTACTCCTCGCCGGCGGGGTTCACCTGGTCCTGCACGCCGTCGCTGTAAAGGACGAAGACGTCGCCGGCCTCGGCCTCGAAGCGCGTCTCGTCATAATCGATGTTTTCCAGCAGGCCGACGGGGACGCCGGAGGCGTGCGGCTGGAGGATGTGGCCGCCGCGGCAGACCAGCGGCGTGGTGGAGCCGGCGTTGGCCATGAGGAAGCGGCGCTCACGCGCCTGCCAGAGCATGACGAGCAGGGTCATGTAGCGGGCCGGCACCTGGCGTTCCATCAGCGTTTCATTCAGGGCGCGCAGCAGTTGCGACGGGCTGCGGCGGCGCGGCGCGGCGGCGCGCAGCAGGCCGCTGACCAGAGCGCCGTACAGCGCCGCCGCCGCGCCCTTGCCGCTGGAGTCGCCAAAGGCCAGCATGGCGTGGTCGTCGGTGTACTCGAAGAAGTCGAAGATGTCGCCGCTGACCAGGCGCGCGGGTTTCATGCGGATGCCGACGTCCAGGCCCATCAGCGGCGGCGCCTCGCGTGGCATCAGGATCTCCTGCAACTTGTGCGCCGCCTCCAGATCCTCCTGGATGGCGCGCTCGCGCTTCTCCAGTTCCTCGTAGAGACGCGCGTTTTCGATGGCGATGGCGATGGAGGGTGCGATCAGCGACAGCGTCCGGACGTGGTCCTCGGTGAAGTAGCCGACGCGCTCGCTTTCCAGGTCCATCACGCCGATCACCCGGTCCTTCACGATCAGCGGGATGGCCACCTCGCTGCGGATCCCCGGGTGCGATTCGATGTAGCGCGGGTCGGCGGCGGTGTCTTTGGCCAGCACCGGCTTGCGCGACTCGGCCGCCGCGCCGGTAAGCCCCTGGCCCACCGGCAGGCTGGCCAACTGTACTTTCTGGTCGTAGCGCTGGCTGAAGAGGCTCTTCATGAGCTTTTGGTCTTCGTCCACCCGCAGCACGATGAAGGCGTCATAGTTGATCAACGTGCGCACGCTACGCGCCACCTTCACCAGCAGCGCGTCGAGATTGAGAATGGAGGAAAACTCGCGCGACATGGCGGCCAGGGTGCGCTGGGTCTTGTTCTGGCGCTCCACGCGGCGGTACAGGCGGGCGTTGTCGATGGCCGAGCCCACGCGGGCGGCGATCAACTGCAGCAGCGCCTGGTCCTGCGCAGAGAAGGCGTCGGCAGTGGTCGACTGCACATCCAAAACGCCCACCAGTTTCTGCCGGGCCAGCATCGGGACGGCCAGTTCGCTCTCCACCGCGTCCAACGCGTTGAGATAGCGCTGGTCGTCCCTCACGTTTCCCACCCTCACCGGCTGCTTCGTAGCGGCGGCGATTCCCGTGATGCCTTCCTCGAGCTTGACCACCAGGTTCTTCACCACTTCGTCGCGGTGGCCCAGAGCGTAGCGGATCACCAGGCCGTGCTGCTTTTCGCTGTGGAGCAGGATGGCGAACAGCTCGTGCGGGATGACCTGGCGCACGATGTTGGCCACGTTTTCAAGCAGCCGTTCGAGGTCCAGCGTCTCGGTGGCGGCCGACACTTCGAGCAGGAAGTCGAGCAGTTCGGCCCGCTCCCGGAAGCGAACCCGGGGTTTGCGCTGGGTGGCCATGGCGTTATCGGGCCGTGGCCTCGACGATCTTCACGCTGGCGCTGGCGCCGATGCGGCTCGCGCCGGCCGCGGCCATCGTCTTCAGGTCGTCCAGTGTCCGGATGCCCCCCGACGCCTTCACGCCCATCTCCGGACCCACCACCCGGCGCATCAGCGCGATGTCCTGCGCCGTGGCGCCGGATTTGGAAAAGCCCGTCGAGGTCTTCACGAAATCCGCTCCAGCCAGCTTCGACAGCGTGCAGGCCGCTACCTTTTCCTCATCGCTGAGCAGCGCGGTTTCCAGGATCACCTTCAGAATCGCGCCGCCTTTGTGGCTTGCCTCGGCAACGCTCTGTATGTCGCGCTTCACCGCGTCGTGGTCGCCGCCCTTCAGCGCGCCCACGTTGATCACCATGTCGATCTCCTGCGCGCCCACGCGCACCGCCATGTCGGTTTCACACACTTTGGCGGCGGTGGATGTGGCGCCCAGCGGAAAGCCCACCACGGTGCACACCTTCACGGGCGTCCCCTTCAGTTCGGCCGCCACCAGCGGCACCCAGTACGGATTCACACAGACGCTGGCGAAGCCGTACTGCCGGGCTTCGGCGCAGACCTTGCGGATCTCCTCGCGCGTGGCCTCGGGCTTCAAAATCGTGTGATCGATCAGCGCCGCGATGGCCGGATCGACCTTTGTCAGTTGTTCGCTGGCGGAGATGCGATCCGCGCCCGCATCCACGATCCGTTTGGCCTTGGAATGGCACATCTGCGCGCAACGCTGCACGCAGCCGGGGCAGACGTCGTCGGAGTGGTTCAGCCCCTCCTGCCCCTTGGCGGGGCTGGCGGCAACAGGGGTGACGCGAACTTCCCCCTGCCCGGCGCCTGCCAGGATCTGGTTCGCGATCTCCGCGGCTATTCTTTCGAGTTCTGCGGGGTCCAATTCGCGTATCGCCGTTCGATTTCCGTGATCTTGTCAATTCTCGACTGATGCCGCCCGCCGCCGTAGGGAGTCGCCAGCCAGGTCCGCAACACATCCTCGGCCTGACTCGGCGTCAACATGCGCCCCCCGAGAGTGAGCACGTTGGCGTGGTTATGCTCCCTGCTGTTGCGCGCGGAAGCCCTATCATAACATAGGGCTGCGCGGATTCCCGGCACCTTGTTGGCGGCCATGGAACTGCCGATTCCGGCGCCGTCCACCACTACGCCGAGAGCGGCTTGGCCCCCGGCCACCAGCACGGCCACGGCATGCGCGATATCGGGGTAGTCGGCGGCCTTTTCCTCGAACACCCCCACGTCCCGCACGAACCAGCCGAGTTCCGTCAAGATGGGCTTCAGCAGTTCCTTCATCTGGAATCCGCCATGATCGGAGCCCACCGCAACGGTCTTGTCGGGCGAAGCAAGCCCAGCCATTTCATGAGCTTGCAGTTCCACCACGCGCACGCCGCGCTCACCGGCAAGATCGCGCGCCGACGGCGTGAAGATGGTCCCCACCTCCACGTGCAGCACGCCCTCCCGCGGCACGTCCTGTTCGGTGATCACCCGGCGCATCAGTACTGATCATCGCACAGCGGGCGCCGATTGTGACCTGCGTCACAGTAGTGCCTCCAGCGGTCGCTTACCATGGGCGGGAAGGGTATTACTTTCATGCGATTACTGTACTTTTTTGTCTTAGCTTCCGTGCCCATTTGGGCGGCACAATGCGTCGACTGTCACAAGAAGACGACTCCGGGCATCGTCTCGGACTGGCAGCTCTCCAAGCACAGCCAGAATGGGATTGGCTGCGACACCTGCCACGGGGAAGCGCACAATTCGGCCGCCGATACCGCCAAGGCCAAGGTTCCCACTCCCGATACGTGCGCCACGTGTCATGAGGCGCAGGTGAAGCAGTTCAAGAACTCCAAACATGCCGCCGCCTGGGTGGCGCTGAAAGCCATGCCGACGGCTCACGCCCAGCCGGTGGCCATGGTGGACGGGATGAAAGGCTGCGGAGGCTGCCACAAGATCGGCCTGAAGTCGCCCGCCGAGACCGCGGAATTGAAGAAGGCCGGTGCTGGTTTCGGCCTGGCGTCCTGCGACGCCTGCCACACGCGACACACCTTCTCTAAGAAGGAAGCCCAGCAACCTCAGGCCTGCCAGACCTGCCACATGGGCTTCGACCACCCGCAGTGGGAGATGTACTCGGCTTCCAAGCACGGAGTCCGGTACCTGCTGAAGCAGAACGGGACGCTGCACAAGGACTCGTCGGCGCCCTCCTGCCAGACCTGCCACATGCAGGACGGCGACCACGGCGTGATCACCGCCTGGGGCTTTCTGGCCGTGCGGCTGCCTTTGCCCGAAGACAAGCAGTGGGCCGCCGACCAGGCGACCATCCTGAAGGCGCTGGGCGTTCTCGATCCGGACGGCAAGCCCACCGCCCGGCTCGACCTCGTCAAGGCCGGTAACGTCGCCCGCCTCACCCAGGCCGACTGGCAGGCGCAGCGCGACAAGATGCTGAAGGCCTGCAACCAGTGCCACAGCGCCAACTTCGCCAAGGATCAGCTCGCCAAGGGTGACGACATGATCCGCGAGGTGGACCGGCTGCTGGCCGAGGCGATCGAGATCATCGCCGGGCTGTATAAAGACGGTACGTTGCCCAAGCCGAAGAGCTATGCCTACGCCTATCCCGACCTGCTCACTTTCCACGACGCGCCGACGCCGATCGAGCAGAAGCTCTTCGTCATGCACCTGGAGCACCGCATGCGGGCCTTCCAGGGCACCTTCCACGCCAATCCCGACTACGCCCTGTGGTACGGCTGGAGCGAGATGCGCCGCGACCTGACCGAGATCAAGCACATGGCCGAGGAGATGCGGGCGCGCCGCAAGCCGGTGGCGGCGCGCTGACGGCTCGCCCCGCGCCGGGCAAGGTCAGCATAGGGCTACCTGCGGGACCATGCGGAAATGCTGGTCCCGCGTGTACAACGCCAGGTGATGTTGCACGGCCAGCGCAGCGATCCAAAGGTCGTTAGCCGGGATCGGCGTGCCTGCCCGCTTGAGTTCCACGAACAGCCTGGCGTAGACCTCTGTCGTCTCCTGGTCCGCGTACAGGACCTCGACACCGGCCAGTCCAAGGAATCGGAGCAGCAGCCCTTCGTTGTGCCCGCGAAGCCGCGGGTCCCCGCCGGCGAAACCCGCCCTCATCTCCGCCAGCGCCACGAAGGGGAGCCGGATATTAAGGGCGGACTGTATGGTCCTGACTGCCTCCGGGTCGCCCTTCATTGCATCGGTCAGGCGGTTGGTGTCCAGCAGCAGGGCTACTTCCACATCTCCTCGTCGATCTGCCTCTGCTCCGCCAGGATGCGCTCAAGCGAAGGGTCCTCCATCCATGCCCCGGCGATGCCCGCCAGGCTGCGATAGCTGCGGCCTGATGCCCCCAGGCTGGCGGCGCGCAGCTCTTCCAGAAGGAACTGGTTGAGGCTCATGCCGCGCTGCCGGGCACGCCTGCGCAGGGAGGTGTCCAAGTCGCGTGGGACGCCTCGGATAGTATATTGAGTTCTTTCGTATGCAGGCATCTCTGCCTACAGTGTAGGCCAAAATGCAGGCATACGCAAATTTATCTGCTTTCGGCACTTTGAACTACACCCAGCACGGCCTCCAGCCAGGGGTCGCAGTCGGCCAGGAAGTCGCTGCTCATGAAGGGGATGCGGAGGTCCACATCGACGAAGGGCCCGGGCAAGCCGGGGGTGTCGAACTTGCGGGTGGAACAAACCAGGCTCAACCGGGAATTCGGGAGGCGGAGGGCTCTGTACCTCGCCGAACCAGCTTGGGTTGCCGCCCGTCGGCTCTCCGGCCAGTTTGGCGCCTCGGTTCTTGAGGGAGTAGGCGTTGCGCACGGCGGAGGAGAAGGTCCGCCGTCCGGCGATGGCCCTACGCCGTCCGGCAGGGTGATCCGCGCGCCGGTGCGGCTCTGAATGGAGGAGGCCAACTCGCTGACAGTGCGGTCGAAACTCTTCGCGCGGAGCCTTGGTGTAGGGCTTGGGATGGCGGGCGCCGATGGTATCGGAGAGGAGTTTCAGGTCATCGAGCCACTGGGCATCGCAATCCTGGGTGGTGGCGAGGAGGGGCGGAAGGAATAGTCGCATGGGCTGAGCCTTTCGGGAGGACATCCGCTGTCGGGACTGAGTCCCGCCCGGTCCGATTTGGGGAACAACCAGGGGCGCCTTCCCGTATACTCTGGTAACACGGAGGGCCCACATGGCCTTAGGCGACCAGATCAAGAGTTTCATCAAGAAACAGTTCATCGACGTGATCCAGTGGACCGACCAGCAGGACGGTCTACTCGCTTACCGGTATCCGATGCAGGACTTCGAGATACAGAACGGGGCGAAACTGACGGTGCGCGAATCGCAGGCGGCGATGTTCGTCAACGAGGGCCGCTGCGCCGACGTCTTTGGCCCCGGACTGTACACTCTCGGCACGCAGACCCTGCCGGTGCTGACCAACCTCATGAACTGGGACAAGATGTTCGCGTCCCCGTTCAAGAGCGACGTCTTCTACTTCTCCACCCGCCAGCAGGTGGCCCAGCGCTGGGGCACGGCCCAGGCTGTCACCATCCGCGACAAGGACTTCGGCGCCGTGCGGTTGCGCGCCTTTGGCGTGTACTCGTGGCACATCGAGAACCCGAAGATGTTCCTGACCAAGGTCAGCGGCTTCGGCGAGGCGTATCACGTCGCCGACGTCGAGCCGCAACTCCGGCAGACCATCGTCGGCCGCATGTCGGACGCCTTCGCCGAGAGCCAGATTCCGTTTCTGGACATGGCGGCCAACCTGGTCGAGGTGGGCGACCGCATCAAGGCTTCGGTGCTGCCGGTCTTTGCCGAGCTCGGCATCTGCCTGGACCAGTTCGTGGTGGAGAACCTCTCGCTGCCGGAAGAGCTGCAGAAGTTCCTCGACACGCGCGTCGGCATGAACATGATCGGCAACATGCAGCAGTACACGCAGTTCCAGGTGGCGCAGTCCATGCCCATCGCCGCCGCTAACGAGGGCGGCATCGCGGGCATCGGCGTCGGCCTCGGCGCCGGGCTGGGCTTCGGCCAGCAGTTCGCGCAGGCCATGAACCCGCAGGCGCAGCAGCCGCAGACGCCTCCTCCGGCTCCCGCGCCGGCCCCGCCCGCGCCACAGGCGCCGCCGGCGGCTCCCGCCGCGGCATTGGCCGCCGGGGTAGTGGGCGCCGCCGCTGCGACCGCCGACTTGAAGTTCTGCGTCGAGTGCGGCCAGAAGATCCCGCGTCCGGCCAAGTTCTGCCCGGAGTGCGGCAAGCCGCAACAATAGCCCCGAACCGCGATACCATCACTACGATGACTTCCGGCTGCGAATGGGTGGTCGATGCCGCGGGCTGTGACCCGGCCACCCTCGCATCCCTGCCTGCGCTGACATCCCTGTTTGACGACATGGTGGCCGGCCTCAACCTGCATCCGGTCGCGCCGGCGCAATGGCGCCAGTTCCCCGGCCCGGGTGGCATTACGGGTTTGTGCCTGCTGGCCGAGTCGCACCTGGCCGTGCACACCTTCCCGGAAACCGGCGCTCTCTCGCTGAACCTCTTCTGCTGCAAGCCCCGGCCCACTTGGGCGTTCGAAGCCGAACTGGCGCGCCGGTTCGGCGCCAGCCGGGTGAGCGTCAGGAAGCTTGAACGCATCCTGGTTCTGAACGAGGAGCGCGTCCCCGCATGAGCCGCGCCGCCAATTGCCCCGCCTGTGGCGCGCCCGTCCAGTTCGCCTGGTCCAGCGCGGTCCAGACCGCCTGCCCCTACTGCAAGGCCATCCTGGTGCGGCACGACGTGGATCTCGAAAAGGTCGGCGAAGTCGCCGACCTGCCGCCCGACGCTTCGCCCATCCAGATCCTTTCCGAGGGCGTGTTCGACAACAAGCGCTTCACTGTCATCGGGCGCATCCGCTATGAATGGGATCAGGGCGCGTGGAACGAATGGCACCTCCTCTTCACTGACCAGACCAGCGGCTGGCTCTCCGACGCGCAGGCCGACTACGCCGTGAGCTTCCTGGCCCAGGCGCCGGCCGAGCCATTCCCAGCCGCCGAGGAACTCCCGCGGGGCCGCGTCTTCCAGTTGCAGGGGGCGCAGTTCATGGTGACCCACCTGACGCGCGTTCACTACGTCGGCTTTGAGGGTGAACTGCCCTTCACCACCACCGACCGCAGCGAGTTTCTTTCAGCGGACCTGCGCACGCAGGATGCCCGCTTTGCGACCATCGATTACTCCGAGGAGCCGCCGCTCTTGTTCCTCGGCCGTTTCGTGGACTTCGAGAGCCTGAAGATGTCCAACCTCAGGGAGTTTGAGGGATGGTAGCCGCACCGCGTGTCCCCACACCCGCCGCCATCCGCTGCCCCGGTTGCGGCGGCAATATCGAACTGCGTGGCTTCTCGCACACGCGTAGCGCCGTCTGCGTGCAATGCACGACCATCATCGACCCGTCGACGCCCGAGCTGAAGATTCTCCAGCGGTTCGACGACCGCATGAGGGTGCAGCCCATCATCCCTTTGGGCACGCGCGGCACGTGGCAGGGCACTCTCTATGAGGTCATCGGCTTCCAGGTCCGCACCATCAGCTCCGGCGGCGTCGGCTACTCCTGGCACGAATACCTGCTCTTCAACCCGTACCGGGGCTTCCGCTACTTAACGCAGTACGACGGCCACTGGAGCGACGTGATTCCCGTCCACGGCCTGCCCGCCTTCACCACCATGAGCGGGCGCAAGGCCGCCAGCTACAACGGCACGGTCTACGCTCACTTCCAGAACGCGCGCGCCGAAACCACGTTCGTCATGGGCGAGTTCCCCTGGGCCGTGCGCGTGGGCGAAACCAACGTCGTCGACGACTACACCGCGGCGCCCTTTCTACTGTCGTCGGAAGTCACCGAAGGCGAGGTGAACTGGTCGTTCAGCGCCTACGTGCCCGGCGATACCGTCTGGCAGGCATTCAAGCTGAAGGGCGCGCCGCCGCCGGCGCGGGGCGTCTTCGCCAACCAGCCGTCACCCTACGCCGGTAAGGTGGGCAAGGCGTGGTCGACGTTTTTCAAGCTGATACTGGTGTGGGCCGTTCTACTGGCGTGGTTTGTCTTCAGCTCCGCCAATCGGGAGGTCTTCCGCCACTCCTACCACTTCGCGCAGACCAACCCCGGTGAGCACTCCTTCGTCACCGATGTCTTCAACATCGAGGGGCGCGGGAATCTCGAGGTGGACATCAGCACCGACCTGAACAACAACTGGGCCTACTTCAATCTCGCCCTGCTGCGGGAGGATGGCGCCCAGGGATTCGATTTCGGCCGCGATGTCAGCTACTATCGGGGCCGCGATAGCGACGGCGCCTGGTCTGAAGGACGCGCCCGCGACTCAGTGACCCTGCCGCGCGTTCCCGCCGGGCGCTACTATCTGCGCATCGAGCCGGACATGGACCCGCAGGCCTCGGCGCAGTCTCCCTCGGGCATGGCGATGAATTACGAAGTCGTTGTCCGCCGTGACGTGCCTTCCTCGTGGCTCTTCTGGCTGGTGCTGCCGTTCCTGATTCTGCCTCCCATCATCACCTCCGTCCGCGCCGCCGCATTCGAGACGCGGCGCTGGGCGGAGAGCGACTACGGGACCGCGTCCGGCTCCGCATCTTCGGGAGGAGATGACGACGAATGAAACTCACCCCATACGGCATCTTCGGCTCGCTGGTTCTCGGCCTGGCTTCCCTGGGCCAGTGGATGGGCTTTTCCGGCTCCTCCATCAACGAAGTAAAAAACGTTCCCAAGTCCGTCCGCGAAAACCCCGGCGTCTATCGCTCCCACTACTCCTGGTTGCCACGCTGGTTTGGAGGAAAGTAAACACCCATGGGCTTCGAATTCCATCTCGGCTCCCTGCTCAACGCGTTGATCTACGCCGTCGTGGGCGTGCTGATCCTGATCATCGCCTTCATCACCTGGGACAAGATCACGCCCTACGATCTGTGGAAGGAGATCGTCGAGAAGCAGAACACCGCCCTCGCCATCTTCGCCGGCCTGGTGGCGCTGGGCATCGCCGTCATCGTCGCCTCCGCTGTGCACTAGTTCCGCGAGCGCGTATTCACGTAGAGCCGCGAGCGGTAGCGAGCGGGTAAGAGCGTAGAGCCGCGAGCGGTAGCGAGCGGGTAAGCGGTGATCCACCATGACCGTCGTCCTTTTTCTGTCCGTCTTCCTGATCGCCGCCTGCGGGCTGATCTACGAGCTCATCGCCGGCACGCTGGCCAGCTACCTGCTCGGCGACAGCGTGCTGCAATTCAGCACCATCATCGGCAGCTACCTGTTCGCCATGGGCATCGGAAGCTGGCTGTCGCGCTTCATCGACCGCGCCCTGGTTTCGCGCTTCATCACCATTGAGCTGATGGTCGGCCTGCTCGGCGGATTCTCGTCCACCATCCTCTTTCTCGCATTCGCCTACACGACGGGCTTCCGCGTGCTGCTCTACAGCCTGGTTCTCGCCATCGGCATCCTGGTGGGCCTGGAGATCCCGCTGCTGATGCGCATCCTGAAGGAGCGCTTCGGCTTCAAGGAGCTGGTGGCCAACGTCCTCACCTTCGATTATCTCGGCGCTCTCGGCGCGTCGCTCCTCTTCCCGCTTCTCCTGGTCCCGAAGCTGGGACTGGTCCGCAGCGCCATCCTGTTCGGACTGATCAACGCCGGCGTGGCTCTGTGGTCCACGTTCCTCTTCCGCCGCCACCTGCCCTCGCCGTTGATCCAACGCGCCGCCTGCGCCGCCGTCGTGTTGGTGCTGGCAGGCGGCATGGCCGTCGCCGATCACATCACCGACACGGCGGATTCGGCCCTCTACGCCGACGAAGTGATCCTGGCCAAAACCACCCCCTACCAGCGCATCGTCCTCACCAAGTGGAAGCAGGATTACCGGCTCTACCTCAACTCGCACCTGCAGTTCAGTTCGCGCGACGAGTACCGCTATCACGAGACGCTGGTCCATCCCGGGCTGGCTTCGGTGGCCGGCGCGCGGCGCGCGCTCGTACTCGGCGGCGGCGATGGGCTGGCCGTGCGCGAGATGCTCAAGTATCCGGGCCTGGAGTCCATCACGCTGGTGGATCTCGACCCCGAGATGACGCGCCAGTTCTCCACCCACCCGCTGCTGCTGGAATTGAACGCCGCGGCGTTGAAGAACGCTAAGGTCCACATCGTCAACGCCGACGCCTTCCCCTGGCTGGAGAGGGACAACGGCGTCTACGATTTCGTCGTCGTCGACTTCCCCGACCCCAACAACTACTCGCTCGGCAAGCTCTACACGACGGCTTTCTACCGTCTGCTGCGCCACCACGTCGCCGAAAACGGCGCGGTGGTGGTGCAGTCCACTTCGCCCATGTTCGCCAGAAAATCATTCTGGTGCATCAACGAGACGCTCAAGCAGGCAGGCTTCAAGACCTTTCCCTACCACGCCTACGTGCCCTCCTTCGGTGAGTGGGGCTACGTGCTTGGCACGCGGCGGGACTGGCAACCACCCACCGCGCTTCCCACGGGCCTGAGGTTCCTGACAGCCGGCAACGTCCGGTCGCTGTTCGACTTCCCGCCTGACCTGGCCCCCGTTCCGGCCGAGCCGAACCGCCTGAACGATCAGACGCTGGTCCGCTACTACGACCAGGAGTGGCGGGAAATCGTGCGCTGATGCCCACCCGCCGCGAGTTTGGCGCCACCGCCCTGGCGGGACTCACCGCCAAGGCCGATCGAAAGCTCGAGGGCGCCTTCGTCTTCGAGGCTCCCGGCCAAGGCGTGGAAGCGGGCCACCGTCTTCGCGACCATGCCCGCTTTGCGGCTCCCGCGCGGCGCGTGAGGATCCCCGCGGTGATCGTGGGTGGCGGCGTGGCCGGGCTCTCGGCGGCGTGGCATTTCGACAGGCGCGGTTTTCGCGACTTCGTCCTCCTCGAACTCGAACAACAGGCCGGCGGCAATGCGCGCTCAGGCGAGAACGCGGTCTCCGCCTACCCCTGGGCCGCCCACTATCTGCCCGTTCCGGATAAACGCCAGCCGCTGGTCCACGAACTGTGCCGCGAACTGGGCCTGCTCCACGACGACGGCACGTGGGACGAACGCTGGCTGTGCCACTCCCCGCAGGAGCGCCTGTTCATCCACGGCCGCTGGCAGGAGGGCATCGAGCCGCTGGTCGGCTTGACGAAGGCCGATGCCGCGCAGTACGCGCACTTTGAAGAGCGCATCGCCGGATTCCGTTTGAGCGGCGCCTTTCGCATCCCCATGGAGGCCGGCCTGGCCCAAAACACCGCCGCGCACCGCGCCCTGGACGGCGTCACCATGGGCGAGTGGATGCGCCGCGAAGGCCTCTATTCGCCGTACCTGAAGTGGTTCATCGACTATTCCACCCGCGATGACTACGGCACCCGCGCCGCCGATATCTCCGCCTGGGCCGGCCTGCACTACTTCGCCGCCCGCGCTCCGGAAGAGAAGGGTCCGCTCACCTGGCCCGAAGGCAACGGCTGGATCGTCAAGCGCCTACTGGCCAAACTGGGCCGCTACGTGCGCACCGGCGCCATGGTCCATCGCATCCAGCGGCAGCGCCGCGGCTGGCTGGTGTTCACTGGGGATACGGTGTACGAAGCGGACTTCGTCGTCTATGCCGCGCCCACCCACTTCGCCTCCTGGCTGATCGACCCGCCCCCGCCGCGCTGGCCCATCGATTCGGCGCCCTGGCTCACCGCCAACCTCACGCTCGACCGCTGGCCGGCGAACCACGGAGTGGAGTTCTGCTGGGATAACGTCATCTACAACTCCCCCTCGCTCGGCTACGTCATCGCCACTCACCAGAACCTGAACACGAGGCAGGACAAGACCGTCTGGACCTATTACTGGGCGCTGGCCGATGGCCGCGCCGCCGACCAGCGCCGCATCCTGCTCGGCGGCGACTGGAACTGGTGGAAAGAAAAGATCCTCACCGACCTCGAACGCGCCCACCCCGACATCCGCCGGTGTGTCTCGCGCCTCGACATCTTCCGCATCGGCCACGCCATGCCCCGGCCCGTGCCCGGCGCCATCTTCCATCCCGAGCGCATCGCCCGCGCCCGCCACCAGGGATCCCTGGTCTATGCCAACTGCGACCTCAGCGCCCTGTCTTTGTTCGAGGAGGCCCAGTACCGCGGCGTGAGCGCGGCGGACTACGTGTTGAGGAACGCCTCGTCCACCGCCACCCGGTAGCCGTTGGCCAGCCGGTTGGTCTTGTTGGCCAGCGCCGCCACCGCCAGCACCTCCCCCAGCATCTCCTCCGTCATGCCCTTGGCGCGCGCCGCGGCGGTGTGGCTGTACGTGCAGTATTCGCACCCGTTGGTCGCGCTCACCGCCACGTAGATCAGCTCCTTCACCAGCGGATCCACGGCGCCCGGGGCCATGACCGACTTTACCTCTTCCCACACTTGTTTGAGCGTGGGAGGATGATGCGCCAGCGCCTTCCAGAAGTTGTTGATGCGCTCCACCTGGCGCGTGAACATGATGTCGTCGTACACCGCCCGCACCTCGGGCGATGCGTCCTCATACTCAACCAATTGCGTGATGCCCATGCCAGGGCTCCTTATGCGATCAGCCCGAAGGCCTTCTTCATCGCCGCGGCTACCGTCTCCAGCGCCTGCTCGGGCGTCATCGCCCGCAGGGGCGCGTTGAACGGCTCGCAACGCACCGGCGCGTCACAGCCCAGCTTGTTCAGCGCGTTGAGGAAGTCCGACACCGGGATCACCCCCGTCGCGCACGGGATCTCCCGCTGATTGTCCTTCTGCTGGTCCAGTGCGAGCCCCACCGGGGCGTCGTTCAAGTCCACCGAGACCACATCGGACGGCTTCAGCGTCTGCAAGTCCGCCACCGTCTCTCCGGCGGTGTACCAGTGCCAGCTATCGAGCAGGAAGCCGACATTCGGCTTGCCGATCTCGGCGATGAGCTCCTTCATCTCCTTCATCGTGTGCACAAACGCGTAACGGCGCGCGGTCCAACTCGTCTTCGGCCCTACGTATTCCAGGCCCAGCCGGCAGCCGTGATCCCCCAGTAGAGAGGCGACCTCCCTCAGCCGCCGGGCATGTAGCCGGAAGTTCTCCAGGTAGGTCGCGGAATCGTGCGCCGGCGACAGCCACGTGCTCACGCGCACCGCCCCGGCCCGCTTCAGAGCCGCTGCCCGCTCCGGCAATTCAGCCATGCCCTTGCGGAACAGCTCTTCCGTCCCACGGAAGTCCACCGGCAAACCGGCCGAGCCCCACACGACGCCCTTGGCTTTCATCTCGTCCAGGAACGTGGCCAGGCCGCTTTCCGATTGCGAGGCCAGCCAGGCCGAGTCCGCTGTAATCGATTCGAAACCAAACCGGGCGGCGTAGGCCAAGGCCTCCGGTACCCGCGCCTTCACCCCAATGGCCCCGCTGTCCAACTGGATCGTCATCTTCGTGCGCCCGGCCGCACGTCTGCTCGGGACCGTGACCGCCGCGCAGGCCGTCAACATGGTTCTGCGTGTCATTGTTCTTCCTGTCCGCAAAGTCTATCGCATATTATGATTCAATACCCCTGGCCATGAGCCTCACTCTTGAACAGATCGTCACCCGGCTCGAAGATCCCGAGACGCCCGTCGTCTGGCTCGACCCCAGCGCGCCGCCCGACATCTGGCTTGGCCTGCCCGGCGCGCTCCGCCAGCGTGGGTACTGGGTGCTCGACCTGGATCGCGACAAGCCCATCCTGGACGTGGAAGCCCTGCTCGACCGCTTCGCCGAGGTCGCCCCCCTGCCCGAGTACTTCCGCCACAACCTCTCGTCGCTGCGCGACAGCCTGCTGGGCTTGCCCAATGACGCCGACAAGGGGTGGGTCGTCATCTTCCGCCACCCTGAAGCATTGCGGCAGAACGACGAAGCGGCTTTTGAGGACTTCCTGGAGATCCTCGAGTTCATACACGAGTCGAAGTACGAAATCCACCGCCGCGTCTTCAAACTCGTCGTCCGCGACTGACTACCCTGCAACCACTGTAAATTCCCGCCCGCGCCGTTGCCTGGGTCGCCGGGTGGCTGTTATCTTAGTGAATGCTATGTTAGCAGACGCTAATGCAGGGTCCGAGCAGGCGCCTTTCCGCCAGCGGCTTTCCAGTTCGAAGCGGCGGGCCGCTATCGTCGCCACGGCGGTGGATCTGTTTGCCCGGAACGGCTTTCGAGGCACCACCACGCGCGAGCTTGCCTCGGCCGTCGGCGTGAGTGAACCTGTTCTGTATCAACATTTTGCTACGAAGCGGGAGCTCTACACGGCAATCGTCGAACAGATGGTGGCGCAGGCCTCGGCCGCCTTTGACCAGTCCATGTGCTGCCTGAAGGAGGACTGTGACGACCGGACGTTCTTTCAGCGTCTGGGCGAGATCGTCCTGAACTGGTATCTGGACGAAAGCCGGCACATTCGACTGTTGCTTTTCAGCGCGTTGGAGGGTCACGACCTGGCCGACCTGTGGCACCAGCGGGCTACGGTTCAGTTCCTCAGCTTTGTGGAAAGCCACGTGGCCCGCCGCCAGTCCGAAGGGACGTTCCGTCCGGGGAGCGCTTCCCTGGCTGCGCGTGCCTTTCTGGGGATGGTGTGCCAGTTTGGACAGGTCTGGACCTTTTACGAGAACCCGGCGCCCGGCTTGTCGCGGGAAGAGATCATCGGCCAGTTTGTCGACTATTTCTTGAACGGAGTACGCCGTCCGGCGGCGGAAGGAGAACAGCAGTGATACGCAGATACGCCATCATTCCCATTCTGTGCGCGGTTGCGCTCGTACTGGCAGGCTGCGGGCATTCCAGCGCGGACTCATCCGCCGCTGCGCCGAAGGCAGCCGCGCCGGTCAGCGTCGGCGTGGCCCAGGCGGAGGCGCGCAGCGTGGAGCGGTCCCTCATGGTGACCGGCACGCTGCAGCCCGATGAGACGACGACGGTGAGCTCGGAGGTGGCCGGGCGCATTGCGGATCTGGCCGCCGATTTCGGCCAGTCGGTGAAAAAGGGCCAGGTGGTGGCGCGTATCGACACGCAGGAGCTGGCGCTCCAACTTGAGCGCTCGCGCGCGACGCTGGCGCAGGCCATGGCCCGCGTCGGCATGGATCCGGAGAGCGAGGCTATGCCGGAGTCGACGCCCCTCAGCCGGCAGGCCAGGGCTCAGATGGAAGACGCCCGGTCGAAATACGAGAACGCCGCCAAGCTGGTGAAGACCGGCGACGTCAGCCAGGAACGCTTTACCGAAATCGAGAAGGCATACCGTGCCCGGCAGGCCGGCTACGAGGCGACGGTCGACGATCTGCGCACGCAAATGGCGCTGATCCGCCAGCTCAGGGCGGACCTCAAGCTGGCCGAAAAACGCCTGAAAGACGCGGCCGTGGTGGCCCCATTTGACGGCATCGTCCAGGTGAAACACGTCTCCGCCGGCCAGTACATCAAGGAGAACGTGCCCATCTACACACTGATGAAGACCACCCCGCTGCGGCTGCGTGTGGATGTGCCGGAATCCGCCGTTTCCAGCGTGCGCGTGGGCACATCGCTGGCATTCACCACCGAAGCCGTACCGGACCAGGAGTTCTCCGCCGTGGTTCGGGAGCTGAACCCCTCGCTCGACAACCGCTCGCGAACTCTGGCCGCCGAGGCGCGCCTGCTGAACAACGACCCGCGCCTCAAGCCGGGCTCATTCGTCCAGGTCCGGCTCGTCACCAACCGGGCGTTTCCGGTGGTGGCCGTTCCGCGCGCCGCCGTCTACACCGTGGCCGGTCTCAACAAGTTCTTCACGATTGAGAACGGCAAGGCGGTGGAGCACAAGATCCCGGAGATTCTCGCCTCCAACGGCTGGGTGGAGATGCCGGAAGGCGTCGTCGCCGCCGGCGCGATGGTGGCCGTGACAAACGTACCCATGCTCACCGGCGGCGCCGCGGTCGCGGCCGTCCAAAAGTAGACGGAGAGGCGCTGCACCATGCAAAAACTCGCGGAAATCTGCATTCGCCGGCCCGTCTTCGCCACCATGCTGATCCTCGCCCTGGTCGTGATTGGGCTGGACAGCTACCGGAAGCTGGGCGTGGACTACTTCCCCAAGGTCGAGTTCCCGTTCGTCAACATCTCCACCGTCCTGCCGGGCGCCTCGCCCGAAGAGGTGGAATCGCAGGTGACCAAGGTTCTGGAGGAGGCCGTCAACACCATCAGCGGCATTGACGACCTGAACTCCACCTCGGCCGAGGGCATCTCCATCATCACCATCGGCTTCACACTGGAGAAGGACCCGGAAATCGCCGCGCAGGAGGTGCGCGACAAAATCTCGACGGTCCTCGGCCAGTTGCCCAAGGACGCCAAGCCGCCGGTGGTGGAGAAGATCGCCACCGACGCATCGCCCATCCTGAACATCGTCATCTCCGCCAAACGCGACCTGCGCGAGATCACCAAGCTGGCCGACGACCGGCTGAAGAAGAACATCGAGTCGCTCACCGGAGTGGGCCAGGTGCGCTTTGTCGGCGATCGCAAGCGGCAGATTCAGGTCGTCCTCGACGCCGAAAAGCTGTACGCCTACAACCTCAACATCGAGCAGGTGCGCGCCGCTCTGGCCTTGCAGAACATTGAAATCCCCGGCGGGCGCATCGACCAGGGCAGCCGCGAGGTCTCGCTGCGCACGCTCGGCCGGGTGGAGCGGCCGCCGGACTTCGAGCGCGTGGTGGTGGGCAACCTCGGCGGCGCGCCCATCCGCGTCAGTGACATCGCGCAAGTCGTGGACGGATTCGAGGAGCCGCGCTCCACGGCCCGTCTCAACGGCAGCCCCGCCGTCGTACTGGCCGTCCGCAAGCAGGCCGGCACCAACACGCTCGACGTCATCGCCGCCGTCAAGGATCGCATCGACGTTCTGAAGAAGGGCCTCCCGCCGGACTTTGAAATCACCTACTCGCGCGACCAGTCCGGCTTCATCCGGGCCGCGTTCGAGGCCGTGCAGGAACACCTCGTGCTGGGCGGCATCTTCGCCGCCATCATCGTCATGTTCTTCATCCGGAATTGGCGGTCCACGCTGATCGCCGCCGTAGCCATCCCCACCTCCATCATCTCCACCTTCAGCCTTGTTCAGTACATGGGTTTCACCCTGAACCAGATCACCATGCTGGCGCTCACCCTCATCGTCGGCATCGTCATCGACGACGCCATCGTGGTGCTTGAAAACATCTTCCGCCACATGGAAGAGAAGGGCATGACGGCCATGCAGGCGGCCGCCGCCGGTACGCGCGAGATCGGCCTCGCCGTCATGGCCACCACCTTTTCGCTCATCATCATCTTCCTGCCCATCGCCATGATGCCTGGCATCGTCGGCCGCTTCATGTCGAGCTTTGGTTACGTGGCCGCCTTCGCCATCGGCATCTCGCTGCTGGTGAGCTTCACGCTGACGCCCATGCTCTGCTCGCGCTTCCTCAAGCTGGGGCCGGTCCGCCACGACACCCGCTCCGGCATGTTCCACCGGCTGGCCGCCCGCCCGTACCGCCGCATGCTGGAGTGGTCCATGAGCCACCGCTGGGTCATCGTCGGCATCTCCCTGCTGGTGGTCGCCTCCTCCGTCCCGATGATCAGGAGCATGGGCGTGGACTTTCTGCCCGTCGAGGATCAAAGCGAGTTCGAGGTCACCGTGCGCGCGCCGCTCGGCAGCTCGCTCGAAGGAACCGCGCAGGTCATGGAGTTTGTCGAACGCGACATCCGCGCCATGCCGGAGGTGCTCGATGTCCTCACCACTATCGGCGCCGACCTGCGCCGCCAGGTGGACCGCGGCGCCCTCACCGTCAAGCTTGTCGATGTCGGCCAGCGGCGGCGCTCCCAGCGCCAGCTCATGGATGCCACCCGCGAGAAGCTGCGCCGCTATCCCGACCTTGTGGTCAGCGTGCAAATGCCCGGCCTGGTCGGCGGCGAAACCAACTACGACTTCCAGTTCTCCATCCAGGGGCCGGACCTCCTGCTGCTCGACAAGTACGCCGCCCGGCTCATCGCCAGGCTGAAACAGATGCCCGGCATGGTGGACCTCCAATCCACCTACGAGTCCGGCAAACCAGAACTGCGGGTCATCATCAATCGCGACAAGGCCGCCGACCTGAACGTCAACGTCGCCCAGGTGGCCAACGCCATGCGCGTTCTGGTCGGCGGCGACGACCAGGTCACCACCTACAAGGAAGGCGACGACCGCTACGACGTGCAGCTCCGAGTGCGCAAGGAGTTCCGCAACTCCCAGCAGGCCCTCGACCGGCTCTATCTGCCCTCCTCCACCCTCGGCAACGTGCCCATCGCCAGCGTCGCCTCGCTCCAGGCCGGATCGGGACCCATGTCCATCGACCGCTGGAACCGCCAGCGGCGCGTCATGATCAACGGCAACCTCTCCAAAGGCCTGCCTCTCGGCGCCGTCATCACCGCCGCTGGGGAGGAGCTGTCCGCCATGAACCTGCCGCCGGAATACCGCTACGGCGCCATCGGCCGCAGCCGTGAGCTCGGCCGCGCCATCCGGAACTTCCTCATCGCCTTTCTCCTCTCGGTGGTCTTCATGTACATGATCCTGGCCGCCAACTACGAGAGTTTCATCGATCCCGTCACCATCCTGCTCTCCCTGCCGCTGTCGGTGCCCTTCGCCGTGCTCAGCCTCTTCCTGGCGCGCGAGAACTTCTCCGTCATCTACACCTCGCTCGGCGTGCTGGTGCTGTTCGGCATCGTGAAGAAGAACTCCATTCTGCAGATCGATCACATCAAGGGACTGCGCCGCCAGGGCATCTCACGGCTGGAAGCCATCTACCAGGGATGCGACGACCGGCTGCGCCCCATCCTGATGACCACCGCCGCGCTGGTCGCCGGCATGCTCCCCCTGGCCTTCGGCTCCGGCGCCGGGGCCGGTACGCGCCGCACCGTCGCCGTCGTCGTCATCGGCGGCCAGTCCATGGCGCTGCTGCTCACGCTGCTGGTCACCCCGGTGGCCTATTCGCTCTTCGACGACATCGCCGCCTTCCTCAAGCGCCGCGGCGCCCGCGGCGTGGTCGAATCGGTCACCGCCGCCCTGCTCGTCCTGTTCCTGCTCGGCGCTCCCCAACTCCGCGCCCAGCAACAGCCCGCCGCCGATTGGGATAGGGCGCTGGAGAAGGCCCGGGCCGAGTTCTCCAAAACCCCTCGCGTCGGAGTCGGCGCCGGCGAACACCGGCTGCCGCTCGAAGAGGCCCTGCAACTGGCGCTCCGCAACAACCTCGAAATCGAAGTGGAGCGCACCAATATCGATTCCTCCAAGTCCGGCGTCAAGGGCGCCCGCGGCGCCTTCGACCCGCTCATGCTCTACCAGCCCGGCATTGAATCCCGCAACGTCCCGGCCGCCAGCAGCCTCGCCTCCGCCAGCGGCAAGGTGAGCGAGCATTACGCCACCAACAACTTCTACGTGCGCGGCAAGTCCAACCTCTCCGGCCTCTCCTACCACGTCGATTTCGAAAACCAGCGGCAGTCCACCAATAATCCCTTCGTCTCGCTCAATCCCAACTTCACCTCCCGCATCGCCGCCGGCTTCTCCATCCCGCTGTGGCGCTACCGCGACATCGACAACGAACGCGCCCAGCTCAAGATCCGCCTCTCCCAGGAACGGCAGTCCCGCACCGACTTCGAGGTGCGCGTGATCGACGTCATCGCCCGCACCCAGTCCGCCTATTGGGACCTGGCCGCCGCCATCGAAGACGCCGTGGTGGCCGAGGATGGCGTCCGGCTCGCCCGCGAACAGCACGAGCGCAACCAGCGCCAGATCCAGGCCGGCACCCTGGCGCCGGTGGAACTCGCCGCCTCCGAAGCGGAGCTCCAGCGGCGCATCGATACCTACGTCACCGCCGTCGGCGTGGTCACCGCGGCCGAGAATATCCTCAAGACCGTCCTCACCCCGGCCCCCTCTGACCCCCTCTGGAACGAACGCCTCGCCCCCACCGACCGGCGCACCATCGAGCCGCCCGTCAGCGAGGTCGGCGAGGCGCTGGCTCTGGCCATGCGGCAGCGTCTGGAACTGCGCTCCCTCGATCTCCGCTTGCAGCAGACCGATGTGCAGAAGCAGCTCGCCGCCAGTTCCACCCGGCCTCAGGTCAACCTCACCGCCAACTACATCAACTCAGGACTCGCCGGTACCGTGCCGCAATCGAGTGGTGGCGGTTTCGCCGCCGCCTTCGGCCCTCTCTTCGGCCGCGTCAACGACCTCTCCGCCATCGCCGGTCTCCCCTCGCTGCCGCCCATCAGCGTCGGGGGCGGCGTGCCGCCGTCATTCATCGGCGGCTATGGCCAGGCCCTCTCCAACATGTTCGGCGGCAACTTCCAGACCGTCGTCGCCGGTCTCCAGATCGAGTGGAACCCGCGCAACCGCTCGGCGGAAGCCTTGGCCGAACAGGCTGCCGTCACCGAGCGCCGCCTCAAGCTCAACCGGCTGCAACTGCAGCAGGCCATCACAGCCGAGGTGCGGAATTCGCTGCAAGGGCTGGCATCCGCCCGCCAGCGCATCGAGGCCGCCCGCGCCAGCGAGACCGCCTCGCGGGCCAAGCTCGAAAGCGAGATCCGCCTCTTCCAGACCGGCGAGAGCACCAACTTCCTGGTCCTCACCCGCCAGAACGAGCTCATCGATTCCCGCCGCCGCGTGGTCGGCGCCGCCCTCCTGCTCAACAAGGCCATCGCCCGCCTCCAGCAGGCTCTCGGTACAACTCTGGAAGCCAACAAGGTGGTGCTCGACTAGCGCGGTCCGGCCCGCGCCGGAAGAAATTCTGCGATTTCCACAGGCCGCTCACAGCCCAACCCGTTGCATCCTCGCACCCCGCTCTTTTCGCTTGTTTTGCCGCGCCCGTCTTGCGACATTGAATAGCGTCGCTGACCATGTCCCAACCGGCTCAGGAACTCTCCTTCGATCGCGGCCTGCCCTCCAACGTCTATGCCGAGCGCATGGTCCTGGGCTCCATTCTGCTCAACGACAACGCCTTCGTCACCGCCGCCGCCGGGCTCGCCCCGGAGGACTTCTCGCTCGACAAGCACCGCCGCATCTTCCAGCGGATGCTCGATATCCACAACCGGGAAGAGCGTATCGACCGCGTCACGCTCGCCAACGAGCTGCTGCGTCACGGTGAGATGGAGGCCGTCGACGGTCTCACCTACCTCTCCTCGCTCGACGAAGGCCTCCCCGAACTCTATAACCTCGAGAGCTACGTCCAGATCGTCCGCGACAAGAGCCTCATGCGCCGTCTCATCTTCACGGCGCAGGAGACCATTCACAAGGCCATGCTCGGCGAGGACGAGCCCGACCGTATCCTCGCCCAGACCGAGGACGCCCTGCTCAAGCTCGGCGAGGCCCGCGCCAAAGACTCTCTGATGAGCGCCCAACAGGTCTTCGACCTGGAGGACGGCGGCGTCAACGCCTTTCTCGACCCCGCCCGCCGCGTCCACGGCATCGGCACCGGCTTCATCAAACTCGATGAAATGACCGGCGGCCTGCGCGGCGGCGAGCTCGTCATCATCGCCGGCCGGCCGGCCATGGGCAAGACCGCCCTGGCCCTCAACATCGCCCTGCACGTCGCCACCAACAAGAAGAACCCCAAGGCAGTAGCCGTCTTCTCGCTGGAAATGTCCAAGCAGTCGCTGCTCACCCGGCTCATCTGCTCGCTCGCCCGCGTCGATCAGCAGCGCTTCCGTTCCGGCTACCTCGACCGCGAGGAGCGCGCCCGCCTTGGCATGGCCGCCGCCGACATCTACGACGCCCCCATCTACATCGACGACACCTCGTCCACCACGATGATGGACATCAACGCCAAGCTCCGCAAGCTGCGCGCGCAGACCAACCTCGGCCTCGTCGTCGTCGACTACCTCCAGCTCATGCCCACCCCCAACCTCGGCCGCAACTCCAACCGCGTCCAGGAGGTCGGCGCCCTCTCCCGCGGCATGAAGCTGCTCTCCAAGGACCTCGACGTCCCCTTCATGGTCCTCTCCCAGCTCAGCCGCGCCCCTGAGCAGCGCATCGGCGACCACCGCCCGCAGCTTGCCGACCTGCGCGAATCCGGCTCCATCGAGCAGGACGCCGATCTGGTCGCCTTCATCTTCCGCCCCGAGGTCTACCAGAAAGACCGCGAGGACCTGCGCGGCGTCGCCGAGCTCCTCCTCGCCAAGCAGCGCAACGGCCCCACCGGCAAAATCCCGCTGGTGTTCCTGCATAACTACACCAAGTTCGAAAACCCCGCCGATGCCTTCGAGGAAGAGCCGCCGGGCTGATACCCTGTGTACTTCGCCCGATGGTCCTCTCCCTGAAATCCATCCGGAAGCGGTTTGGCGGTATCGTCGCGCTCCGCGGCTGCCACCTCGATGTCCGCCCCGGCGAGGTCCACCTGCTGCTCGGCGAAAACGGCGCCGGCAAATCCACGCTGATGAAGATCGCCGCCGGCATCGAACGCGCCGACTCCGGCGAACTGCTCTGGCACGGCAGCCCCGCCGCCTTTCGTACCCCCGCCGAAGCCCAGCGCGCCGGCATCGCCATGGTGCACCAGGAAAGCCTCCTGGCCCCGCACCTCACCGTGGCCGAGAACATCTTCCTCGGGCGCTACCCCACGGGGCCCCTCGGCTGGGTCTGGCGCGGCCGGATTCTCGACCACGCCCGCCGCCTCATCTCCGAACACAACTTCCCCCTGCAGGCCGAAGCGCGCGTCGGCCACCTCACTCCCGCCGGCAAGCAACTGGTCGAGATCTGTCGCGCCATCGCGCACGGCTCTTCCCTGCTCATCTTCGATGAACCTACCTCCGCCCTCTCCTCCGGCGAGTCCGAGGAGGTCTTCCGCATCGTTCGCACCCTGAAGGCGCGCGGCACCGCCATCATCTACATCACCCACCGCATGGAGGAGCTGCGCGCCGTTGGCGACCGCGTCACCGTGTTGCGCGACGGTGAGTCGGTCTACTCCGGCGATATGTCCGCCACCACCACCGGCGATCTCATCCGCCACATGGTGGGGCGGTCCTTCGAAGCCGTCTACCGGCGCGAGCCGCTTCCCCCCGGCGAGGAACTGCTGCGCGTGCATGGGCTCTCTCTCCGCAACACCCTCTCGAACGTCTCGTTTGCGCTCCGCGCTGGGGAGATCGTCGGCCTCGCCGGCCTGATGGGCGCCGGACGCACTGAACTCTGCCGTGCCATCTTCGGCGTCGATCCCATCGACTCGGGCGCGGTGTTCGTGCAAGGCACGGCTCTGCGCCTCCGCTCCCCGCGCGACGCCGTTCGCGCCGGCATCGCCCTGGTGCCGGAGGACCGCCAGCGCGCCGGACTCGCCCCAGGGCTGCCCACCGGCCAGAACATGACGCTGGCTTCGCTGGAGTTCCTCTCCCGCTTCGGATTCATCGACACCGCCCGCGAACGCGCCGTCGTCGATCAACACTCGGCTCGCCTGCGCCTCAAGCTCGGCTCACCGGCGCAACTCGCCGGCCGCCTCAGCGGCGGTAACCAGCAAAAAGTCGTCGTGGCCAAGTGGGTCGCCCGCGGCGCGAAGATCTTCCTTTTCGACGAACCCACCCGCGGCATCGACATCGGGGCCAAGGCCGAGGTCTTCGACCTGATGGGTGAGCTGGCGGCCGGCGGCGCCGCCATCCTCATGGTGAGTTCGGAGCTGCCCGAGCTCCTCCAGGTCGCCGACCGTATCCTGGTCATGCGCCAGGGCCGCATCGCCGCCGAACTTCCTCGCCAAACGACTCAGGAAGTCATCATGCGCCACGCCGCTTTGGAGGCCTGCTGATGTTGCAACGATTCCTGCCCTTCTTCACCCTCATCGCCCTCTTTGCCGGCCTCTCCCTCGCCTCCCCCCATTTCCTCACCACCACCAACCTCTCCTCCGTCGTCCGCCAGACCGCCGTCATCAACATCATGGCCCTCGGCATGACCATGATCATCATCGCCGGCGGCATCGACCTCAGCGTCGGCTCAACCCTCGCCCTGGCCGGACTGCTCGGCTGCAAGCTCATGGAGAAGGGCCACCCAATCTGGCTCGGCCTGCTCTGCGGCCTTTCCACCGGCCTGCTCTGCGGCCTGGCCAACGGCCTGATGACCACGCGCCTCAGGATCAACCCCTTCATCGTCACCCTCGGCACGCTCGGCATCTACCGCGGCCTGGCTCTCATCATCTCGGACGGCCTCCCGGTCCACACGCTCCCCAAGGGCTTTTCGTTCCTCGGGGAAGGCAGCCTGCTCGGCATCCCCTTCGTGCTCTACGTGCTGCTCGTTTGCGGCGCCGGCGTCCACGTTCTGCTCGAGCGCACCCGCATGGGGCGCTACGCCTTCGCCATCGGCTCCAATCCCGACGCCGCCTACTATGCCGGCATCCCCGTCTCCTTCCACCTCACCGCCGTCTATGCCGCCGGAGGATTCCTCACCGGCTTGGCCGGCATGATTGAATGCTCCCGCCTCATGACCGGTCAGCCCACCGCCGGCCAGGGCTACGAGCTCCAGGCCATCGCCGCCGTCGTCATCGGCGGCGGCTCGCTGCGCGGCGGCGAAGGTTCCGTCGTCGGCACCCTCATCGGCGCCTTCATCATGGGACTGCTGGCCAACGGCAGCGACCTG
>JACRBC010000039.1 GCA_016213245.1 Candidatus Solibacter usitatus | reverse complement strand
GGCGTCTGGAAGAATCGGCCGCGCAGGTCCCACAGGCAGTTGTCGATGGCCGAGATGGCCATCATGAAGAGGCTCGAGCGGGCGTGGCGGTTTGAACGGTACATCTGGTCCCACAGCGTCTCCACCGCCAGAGCGTCCTTGCCCGTGAGGAATCCCTTGATCTGTGTCTCGATGACGAGCGCGGCCTCGCGGTCGACGGGGCCGTAGACGCCTTCCAGTCCGGAATCCGTGCGGATGGTCAGATACAGCGCGCTGGTGGCGGACTCTCGCGCCGGCTGGGGGTTGTCGCGGTAAGGCTTCGGGCGCAATTCGGCGTAGATGTGGTTGGCCTGGACCTGGTGCTGGTTGTCCTGCCCGGACGTCACGGTCCGCCGGCCGGACAAGCGCGACAGTTCGACCGCGGCGATCTTCTGCGGCTTCACCGGCGCGGCCAGAGCCGGCAGGGACGCCAGTGTGGTCAGGAAGTTTCTTCTTTGCATAGGACTGCGCACACCCATTCGTTGCGGCTCAGTGTATCAGCTACGGAAAAACCCGGAGCGGGGAAGCAGTCCAGTACCCGCGCCGCATGGCGATCGGGGAATCCGGAGAGGACCAGGCAGCGGCGCGCGATGCGCGCGTACTCGCCGGCCAGCGTCTGGTGCGTAACGGCGTTGATGTTGGCCACCAGCAGATCCACCGACTGGGAGCGCACGGCGCGCGTCGAGCCCGCAAAGACGTGCGGCGGCAGCGCGTCGGCGGCCAGGTTGTGGCGGGCGACGGCGATGGATTCGTACTCGATGTCGCAACCGGCGGCGTGCCGCGCGCCCAACACGATGGCGGCGGCCATCAGAATGCCGGAGCCGGCGCCGACGTCCAGCACCGTCTCGCCCGGCCGCAGGTGCCTCTCCAGCGCCTCCAGGCAGAGTTGCGTGGCCGGATGGGCGCCGGTGCCCAGCGCCAGCCCCGGATGAATGGTCAGGCGCAGGCGGCCCCGCGGCGTCGGATTCTCGTCCCATTCGGGCGCCAGGTGCAGCCGGCGGCCCACGTCGAACGGCTGCCAGGCCTGCCGGGACTCGGTCTCCCAGTCGATGTCCGGATCCGCCTCCAGCCGCGGCTGATAGTCCGAGAATCGCTGCAGCAGGCCGGTGGGATCGTCAAACCACGCCCGCAGCAGGCAGCGCGCGCCCGGCAGCGGCTCTTCCTGAATGCCGGAAGCGCCCTCGTCCCACAGGTCGGAGGAGAGCATCTCGGCTTCGCTCTCGGCGCATTCCAGGTACAGCGAGTACATCTTGGCGCGCTAACCCTGCACGCGTTTCTCTTTGCCGGCCCAAAATCGCTCCCGCAATGCAAGCTTGCGGATCTTGCCGGTGCCCGTCTTGGGGAGCGGCTCGGATGTGAACTCGATCACTCGGGGCAGCTTGAACTTCCCTAACCGCGTCTTGAGGAATGTAAGGAGGTCCTCCTCGCTCAGAGTCCGGCCTTCCTTGAGCACGACCACCGCGGCCGGCACTTCGCCCCACTCGTCGTCCGGCGCGGCCACCACGGCGCACTCGAGCACCGCTTCGTGGGAGAAGATGGCCCGCTCCACCTCCAGCGAGGAGATGTTCTCGCCGCCGGAGATGATGATCTCCTTCTTGCGATCGACGATGTGAACGTAGCCTTCCTCGTCCCACACGCCCATGTCGCCGGTGTGGAACCAGTGGTCCTCTATGACGGCATCGGTGGCAGCCGGCTCGTTGTAGTAGCCGAGCATCACCTGGTCGCCGCGGGCGACGATCTCACCGATGGTCTGGCCGTCCCGCGGCACCGGCTTGCCGTAGAGGTCCGCCACGCGGACCTTCACTCCGGGGATCGGCCAGCCGGCCATGGCCCGGCGGCGGTGGGCCTCCACCGGATCGGCTTCGAGCGCGGCAGACTTAAGGCGCGCGACGGTGATCACCGGGCAGGTTTCGGTGAGCCCGTAGCCGGCGTGGACGCGGCACTTGAAGGCCGCCTCCATGCGCGCGACCAGTTCGGGAGAGGATGCCGCCCCGCCCAGCATGATCAGCTTCATGCTCGAAATGTCGTGCGTTCCCAGCGCCGGCGAGTTCAGCAGCATGTTGGCCATGGTCGGCACTACGCTCATCTCGGTGGCCCGGTGGCGCTCGATCAGCGCAAAGACGGCGGGCGGGTCGAACCGTCGCACCATCACCTGCGTGAAGCCCAGCATCGTCGAGGTCTGCGGTCGCCCCCAGCCGTTGGCGTGGAACAGCGGGATGGTGTGTAGGTCGATGGTATTGACCGGGTCCTGCACAACGGTGGCGATGCCCAACGCGTGCAAATAGAGGTTGCGGTGGGTGAGCATCACGCCCTTGGGCGTGCCAGTGGACCCGGAGGTGTAGAACAGCTCGGCGACCGAGTTCTCGTCGACGGCCAGAATGTCGGCGTCCTGCGGTCGGCCGGAGGCCAGCAGTTCGTCGTATGCCGGAGCGTCCAGGCCGATGAAATGCAGCACGCCGGGGCATTCCAGGCGAAGGTGCTCGACCATCGACGCGAAGTCGTTCTCGTAGAAAAGGACCTTGGCGCCTGAGTGGCTCAGGATCACGATGAGTTCGCCCGGCGACAGCCGCACGTTCAACGGCATCACAATCGCACCGGCCTGCACCACCCCGTAGTAGCCCTCTAGCAACTTGTGCGTGTTGAAGCTCAGGTAGGCAACCCGGTCTCCGGCCTCGACGCCGAGCGCGGGCAGGGCAGTGGCCAGCCGCTGGCAGCGCTCGCCGAACTGCGCGTAGGTCAGGCTCGTTTCGCCGCAGATCACGCCGGTCTTGTGCGAAAAAAGGTCGAGCGCCCGTTCCAGGCAGCGGAGTGGGGTGAGTGGCAGGTTCATGGGGTCTCAATAGTAGTCCGCGCAGCTCATGTAATAGCCGCATTGCTCGCACAAAAGCTTGCACTTGCGCTGCTGGAGGCGTTGGGAGCAGACGGGGCGCCACAGCATGGCTTCATCGGAATCGCCGTGCAGAGCCGCGACCGTCAGGGAGTCCCCATGGCCCTGCGGGCCGCCAAATGCGATGAAGCCGCGCCCGTCAGAGCCCCGACCGTCAGAGCCCCGACCGGTAGAGCCCCGACCGGTAGAGCCCCGACCGGTAGAGCCCCGACCGGTAGGGAGGGGGTCAGCCATGCCAGGCGCGTCTTCAACGGAGCGGGTTCCCGGCGACCGGCCGCCGCCCGGTTCCTGGGCCGCCCCCTCGCGCGGCTTCAGGTCGTGTTGCATGCGTAACAGTGTAGCGCGGGAATGGGGGAATTAGTCCAGCTTTCGCACCACGGTTCTCACCACGCCCTGGATGACCAGGTCCGCCCGCGGATGAAGCTCGGGATAGGCGCTGTTTTCAGCTTTGAGAAACCACCGTCCCTTGACCCGCACCAGGCGCTTCAGCGTGCACTCGCCGTCGATCAGCGCCGCCACAATCTGCCCGGCGCGCGGCGTGGGCGTCGGCTCAATGACGACCATGTCGCCGCTCAGGATGCCCGCCTCCACCATCGAATCGCCGCGCACCTTGAGCGCAAAGCAGCCCTCGCGCGGCTTGAACCCCAGCGTCTCCACGTCCAGCACCGCGGTCGAGTCCGCCGTCGATGCCTGGTACTCCTGGGGCGGCCCCGCGGGGATGACGCCGAACACCGGAAACGAGTGCAGGTTTTCGTGCGTGGCCGGCTGTTCTGCCACCACGTCGATCTGCCGCGAGCCCCGCTCCGCCCGCCGGATGATCCCCTTCGCCTCCAGCGCGTGCAGGTGGCCGGCCACGCCGTTGGGGCTGCGAATGCCGAAATGCCGCTGTAGCTCCGGGATGGACGGCGAGCAGCCGTTGCCGCGCCGGAATGCGACGATATAGTCGTAGATCTCACGCTGGCGCTCAGTGAGACTCATAGTATAAGTATTTACACTTTTGAGCCCGGAGTCAAGATGCTTGCGCTGTTGCTGGCCGCCCAGTTGGCCGGGTGCGTCCCGGCGCGCTGGCCGTGGACCGATGTCGCGTCGCTCACACTGCTGGACGGCTCTCCTGTCAATTGCCTGGTCCTGGATAGTGAACCAGCCGGAGAGTTCGCCGCCGCCGCCGCCAGCCGCGGGCTCCGCCTGCTGCGCGTGGATTTCACCCCCCGCGCGCGTCTCAAGCCCGCCCCGCTCATGGCCACCGGCCAGGGACTCTGGCCCGGCGTGCGCGCCGAAAAGCAGGGCCAGGTGGAGGCCCGCCCCACCAGCGCCGCCTGGGTCGACACCAACACCGGCTACCTGCGCTACTTGCGCGCCACTGCGCCCCCCGGTGCGGAAGTGTGGATCGGCGTCAAGCCTCCCGAGCGCGAGGTGCTCAGCGGGCGCAGGTACGCCCAGGCCGTGGCCGACGCGGCCATGTCGGGCGCGCGGTGGGTGGTGAGTCTGGACACCGCCTTTGCCGCGCTCCTCAGGCAGGGCGAGCCGCGGGCGCTCGAAGCCTGGACGCGCATCAACGGCGCCCTGCGCTTCTACGAAGGCCACCGCGAGTTGGTGGACGCTCCCGACTTCAGCCGGCTGGCCCTGCTGGAGGACGCCTCGTCAGGCGCGCTCATGTCGGGCGGCATCGTCGACATGATCGCCGCCAAACACATCCCACTGCGCGTGGTGCCCGTGCCGGAGTTGAAGCCGGAGCGGCTGGGCGGCGTGAAAACCCTGCTCAATATCGATCCAGCCGGGCTCACCGAGGCCCAGAAAGAAGAGCTGAAAGCCGTGGCGCGGCAGGGCGTCTCCCTGGTCAACGGCCCTCCCGGCTGGCGCCTCTCGCTGCCGGACGGCGGGGCTTTCGTCTTTGCCGAGGACCAGGTGAAGAAGCTCGACGAGGTCTGGCGCGGCGTCAACGGTTTCATCTGGGGCAAGAACTTCGCCGTGCGCGTCTTCGGCGCCCACAGCGTGCTCTCGAATCTGAAACAACTGCCCGATGGGCGCTTCGCTCTGCACCTGGTGAACTACTCCGACTACCCGGTGGAGGCCATCGCCATTCACGCCGTATTCAAAGTGGCCCGGGCAACTCTACTCACCCCGCGCGGGTCGCAACCGGCCGAGATCTACCCACTGGAAGAGGGTGCCGGAATCGACGTGGCCAAGCTCGACGATATCGGCATCCTGGTCCTGGAACCGGCTCAGGAGAAACGGTAGACGCCCTCCTCGATCTTCAGCCCGCGGATGTCGATCTTCTCCAGGTCCGCCGTCCCCAGCCCGAGCTGCTCGGCCGCCAGCAGCATGTTGTCGCACGTGGCAAACGGGCCCGTGCCGCGCCCGGCGCGCGGCTGGTAGCCCATCAGCGCCGTCCCCACCGCGTCGGTGCACACGGCGTTTGTTCCGAGAATCAGCAGGCCGGGCGCCACCGCCTTGAGGCCGCCCGTCCACGGGCCTTCGCCGCCGGAGACGGTCTGGACCCCGTCGATGAACGCGATGCCGACAGGCCGCGCGGCGTTCAGTTCGGCCACAATCCGCGGCATGCGGCGGCCGGGGTCGCGCGGCGAGCCCGCGTCGATTTCTGCCGGCGAACATCGCGCCGGTTGCCGTTTGCCCAGGTGGCAGGTGTCGACGCGGCCCTTGGCCGGCGACTCGTTCGGCTCCTCCACGCCCGCGTCGTCGCCATAGATCGAGGCAGGCGTGATGCCGAACATGTTCTTCATCGCCAGCGTGACGCCGCAGGTGGCGTGGTTCTTCAGCTTCGCCATCGACACCAGCACGTCGGTCTCTTCATAGGCCTGGTTCAGGTCGTAGCCCGGAAACACCAGGCCGCCGCCCGGCGCCCGGAACCGCGCATAGCGCTTGAACCCGCCCAGCGCGTTCGTGTTGACGAACTCCACCGCGCGCGCCGCGCTCTTCAGGCTGCGCACGTTCCAGCCCGATTCCAGCAGGTACTCCTCCAGCGGCCCCGCCGTTGCCCAGCAGCTCTCCACAAAGCGGATGCGCCGCGCCCCGGCCCGGTCCATCAGGTGCGCCATCGCCGCCGCCGTCTTCGGGTGCGTATAGTGCGTGGCGCCCAGCGGCCGCCCCTGAAACCGCAGCGCCGGGCTGCCGGTCAGGTTCAGCTTGATGGTGACGGTCTTGCCGCCCACTAGGCGCTGCAGCCCGCCGATCTGGTCGAACATCGTCCCCAGAATCGCCGGCAGGTCTTCGTCGTAGGAACGGCAGCGGGCCACCGCCACGGGTGCGGAGGGCAATGAACGGGCCTGTGCCGCCGCGGCCGGTCCCAGAGCGGCGAGCAGTTCTCGACGGGTCATTGGTTCAAGTGTACTGTGGGAGGAATGAACCTGTCGCTATTCGGGCCGGAGCCGGAGCCGGGCCAGCCCGCGCGCTCGGCGCTGGCCCGGAGGTTGCGCGAACTGGCCGCGCAGGGCGTCTACTTCGGCGCCAGTTCCTGGAAATATCCGGGCTGGATGGGCAGCATCTATACCCCCGAACGGTACTTCACCCGCGGCAGGTTCTCACAGAAGAAGTTCGAAAGCGAATGCCTGGCCGAATACGCCGAAACCTTCCCCGCGGTCTGCGGCGACTTCTCCTTCTATCAGTTCCCCTCGGAAACCTACTGGCAGCGGCTCTTCCACTCCGCCCCGCCGGACCTGAAGTTCGCCTTCAAGGTGCCCGAGGAGATCACCGTCAAGGAGTGGCCCGAGCAAGCCCGCTACGGCGCCCGCGGCGGCGGCGCCAACGAGTCCTTCCTCAACGCCGCCCTCTTCGACGCCGCCTTCCTCCGGCCGCTGGAGCCATACCGCGAGCGCGTCGCCGCTCTCATCTTCGAGTTCGGGACTCTTCCCAAGAGGCACTACGAGAGCGTTGCTCCCTTCGCCCAGGACCTCGGCCGCTTCCTCGCTGCCCTGCCGCCCGGCTGGCGCTACTCGGTGGAAATCCGCAACCACGAGTTTCTCGACCCCCGCTACTTCGCCGCCCTGCGCGAACACAACGCCGCCCATGTCTTCAGCTCCTGGACCCGCATGCCGGAGCTCCCCGAACAGCTCTCCGCCTCCGAAGCCTTCACAGCCGACTTCGCCGTCGCCCGCGCGCTGCTTCGCCCCGGGCGCTCCTACGAACAGGCGGTGACCAGGTTCCAGCCGTATGCGCGACTCCAGGAGCCGCACCCGCCCGCGCGCCAAGGACTCAAGCAACTGATGGAGCAATCTATGCGCAAGAAGCAGGCCGTCTTCCTGTTCGTCAACAACCGCCTGGAAGGCAACGCGCCGTCCACCATTCAGGCCGTCGTCGGCGCCTGATCCTCTCCCTCGCGCTTCAGCAGCCACAGCCCGGCCGCCAGCACCACCGCGCCGCCGGCGATGATCGCCCACGGCACGTACTTCTGCCCGCTCAGGCCCATTTGCTCGATCAGATCCTTCGAACGCGCCAGCGTCGCCATCAGCCCGTTGTTCAGCGCGTGGCAGATCATCCCCGCCACAATCGACCGCGTCTTCCACACCGTGTATCCGAACACGACGCCCAGCGCCAGCGTGGGCAGCAGCCGGTAAATGGACGCGTGCGCCAGCCCGAACAGCAGCCCCGTCGCCAGGATCGCCGGCCACTTGCCCAGCCTCCGGAACCCGCTCATGATCAGCCCGCGGAACAGGCTCTCCTCGCACAGCGCCGGCGTGATGGCCACCAGCAGCCACGCCTCCCACAGCGGCGCCGGCTTGTCGTCCAGCATCAGCAGCCGCTCCATCGCTTTCTGCAGCGACTCCGGCGGCGGCAGCAGCCGCACCAGCAGCCCCCCGGCCACCGTCCACGCCGAAACTCCGATCAGCACCGACGCCGCCGCGCCTCTCCACGACAGCCCGCGCAGGTTCAGCGTGTCGGTGAAATCGTAGCCCTTGAGATAAATGACCAGCACCACCGGCGCCAGAAAGAAGCCGTACTGCGTCACCGCCAGCATCACCGGCAGGCCGAAGCGCGCCAGGCTCAGGCTGCCGTAAAACGCCAGTACCAGCACCGCCGCGAACACCAGCAGCGACACCCCCGGCGTCGGCCGCGAGCCGGGCCGGCGGCTGAAGTCGAATACGCTGCTCAATGCCTCCTTGCCGCCCAGCAGCACCGGGTTCCGCTCGAAGACGTGCGCCGCAAAGACCAGCGCGATCGACGCGTAGCACAGCGAGCTGAGCAGTACCAGGAACAGCATGTCCGCCGCCCACTCGCCCAGGAACACGCCCTTGATCAGCAGGGCGATGTTCACCACCGGCACAAAGGCAAGGTAACCGTTCAGCTCGATGCCCGGCGTCATGGTCACCGTCAGCGGCGCCAGCAGGCTCATCAGGATCGGCGTCAGGAAATTCTGGCCGTCCTTGAAATCCTTGGCAAAGGCGCCCACCGCCAGGAAGACCGCGTTCACCATCAGCGAGATGGGGATCAGCATCAGGAACGCCACCAGGTACGAGGACGGCGGCGCCGACACCTCCATCCCCGGCAGCAGCTTCAGCCGCGTGAACGTCATCGCCAGGCTCAGCAGGTTCACCACCGTGGCGATCATGGCGATGGACCACACCGCCAGGAACTTGCCGCCGATGATCTCCAGCGCCTCCACCGGAGCGCACAGCAGCGTCTGCATCGTGCCGCGCTCCTTCTCTCCCGCGGTCATGTCGATGGCCGCGTAGAATCCGCTCATCGCCGAGAACAGGATCAGCATGTACGGCAGCAGCATCCCAACCAGCAGGCCGGACTTGCGCTGCTCGCTGGCCACGTTGTTGGACTGGATCTCAACGCCCAGGGCGAAGCCGGCAGGCAGCCCGCGCTGCCGCTCGCGCTCACGTTGGAGGTCCATCCGGTACAGCCGCAACTGGTCGCTCACCCGGTCGCGCGCCTTGCGCGATTCCGCGCGTACCGAGTCGTAGAGGATGCTCGCCACCGCCTTGTCGCCGCCCTTCATCCGCTCCTCGAATCGCGGCCACAGAATCACCACCGCATCCGCCTCGCGCTCCAGCACCGCCTTCTGCGCCGCCCGCGCCCAATCCGCGTCGGGCAGCTTCGGCGGCTTGGCCGGCCTGTCGTCGGCGTCGTAGTCGAATGGCGGCGTTGGCGGTGCGTCCAGCCGCGAGGCCTTGAGCCCGTCGCGGATCCCCTGCGGCGCTCCCTTCCACCCCAGCAACTCCATCTTGCCCGGCTTCAGCAGCCGCGCCTCCAATTCGGCTGGCAGTTCCCCCCACACGGCCACGCGCGAAGCCCGCGCCGTTTGCGCCGCCTCCTGTCCCTCCTGCAACCGGCTCATGCCGATCATCAGCAGCGGATAAAGCAGAATCGGCAGCCCGATCATCATGAAGATCGTCCGCCGGTCCCGCAGCGCTTCCAGTAGCTCCTTGCGGAAGATGATCCACACCGTGGCCGGTCTCATGCACTCTCCCCGTTGCGGCGCACGCCGATCGCCTTCAGAAATGCGTCCGTCAGGTTGGCACAGCCGGAGCGCTCCAGCAGCTCCGCCAACGTGCCCTGGTCCACCAGTTTGCCCTCGTGCAACAATGCGATCCGGTCGCAGAGGTATTCCGCCTCCCCCATGATGTGCGTCGAAAACAGCACCGCCCGTCCCTCCGCCTTCTCGCGCCGGATCGCCTCCACGATGAACTGCCCGCTCACCACGTCCAGCGCGTTGGTCGGCTCGTCCAGAATCAGCAGGTCCGGCTCGTGCAGAAACGCCCGCGCGATGTTGGCCCGTTGCTTCTGGCCCGATGAAAGCGTTCCGCACGGTCGCCCGGCGAAGGACTCCATCTCCAGTTGCGCGATCAGCTCGTCGATTCGCCTCTTGAGCCGGCGCTCCTCCACGCCGTACAGCCGGCCGAAGTATTCCAGCGCCTCCCGCGCGTTCAAGCGCTGGTACAACTGCGTATCACCGGAATGAAAGCCGATCTTCTCCTTCGCCGCCAGCGGCTCTGCCGCTATGTCGATGCCGTCGATGAGCACGCGCCCCGCGTCCGGCGCCAGAATCCCGGCGATCATTCGCAGGATCGTCGTCTTGCCCGCGCCGTTCGGTCCCAGCAGGCCCACCACCTCTCCGGCCCGCACCGTCAACGAAACCTCTTCCGCCGCGCGCACCGCGCCAAAGTGCCGGCTCAGCCCCTCCGCCTGCAGAATGGGTGTCATTTCAACTCCCAGTGGTCCTTCTCAAACTGCGCGAACGACTCGCTCCATGACCCGAACTTCGACGCCATCTGCCCGCCATCCACCAGCAGCGCCGCCCCGGTGATGTAGGACGCCAGGTCCGACGCCAGGAAGGCCACTGCGCGCCCCACCTCCTCCGCCCGCCCGCCGCGGCCCAGCGGGATGTGCCGGAAGTACTCCTTCAGCAACTCGCCCTGCGCGAAATGCCCCGCCGTCAGCCGCGTCCGGATCAGCCCCGGGCACACCGCGTTCACTCGAATGCCCCACGGCCCCAGCTCTCCAGCCGCCGTGTGCAGGATCCCCAGCAGCCCCGCCTTGGTCGCGTTGTACGCCGCCAACTCCGGCTCCCCGTCGTAGGAGTTCGTCGATGCCGTGATCACAATCGCCCCTCCGCGCCGCTCCTTCATGTGACGCGCCGCCTGCTGCACCGTGTGAAACGCCCCCGACAGGTTCACCGCCAGGGTCCGGTCCCAATCCTGCCTTGTGGTCTGATCAAGTGCCGCCGTCGACACGATGCCGGCATTGGCCACCACAATCTCCGGCCGTCCAGCCTCCTCCAGCGCCGCCTCAATCGATGCCGGATCCGTCACGTCCACCCGCGCCGCCCGCGCTCCCTCCGGCGGCTCGCCCGCCTCGATGTCGGCCGCCGTCACCTCCGCGCCGCACGCTATCAGCGCCTCCGCGATCGCCCTTCCGATCCCGTTCATCCCGCCCGTCACCAGCGCCTTGCGCCCGCTTAAGTCGATTCGCATTCGACACGATTGTAGCCGCACGCGGGGCGCGGCGTGCACCCGATATGCCAAACTGAACTTTTCCCAATGAACCCGCAGGTCAAGCTCGAATACGACAGCCACCGCAAGATCCGCACCAGGAACAAGACCTACTACAGGTTCAACCACTGGCCCATCTGGATCTTCGTCTTCTTCCTCGTCCCCGGTCCCATCACCTTCACCCTCTTCGCCGAGGGCTTCAAAGGCAACATGATCTGGTGGCTCGCCGCCGTGCTGCTCGCCACCGGCATCGCCGGCCTTCGCGGCAGGCTCCCCGGCTGTGAGCCCGCCCCCTACATCATCCGCTTCACCGAAGATCGCCCCAACCCTCTCTACCGCCGCATCTGCTACACCTTCGCCTGGAGCGCCGCCCTCACCTACGGCCTGCTCAACATCACCGGGCTCCTTGTCGCCATCGTCACCGGCGTCTGGATGATGAAGCAGATCTACTGGTACGGCTACTTCCCCATCGCTGTCCCCATTTGGATCCTCGGCGCTCTCGGCAAACTCCCCCGCGTTCAAGCCTCCACCGCCGGCGAGGGCCATGAACGCCGCTACTTCTACGGCACCGTCTGGGCCATGTGCATCGCCCAGCCCATCCTCGGCATTTTGTGGAAGACCCTTCCCCGCTCTCGCACGTCTGATGTCCTGAAGCTGCTCGTTTTCACCGGGACCCTCGCCGCGGTCGGCTGGCTCAGCTCTCGTGGTGTCCTGCCCCGCACCCGCAGAATCGTCCCTGGTGAGATCGCCGCGCTCGACTAGGAGGCCTCATGCTGCGCCCGCTGGGCCTTGCCTTTCTCTGCCTGACCGCCAATGCCGAAAACTGGCCCCAGTGGCGCGGCCCCGGCGGCAACGGCGTCTCCTCCGAGAAAAACCTGCCCCTGGAATGGTCCGCCACAAAGAACGTCGCCTGGTCCACTGAGATCCCCGGCCGCGGCCACTCCTCCCCCGTCGTCTGGGACAACCGCATCTTCCTCACCACCGCCCTCGAAGGCGACCCTGTGCCCGGCGCCAAGCCCCCCGTCCACATGCAGGAAGGCCAGCCCTTCCGCCATCCGGACTCCACCGGCGTCGATCGCACCCACAAGCTCATCGTCCTCTCCCTCGACACCGCCTCCGGCCGCATCCTCTGGCAGCGCACCGCCTACGACGGCCCCGTCTACGACGAGCGCCATAAGAAAAACACCTACGCCACCCCCACCCCCGTCACCGGCGGCAAAGCCGTCTACGTCAGCTTCGAGTCCCAGGGCGTCTATTCCTACTCCTTCGACGGCAAGCTCCGCTGGAAAGCCTCTCTCGGTAACATCGGCACCGTCGGCATGGGTCCGGCATCCTCCCCCATCCTCTTCAACAACCTCGTCATCCTTCTTTGCGATCAGGAGGAAGGCGCCGGCTCCTTCATCGCCGCCTTGAGCGCCGCCACCGGCAGGCAGGTCTGGAAAACGCCCCGCCAGGAGGCCGCCAACTGGTCCACCCCCATCCTGGTCCAACACGCCGGCCAGCCCGTTCTCATCGCCCCCGGCATGAAGAACACCATCGCCTACGATCCCCGCTCCGGCAAGGAACTCTGGCGCACCAGGGGCGTCGTCGGCAACACCGTCCCCAGCATCGTCTCCGGCCTCGGCATGGTCTTCCCTAGCGCCGGCTACCCCGACAAGCGCGTCTACGGCGTCAAGACCGACGGCGCCTTCGTCTGGTCCTACGAGAAGGGCGCCGCCTACGTCCCCTCTCCCATCCTTTACGGCGATTACCTCTACGTCACCACCGACCGCGGCCTCCTCACCTGCATCGAAGCGCGCACCGGCAAAGTCATCTATGAGGGCAAGCGCGTCCCCAAACCCGCCACCTTCAGCGCCTCGCCCATTGCCTACGACGGCCGCATCTTCCTCTCCAGCGAGGACGGCGACGTCTTCGTCGTCAAAGCCGGTCCCGAACACGAGGTGCTCGGGACCAACTCGCTCGACGAACCCCTATACGCCTCCCCGGCCATCTCCGGCGGCCGCGTCTACTTCCGCGGCGTCCGGCGCCTCTTCGCCATCGGCCAGTAGCTACAGCGCCCGCACCACGTGCCGCCGCCGCAAACGTCACCACATCACCACGTAGAGCCGCGAGCGGTAGCGAGCGGGTCAGTAATGCTTCAGCGTGGTGTGCGATAACAGCGCCCGCCCCACAATCCCCCGCGCCTCCGCCACCAACACCTCCAGGTGCCCCGTGCTCACCAGGCTCTCCGCGTACAGCTTGTAGATGTTCTCCGTCCCCGAAGGCCGCGCCGCAAACCACCCCTGCTCCGTCACCACCTTCAGCCCGCCGATCGCCGCCCCGTTGCCCGGCGCTGAGGTCAGCTTCGCCGTGATCGGCGCTCCCGCCAGCGACGAATCCTTCACGTCCTCCGGCGAGAGCTTGGCCAGACGCGCCTTCTGCGCCGGATCGGCCGGCGTATCGATGCGCGTGTAGTACGATCGCCCGAACTCCTCTTCAATCTCCCGGTACTGCACCCCCGGGTCCTTCCCCGTGCGCGCCGTCATCTCGCACGCCAGCAGCCCCAGGATCAGCCCGTCCTTGTCCGTGCACCAGGTCGAGCCGTCCCGCCGCAGGAAACTCGCCCCCGCGCTCTCCTCCCCGCCGAAACACACCGTGCCGTCGTGCAGCCCCGGCGTGAACCACTTGAATCCCACCGGAGTCTCGTACACCGTCCGCCCCAAGCGCCCGCACACCCTGTCGATCAGGCTGCTCGATACCAGCGTCTTTCCCACCTTCGCCTCGCCGTTCCACCGCGGGCGATTCCCCGCCAGGTAGCGGATCGCCACGCACAAATAGTGGTTCGGATTCAGCAACCCCGCCGACGGCGTGACAATGCCGTGCCGGTCCGCGTCCGGATCGTTGCCGAATGCGATGTCGTACTCGTCCTTCCATCCCACCAATCCCGCCATCGCCCACGGGCTCGAGCAGTCCATCCGGATCTTGCCGTCGTGGTCCACCGTCATGAACCCGAATTGCGGATCCACCCTGTCGTTGACCACCTCCAGCCGCAGCTTGTAACGCTCAGCGACGTGCGCCCAGTAGTGCACCGCCGCCCCCCCCAGCGGGTCCACCCCGATCCGCAGCCCCGCCCCTGCCACCGCCTCCAGGTCCACCACCTCGCCCAACTCCGCCACGTACCCCGGCACAAAATCGAACTCGTGCAGGCATCCGCCGCGCAGCGCGCCTTCCACCCCGGCCCGCCTCACCCCGGCGTTCCCTCCGCGCAGCAGCTCATTCGCGCGGTCCTGGATCCACGACGTCACGTCCGTATCCGCCGGACCGCCGTTCGGCGGGTTGTACTTGAACCCGCCGTCGGCCGGCGGATTGTGCGACGGCGTGATCACGATCCCGTCCGCCAGTCCCGCGCCCGCGACGCGGTTGTGCCTCAGGATGGCGTGCGAAATCACCGGCGTCGGCGTGAACCCGCCGCCGCTTTGGAACACCGTCTCCACCCCGTTGCCGGCGAGCACCTCCAGCGCCGTCCGCTGCGCCGCCGCCGACAGCGCGTGCGTGTCCTGCCCCAGAAACAGCGGGCCGCCGTGCCCCTGTGCATTCCTGTAGTCGCAGATCGCCTGCGCCGTCGCCAGGATGTGCGGCTCGTTGAACGTTCCGTTGGTGGACGTGCCCCTGTGCCCGCTCGTCCCGAAACTCACCAACTGCTGC
>JACRBC010000041.1 GCA_016213245.1 Candidatus Solibacter usitatus | reverse complement strand
GGGTAGAGAGTTATGAAGCGCTCCATTGACAAAGACGCCCGGCGGCAGCGGATTCACGTCCGCATCCGCGATCGGGTGAAAGGCACGCAGGAGCGGCCCCGCCTGGCGGTGTTCCGCAGCCTGAAGCACATTTATGCGCAGGTAATCGACGACCGCGCGGGCCGCACGATCGTATCGGCGTCGAGCGCCGAAAAGAGCGCAACGGCGAGCGGCGGCAACGTCGCCGGGGCCAAGGAGATCGGGAAACTGATCGCCGGCCGGGCCGTGGCCGAGGGAGTGAAGAAGGTCGTATTCGACCGCGGCGGCTATCTGTACCACGGGCGCGTGAAAGCCCTGGCGGATGCGGCACGCGAAGCCGGACTGGAGTTCTAACATGGCAGCGGCGACAGCGAAACGAATCGATGCGAAGACGCTCAACCTGAAAGAGCAGGTGGTGAGCATCAACCGCGTGACCAAAGTGGTCAAGGGCGGCAAGAATCTGAGCTTTTCGGCCCTGATCGTGATCGGCGATCCGGACATGAGGATCGTCGGCTACGGAACCGGGAAGGCCAAGGAAGTGCCGGCTGCCATCAAGAAGGGCATCGAAGCGGCCAAGAAGAACCTGCGCCATGTGAACACGCTGGGCAGCTCCATCCCGCACGTGGTGTTGGGCAAGTTCGGCGCGGGCGCGGTGCTGCTGAAGCCGGCGCCGGAAGGCACCGGCGTGATCGCCGGCGGCCCGGTGCGCGCCGTGATCCAGGCGGCGGGCATTTCCAACGTGCTGACCAAGTCGCTTGGCACGCACAACCCGCACAACGTGGTGAAGGCCACCATCGACGCGCTGGACCAGCTCCGCGACAAGGCGGCGGTGGCCGAGCTGCGCGGACTGGCAGTGGAGAACCTGTAACATGCCCGAAGGAACAGTCAAAATCAAGCTGATTTCCAGCCCCATCGGCAGCCCGGAAAAGCACAAGCGGATCGTACGGGCGATCGGGCTGCACAAGATGAACCAGGTGGTGGTGAAGCCGGACACCGCGGGATTCCGCGGGATGGCCAAGAAGGTGCCGCACCTGCTCAAGGTAATCGAGTAAGGCCGAGGAAGAGACAGTCATGAATCTGAGCGAAATCAAACCGCCGAAGGGCCAGGTAAAAGTGCAGCGGCGCGTGGGCCGCGGCATGGGCAGCGGCAGGGGCAAGTACTCGGGCCGGGGCGCCAAGGGCGCCAAGTCGATCAGCGGCTACTCGAAGATGCGCGGGTTTGAAGGCGGCCAGATGCCGCTGCACCGGCGCCTGCCGAAGCGGGGCTTTTCCAACGCCGTGTTCAAGAAGCATTTCGCGGTGATCAACACCGGCGCGCTCGATAAGCTGGAAGGCGACACCTTTACGCCCGAGTCGTTGAAGGCGGCCGGCGTGATCAAGAAGCTCGGCGACGGGCTGAAGGTGCTGGCCAACGGGGACCTGACGCGCAAGATCAGCGTGTCGGCGCAGTTGTTTTCCAAGGCGGCCGAGGAAAAGATCAAGGCCGCTGGCGGCACGGCGACAGTGATCGCCCCCAAGGCAGTGAAAGAGATCAAGCGCAAGAAGTAGAATCGTGATGGCGCAGGCGTGCCGCCTGGCGCGCCGCCGCCGATCCTAAAGCAAGGCAGCCCATGCAAAAGTTCTTCGAAGCTCTGGCCAACGTATTCCGGGTTCCGGACCTACGGCAGCGTGTGCTCTTCACGCTTGGACTTCTGGCCGTCTACCGGCTGGGGGCGACGGTCCCCATACCGGGCGTGGACGCGATCAAGTTCGAGGAGTTCTTCAGCCGGAACCAGGGCACTCTGTTCGGCTTCCTCGACCTGTTTTCCGGGGGGCAGTTCCGGCGCCTGACGGTTTTCGCGCTGGGCATCATGCCCTACATCACCGCCTCGATCGTTTTGCAGTTGCTCACCATCGTCGTGCCGACGCTGGAGAAGCTGCAAAAGGAGGGCGAACTCGGGCGCCGCAAGATCACGCAATGGACGCGCTACCTGACGGTGGGCCTGTCGCTGATGCAGTCGATGTTCATCGCCACCGCGCTGCAGGGCACGGGCGGCTTCGTGCTCAACCCCGGCTTCAGCTTCGTGTCGATGACCATGCTGACGCTGACCACCGGCACGGCCTTCATCATGTGGCTGGGCGAGCAGATCACCGAACGCGGGGTGGGCAACGGGATGTCGCTGATCATCTTCGCCGGCATCGTCGCCGGACTACCGATGGCGATCGGCAACATCTATAGCAACACCTTCGTGACCAACCAGTGGCACCCGCTGCAGCTCATCATCATCCTGATCATGATGGTGGCGGTGGTGGCCTTCATCGTACTGGTGGAGCGCGGCGAGCGCCGGATTCCGGTGCAGTACGCCAAGCGCGTGGTGGGACGGCGGATGATGGGCGGGCAGAGCACGCACCTGCCGCTGAAGGTGAACGCGGGCGGCGTGATTCCGGTGATCTTCGCCTCCTCGCTGCTGGCGTTTCCCCTCACGCTGCTGAACGTGCCGTTCATCCGCGACAACAAGTGGCTGAGCGGGCTGCTGACGTCGATCCGCAGCGGCGAGCCGCTGTACATCATTTTGTTCGTCACGCTGATCATCTTCTTCTCGTTCTTCTACGTCAGCATTATCTTCAACCCGAACGAAGCAGCCGATAACATGCGCAAGTACGGCGGCTTCATCCCGGGAATCCGGCCGGGGAAGAACACGGCCGAGTACATGAACAAGATTCTGAGCCGCATCACCGTGGTGGGCGGGCTGTACCTGTCGCTGCTGTCGCTGATCCCGGAGCTGATGATCGGCGGCATCAAGCTGCAGCACCTGCCGCCGGTGGCGCTGGGCAACTGGATCGACGCCAACTTCCCGCGCTGGCTGCTGGACGGCCTGGGGGTGACCTTTGTATTCGGCGGCACCTCCCTGCTGATCGTGGTGGGCGTTGCGATGGACACGGTAAACCAGGTGGAGGCGCAGTTGATCATGCGCCACTATGAAGGATTCACGCCGCGCGCCGGCCGCATTCGCGGCCGCCGCAGCGCGGTGTAGGCGAGGTTGATCTTCGGGCTCCTCCCTGCAAGAGGGACCGCCCGCCGAAGTGTTGAGGCTAGCACTCCAGAATGCGGCAAGCGGGCGACGAAGTCCCGAGAGCGGTCATCCTGTTCGGGCCCCCGGGGTCGGGAAAGGGCACCCAGGCGCATCTCCTGAAGGAGGCGCTGCGGGCTCCCCATATCTCCACCGGGGACATGCTCCGGGAGAGGATCGCCTCCGGCGATGCGCTGGGGGTGCAGGTGAGGGAATTGATGCAGGCCGGGCGCCTGGTGCCGGACGAAGTGGTGAACCAGTTGGTGGAGGACCGGATCGGTTCCGGGGACTGCGCCGGCGGATTCATCCTTGACGGCTATCCGAGGACGATCCAGCAGGCGGTAGAGTTGGACGGCAAGCTGAAGCGGCGCGGCTTTGCGCCGGTGGTGATCCACTTGAAAGTGGATTACAATAAGATTATCGCCCGTATCGCGGGCCGCCGGCAGTGCCCGGTCTGCGGAACGCTGTACAGTTTGAGTTCCAATCCGCCCAGGCGCCCGGACCTGTGTGACGAAGACGGCGCCGTGCTGGCGGTTCGCGACGACGACCGGGAGGCCGTGATCCGGGAACGCCTGGAGGCTTACGACAGGCAGACGCGGCCGCTGTTGGAGTATTTTGCCGCCACCGGCAACCCGTTCCATGAACTGGACGGCAGCGAAGGTTCGCCCCAGGAGATCCTCAGCCGGATTGCCGGGGCATTGAGATTGGGATGATCATCAGGAAGAGCCCGGCGGAGTTGGAGAAGATGAGGCGGGCCGGCCTGCTGGTGCACGCGATTTTGAAGCATCTCCAGGAGATGGTGGCCGAAGGAGTGACGACGCTGGACCTGGAGACGGCCGCCGAGAAGATGATCCGGGACGCCGGGGCCAAGGCGGCGTTCAAGGGATATTTCGTGCCGGCCGCCGGGGGCAAGTACCCCTACGTGCTCTGCACTTCGGTCAACAACGAAGTGGTGCACGGGATGTCGTCGGCCAAACGAGTTTTGAAGGCCGGGGATATTGTCTCGGTCGACACCGGGGTTTCGCTGGAAGGCTATTTCGGCGATTCGGCAGTCACCATCCCGGTGGGAGAAGTGAGCGAGCAGGTGCGCAGACTGCTGCACGTGACGTCGGAGTCGCTGGACCTGGCCATCGATCAGATGCGGGCCGGCAACAGGCTCTTCGACGTGTGCGGCGCAGTGGAACGGCACGTGACTTCGAACGGTTTTTCGATCGTGCGCGAGTATGTCGGGCACGGGATTGGGACCTCGCTCCACGAGGAGCCGCAGGTTCCGAACTACGTGGACCGGCGGAACGAGAATCCGAGGTTGAAGGAAGGCATGGTTCTAGCCATCGAACCGATGGTGAACGCCGGCCGTCCGGAGACCAAGGTGATGCCGGACCGCTGGACGGCGGTGACGAAGGACGGCAGTTGCGCGGCCCACTTCGAACACTGCGTGGCAGTGACCGCCAACGGGCCATGGGTACTGACCCGGCCGTGAGCGGGAGGGTAGTCGAGATTCTGCCGGCTCTGACCTACAAGGTGGAGTTGGCCGATCGCCGGACCGTTGTGGCGCACCTGGCGCCGGCGGTCGAGCGAGGGTTTGTCCGGTTGAGGCTGCGAGATCAGGTTGAGGTGGAATTGACCGCCGCCGATCCCGGCCGCGGCCGGATTGTGAAAGTGATCGGGCCCGAACGAGAGTAAGGGCAGTAAAGCGCGCCCCGAGCGAAAGCGGAGGGTTACCAAAGAGGCAATCAATGAAAGTCCGGGCATCGGTCAAGAAGATGTGCGACAAATGCAAGATCATCCACCGCGAAGGCGTGGTGCGGGTGATCTGCGTGAACCCGAAGCATAAGCAGCGGCAGGGCTAAGAGGAGAGAAGAGGAACCATGGCGCGTATCGCAGGTGTGGATCTGCCGGCCCGCAAGCAGGCGCAGATCGGGCTGACATACATTTACGGGATCGGGCGCACGCGCGCCCAGTCGATCCTGCACCGGGCCGGCATCGCCCCGGAGAAGAAGATTGGCGATCTGGCTGAGGACGAGATCAGCCGCATCCGCCAGATCCTGGAGGAAGAGGGCGCCGTGGAGGGCGATCTGCGGAAAGAGCTTTCGATGGGCATCAAGCGGCTCATCGAGATGGGCTCCTACCGCGGGCTGCGCCACCGCCGCAGCCTGCCGGTGCGGGGCCAGCGCACGCACACCAACGCCCGTACCCGGAAGGGCCCGCGCCGCGGCACCGTGGCCAACAAGAAGAAAACCGGCGTGAAGTAAGTCTCGGCAGAGAGAAACGGACTGAAGCAAGATGGCGAAACAGCAAGCAAAGGGCAGCAAGAAGAAGTCCTTCAAGAAGAAGGAGAAGAAGAACGTACCGATTGGGCTGTGCCACATCCAGGCAACGTTCAACAACACGATTGTGACGTTCACCGATCCGGTGGGCAACACGCTGGCCTGGTCCAGTTCCGGCTCCCTGGGTTTTCGCGGTTCGCGCAAGGGCACTCCCTTCGCCGCGCAGCAGGCGTCGCTGACGGCGGCCAACAAGGCGAAAGAGAGCGGGTTGAGGCAGGTGGAGGTACGTGTAGCCGGCCCGGGGTCTGGGCGCGAATCGGCGATCCGCGCGCTGGCGACGGCGGGCATTGAAGTGAGGCTCATCAGGGACACGACTCCGATTCCGCACAACGGATGCCGTCCGCCGAAGAAGCGCCGCGTTTGAGGCGGCTGGGCGGGAAGGCGGCGCGCGCGGCCGCCCGGTGTAACTCCGGCCGTTTGCTGCATTTGGCGGCAAACGTGCAAGAAGCGCGCAAAGAGTGCTAGGATTTATAGGGGCCACTGTGCGGCCCGAACGCGGGGACCGGGCTCACCGTCCGGCATCCTCTAGTAAGCAGGAAGAAGCGGCGCTTCCCCAGTTCTGCGTAAACTGCACCTTGATCAGAAGGTAGTTTGAAGGAGGTCCATTGGCTCGTTACATAGGCCCGGTCTGCCGTCAGTGCAGACGCGAAGGGATGAAGCTGTTCCTCAAAGGCGCGCGCTGCTACAGCGAGAAGTGCGCCATCGAGAAGAGAAACTTTCCCCCTGGACAACACGGCAAGGCCCGCAAGCCGAAGATCGTCGGCTACGGCCTGCAGTTGCGGGAGAAGCAGAAGGCGAAGCGCTACTACGGCGTGGGGGAGATCCAGTTCCGCAACCTGTTCGAGAAGGCCGCCCGCCACAAGGGTGTGACCGGCGAAAACCTACTCGGCATGCTGGAGCGCCGGCTGGACAACCTCGTCTATAAGGTGGGCTTCGGCACATCGCGCGCCATGGCACGGCAGTTGGTGCGGCACGGCCACATCGCCGTCAACGGCAAGAAGGTGGACATCCCCTCCTACATCGTTCGGCCGAACGATGTCGTCGAGATTCGCGAAAAGAGCAGGCAGAACGCGGCGGTCCAGGGCGCTCTGGAGGCGACGGCGCATTTGCCCTCGCCCAACTGGATCGAGGTTGACCGGACGAACCTGAAAGCCCGGCTGCTCAACAGCCCGAAGCGCGAAGACCTCGTCCAGATCAAGCTCGAAGAGCAACTGATCGTCGAGTTGTACTCGAAGTAAGAGGAGCGAGCGATGTTCAAAGGATTCCAGAAACCCAAGCGGCTGGTCGCGAATACCGAGAATCTCACCGAACGGTATGGCATGTTCACAGCCCAGCCATTCGAGCGCGGTTTCGGGACGACCATCGGGAACGCGCTGCGACGCATCCTGCTGAGCTCCATCGAGGGCGCGGCCATCACGGCCGTGCGTATCGACGGCGTCGAGCACGAGTTCAGCCCGATTCCCGGCGTGGTCGAGGACGCGACCGACATCATCCTCAACTTGAAACAGGTGCCGTTCAAGATGATGGACGACGGCGTGAAGACCATCACGTTGCGCGTCGATCAGGCCGGCGAAGTCACCTCGGCCAACATCGAAACCGGGCCGGACGTGGAGGTGCTGGACCGCAATCTCCACATCGCCACCGTCTCCACCGGCGGCCGGCTGCATGTGGAGATGCGCATGAAGCAGGGCCGCGGCTACATCAGCCGGGACCGCAACTTTGACGAGGACCTGCCGGTCGGCTACATCCCGATCGACTCGGTCCACTCCCCGGTTCGCAAGGTCAAGTACACGGTGGAGGCAGCGCGCCTCGGCCAGATGACCGACTACGACAAGCTCATCCTGGAGCTGTGGACCAACGGCGCCGTTTCGCCGCAGGACTCCATCGGTCTGGCGGCCAAGCTGCTCAAGGACCACATGACCATCTTCATCAACTTCGAGGAGACCCCCGAAGTGGTGGAGGAGATCATCGAACGCGCCGCTGGCCACATGAACGAAGTGCTCAACCGCTCGGTGGAAGAGCTCGAGCTCAGCGTGCGCTCCTACAACTGCCTGAAGAACGCCAACATCCAGTCGATCGGCGACCTGGTCCAGAAGAGCGAAGCCGAAATGCTCCGGACCAAGAACTTCGGGCGCAAGTCGTTGAACGAGATCAAGGAGATCCTGGCCGGGCTGGGCCTCTCATTCGGCATGAAGATCGACGCCTCCGGCCGGCTGGTCGGCCCCAGCGGTTCTCCCGCCGCGCTCACGGAGAGCGAACTGGCGGAGTTGGGCGAGTAGCCGGAAGCGGCCCGGGAGTCAGGGAGAAGTGAAATGAGACACAAGAGAGCAGGATTCAAACTTAAGCGCGACACCAGCGCCCGCCGCGCCTTGCTGCGCGGCCTCATCACCAGCGTGATCGAGAACGAAGGCGAGCGCATCGTCACCACCGTGCCCAAGGCCAAGGCCGCCAAGCCGCTGCTGGACAAGATGATCACCCTCGGCAAGCAGGATACCCTCCACGCACGCCGGCAGGCAGCCGCGTACCTCATGACGCCGTCCTCGGTCAAGAAGCTGTTCGACAAGCTCGGACCCCGCTTCGCCCAGCGCAACGGCGGCTACTCCCAGATCATCCGCGTCGGCTGGCGCAAGGGTGACGGCGCCGAACAGGCTATTCTTCAGCTCGTTGGCTCGCAACTGATCAAGCGGGCTGAGGATCGCGCCAAGCGCCGCGAGGAGCGCCTCAAGGCGATGCGCGAAGGCCGCGAGTCGGAAGAAGGCGGCGAGACTAAAGAATAGAAGCGAAGGAAGTTACACTCCTTTCTCCAGAGCGGGATCCCCGAACAGGGGGTCCCGCTTTTTTCGTTTACGGGCGGACTCCAGGATGCGGGGGGCGCGAGGCGAGAGAAGGGGCAAGCATGATGTGAGTGGTTTGATATAAGATCACTTGACAGCGACTAGCTATTATTGTATAGTGATGTTGTGAGAATTGTTTTATAAGAAATTGGAAGATATGAACTACATCACTCGTCGAACTGGTTTGCCCGGTTTTGAGGGGTTTCCCCCAGCGAGCCTAGCCATCTTTGAGGACACCATCAACCGGCTCTTCAGCGAGCCCGCGGCGGCGCGCCCCTGGACGCCGGCGGTGGACATCTTCGAAAACGAGAGCGACCTCGTCCTGAAGGCCGACGTGCCAGGCGTCAGGATGGAAGACATCGACATCAAGATTGAAGACGCCACCCTGACTGTCAGCGGCAAGCGAGAGTTCGTGGAGAGCGGGGAGAAGGGCGCCTATCACCGCATCGAGCGCAACTACGGGGCCTTCCAGCGGGCATTCGCCCTGCCGGAGACCGTCGACACCGAGAACGTGGAGGCCGCCTACGACCACGGCGTGCTGACGGTGAAACTGCCGAAGAAGGAGATCGCCAAGCCGAAGACCGTCAAGGTCTCACTGGCCAAAAGCTGATCTGCCGGCCCCGGCGGCCCCGGCGGCGCCGGGGCCCGGTCACTTCAGACGGAAGTTCATCTCGACGTTGGCGGCGACCGCTACCGGTTTGCCGTCCTTCGTACCAGGCTTGAACTTCCAGGCAACCACGGCTTTGATGGCCTGCTCCTGCAAACCGAGGTCCGACGGCGCCTCCTTGCCCGAATCGCGCTGGATGAGGCGGGTTTTCAGCACCCTGACTTCCGATACCTTACCTTCAACGGTCACAACGATGCCAAGCACGATCGAACCTTCGATGCGCGCATCCTTGGCCTCCTGCGTGTAGGCAGGCTCGGTCTTGTACACGGGAACAGGCGCGGAAACGCCGTCGCCGATCTTGTACGGGCCCTGGGCAGACAACCCCGCCACGAGCAGAAGCACGAACGTCAGTCGGATCATCGGGGTACCTCTCTTAAGCCTGATATGCGCCCGCCCGCGCAGCCGTTTCCATTCGCCTCCGAAAAATCGCGTTTGAGGGCCCTTGAGGCCCCTTCGGCCGGCCGCAATTGACGCTACCGAAACGGCTTGGATAGACTGGTAGGCGTACCTCAGGCCCCGCGGTGTGCCCGCGAGGCAGCCTAAGCCCACCATCCCAATTCCCAGGAGGGAATCGAGTTGCCCGACGTCAGCCGTCACATTTTCACATCGGAGTCCGTCACCGAAGGACACCCGGACAAGATTGCCGATCAGGTGAGTGATGCCGTCCTGGACGCTATCCTCAAGGAAGACCCCACGGGCCGCGTGGCCTGCGAAACGCTGGTGACCACGGGCACCTGCATCGTGGCGGGCGAAATCACCACCACCAATCTCAAGTTCTTCAAGGACATCCCGGACCTGGCGCGGGAAGTCATCCGCGACATCGGGTTCACCAGTTCCGACTACGGCTTTGACTATAAGTCCTGCTCGGTGATGAACCTGATCCATGGCCAGTCGCCGCACATCGCCATGGGCGTGGACACCGGCGGGGCGGGCGACCAGGGTCTGATGTTCGGTTACGCCTGCGACGAGACCGCCGAGCTGATGCCGCTGCCGATCATGCTGGCGCACAAGCTGGTGATGCGGCTGTCGGAGGCCCGCAACAAGGGCGAGGTGGCCCATCTGCGCCCCGACGGCAAGAGCCAGGTGAGCGTGGAGTACGTGAATGGCAAACCGGCGCGTATCGACGCCATCGTGGTCTCGACGCAGCACGACCCCCATCCCACCAAGCCCAACACCATGCCGGACGGGCTGGTGGATGCCATTCGCCGCGACATCATCGGCAAAGTGGTACCGGAGTCGATGGTCGACGCCGGCACCAAGTTCCACATCAATCCTACCGGCTGCTTCGAGGTCGGTGGACCTCACGGCGACACCGGGCTCACCGGCCGCAAGATCATCGTGGACACCTACGGCGGCATGGGCCGTCACGGCGGTGGGGCCTTTTCGGGCAAGGATCCGACGAAGGTGGACCGCTCGGCCTGTTACATGGCGCGCTACATCGCCAAGAATATCGTGGCCGCCGGCTTGGCTTCGCGCTGCGAAGTGCAGCTTGCCTACGCCATCGGCGTGGCCGATCCGGTCAGCGTACTGGTCTCGACCTTTGGCACCGGGCTGATCGACGAAGAGCGCATGACCGAACTGGTCCGCGCGCACTTCCCGCTGAAGCCCAAGGGCATCATCGACCACTTGAAGCTGCGCAGGCCGATCTTCCGCGCCACGGCCGCATTCGGCCACTTCGGCCGTACGGGCGAGGGTTTCACCTGGGAGTTGACCGACAAAGCCGACGCCTTGCGCGACGATGCGCGCATCGCCACCGCTTCGAGGTAGTTCGAAATGCCGCGCGGCGATGATCCGTGCGAAACTGGTGATTTAGGCTCACAAGTCACACGCAGAACTCACCGGGGCGGGCCTGTCATGGCCCGCCTCTTGGTGTGTGGAGGTTCCCGAATTGGCACTCATTGAAGGTTGCAAGCACGCTCTCGACATCCACATCCCGGCCGACGTCGTCGCGGCCGAGATCGAGAAGGTGGTGGAGAAGGTCCGCGCCAAGGCCCACATCCAAGGCTTCCGCCCGGGTAAGGCGCCGGCCAGCATCATCCGTACCCGCTACATGGGGGACATCCGCCAGGAGGCGCTCGAAAACCTCATTCCGGCGCACATCGAGAAGGAATGCGTGAAGGAGAACCTCCACGTGGTGTCGCGTCCCAGCGTCAAGGAGCTGCACTTCCACGAGGGCGAAGCGGCCCATTTCAAGGCCGAGTTCGAGGTGGCCCCTGAGTTCGAACTGAAGGACGTGCGCGGCCTCAAGGTCGAATACGCCGAGCCAGTCGTTTCGGACGCCGATGTGGATGAGCGCATCAACGAAATCCGTGAATCCAAGGCCGAGTTTGTCAACGTCGATCCGCGTCCCGCCCAGGACGGGGACCACTGCCTGGTGTCGCTCGAGTCCCTTGACGGAATCGAAGGCGAGCCCATGAAGCAGGATGACATCAACATCCAGATCGGCGGCGCGGACACCTTCGAGTCTTTCACCGAAGCGTTGCGCGGGGCGGAGCCCGGCCAGACGCGCGAAGCCGAAATCACCTACCCGGCCGAGTACGCCGCCGCGCGGCTGGCAGGCCGGACCGTCCGCTTCAACGTGACCCTGAAGCAGATCCGCCTGAAAGAGGCGCCGGAGTTGAACGACGAGTTCGCGCGCGATCTGGGCGACTTCCAGAACATGGAGGAGGTCCGTGAAGAGGTACGCAAGGCGATCTTCCGCGAGCGCGAATTCGCCGCCCAGTCCGAGGCGAAGAACAAGCTGGTGGACAAGCTGAGCGACATGCACGACTTCCCCGTGCCGGAGGCGTACGTCGAAAACCAGATTGAGACGACCGTCGAATCGCAGCTTCGCCAGTGGAAGGCGCAGGGCATCGACATCTCGAAGATCAAGCTGGACTGGGACAAGCTGCGCGAGTCGCAGTCGGAAAAGGCCCGGCGCGACGTGAAGGCGTCTCTCCTGCTGGGCAAGGTCGCCTCCACCGAGAGTATTCACGTCACCGAGGAGGAGATGGACGCCGAAGTCCAGCGCATCGCCCGGCAGAGACGCGAACCGGTGGCCGCCGTGCGCATGAACATGGAGAAGGACGGCAGCCTGTCGCGTGCCGCCAACCGCATCATCACCGAAAAGACGCTGAACTTCCTCTTCGAACACGCCGTCAAGGAAACGCCGGCGGCCGCCGAATAGGCGCTGTCAGCGGCCGGCCGACCACAGAATCGACTTGCGCACGAGCTGCCGGAACCAGGGCTGCTCGTGCGACTCGCGCCCGTGGCCGGGCTGCAGGTACACTACTCGCGATTTCTGGTAGGGGCTCACCCATCCGATCTCCACATCGCTGGTGGAGTGATCGGTCGTCAGCAGCGGCTGCACGTCAGGGCGACGCCACACCTGCCTGTAGGTCTCGTCGAAGAGGCGCATCTGCGGCAGGCCCTTGGTGATAGCGTGGCCGGGCTTCGGTGTGACGACGAGCTCCACGTCGTGCAGGTACTTCGACGCCTCGTATCCCGGTTCAGCCTTCAATACGTAGCGGCCGCCCACGACCTCCTTCCACCACCATTCCCAGCTCTGGAAATCAGCGATCGCATGGTGGAGGATGATGAGGCCCTTGCCGGACTCAATGAAATCGCGCAGGTTCTGCCTGTGCTTCTCCGGCAGTGCCTCGGTCTGGATGGTGTCGTAGAGCACGATCACGTCGTACCGCTTGCGGAGGTCGTTGCGGAAGGCGACGGGGTGCGGGTCGACATTGACCAGGATGTCGCGCCAGTTCTCGAAGACGCCATAGAAGGACGACTCGTGATCGTGGCCGCCGCTCACCAGCAGAACGCGGACTGCGTCCTTGTTCTTCGGATTCAGGTCGATTACCGCTGGCAGCGCCACCTTGCCAGTGGCCGCCCATTCCACGCCGCGGGCGTAGCTGGCAGTGAAGCCTGGAGTGCGCATCGCGTCGAGGTCGTGGCCCAGCGCCGTGTGGAACATGCGTCCCTTGCCGTAGGCGTAGGTCCACAGCAGCGGCTCCTGTTTGCCGTTGCCGCCGATCTTGGGCGAATCGAAGGCAGTGGCCAGGATGTGAATCCCGGGCTTTAACCGGAAGTTGTGATAGAGTTCGTCGCTGAGCAGGAACGAACCCGCCATGCCGGCGGCGATCGGATGTTCCTTGTCCTCCCATGTGACCTGGTAGGCATGCCGCTGGGCGTGGCCCGTGCGCGGCTCCGTATCCGACCACACGGCGCCGACCATCTTCCCCCACGCTGTCCACGGCTTCTGATAGACGCCAGTACGGCCCATTCGTTCGCTGAGCACGGCAGTCTCGCCGAACGGGTAGCTGCCGGCGTGAACCACCACCAGGCCTTTGCCGGCGCTGACGAACTCCTCCACTGCCTTCTCCGCCGGTGCGCCCCAGCGCGGGCCGCAGTAGTTGGAGATGAGCACGTCGTACGGCTTTAACGTGGCCGCCGACAGTCCCGACGGCTCCTCGGTGACGCGCACGTCAAATCGCCCGCTGAGTTGCAGGACCTCGCGCAGATACGGCGTCGTGGCGCGCCAATCGTGGTTGTTGCGCCCGGTGAGGATCAGAACGCGGATCTTGCCCTCTTCGAAGAAGAACTTGTCCGGCACTGGCGCGATCTGCGCCGCGGCGGTCAGACAGAACACGGCCACCAGCCTATACACTGGCGAGCACCTCAGTGAGATGCAGGAGCGACCTCTCGGCCTGCGCGGGCGTGCCGCACTCCACCGAGAGCACCCCGTCAAAGCCAGCGCTTCGCAGGATCCCCGCTACCCGGCGCCAGTCGATCACCCCGTCGCCACAGGCGCAGCCCACGGGAGTGCCGGTGACCTTGCCCTTCTCGGCCTCGGCGTGCTGTACGGAGATGTCCTTGGCGTGAATATGCACCACCCTCCGCGACACGGCCTGCAGTCCTTCGTAGGGGTCCTCGCCGCCAAGAAACGCATTACCCGTGTCGTAGTTGATTCTGAGCATCGGCGAGTCCACCAGAGTGGCCACCCTCAGCAGTCCGGAGGTGGTCTTGGTGATCGACTGGTGCGGTTCGATGCCGATCAGAATCCCGTGGCGTTCGGCCAGCGGCAGGACCTTCTTCAGCGTGTACTTCATCACGTGCCAGATCTCGTCGTCGTCGAGCCACGCCGGCCGGATGCCCTCGTCAGTATTCACCACGGGCGCGCCCAGAGCCTTGGCGAAGCGGATGGCCTTCTCCAGGTACGGCACGGAGATCTCCGGCCGCATCAGGGGGCAGTGCGCGGAGACGCCCGAGCAGCGCACGTTGTGGAGGTCGCAGATGTCCTTGATGAAGATCGGGTCGTCGTCCATCGAGACGGAATGAAAGTAGCCCGCCTCGCTCAACAGCTCCCGGCCGTTGTGCAGCATCGGTTCGATGTAGCGATAGCCGATCTGTGCGGCGCGCTCGACGCCGGCGGCGAAGGACTTGTCCTCGCAGCGAATGAACTCCATGTTGATGCCTGGTGTCATGTCACTTCTCCTGAGGCGGTTTTAGACGTCCCACTTGTTATCCCACAGCACGCGTTGTCTCTTCTGGTATGCCAGGTTGCCGATGTGGCAGGCCATCGCCCCGTAATGTCCATCCAAAGCCGTGGCGTTAGGCTGCTTCCGGCTGCGAACGCAATCCAGGAAGTTTGCCATGTGGGCCGGTTCCGGCCCTCCCTTGGCGGTAACCGGTTCGCCGCCACCGGCGGGCAGGAAGCGGTAGCCGTAGCGGAAAATGCTCAACCGCCCCTTTTCTCCGAAGAAAACGATGTCGGCCGCCTCCTGCGGGATCATGTCGGTGATGGTGGCCTCGAAGGTCACGTTGACCTTCTTCGGGTAGTCGAGGATGAAGTTGATGTTGTCCGCCGTGTCGCGGCCGTCATCGTACTGATAGATGCCGCCCAGCGCCACCGCCGACAGCGGCCTGGTGAGGCCGAGATACCAGTGCACGACGTCGACCATGTGCACGAACAGCCCGCCCGTCTGCCCGCCGGTGGAAAACTCCCAGTAGGCGAAGCGGTTGAAGTACATCTGCGGGTTCCAGGGCCGCTTGGGCAGCCAGCCGAGCACGGCGTTCCAGTCGAGCCCTTCGGGCTTGCTCTCCATGCCCGGCGGGACTTTGGTCAGGTAGCCGCCATTGGCGTTCCACCAGGTGCGGACCAGGTGCACCGGGCCCATCATGCCGCCGTCGAAGAACCGTTCCTTGGCCTCGATGAAGTGGCTGATGGAGCGCTGCTGGACGCCCACTTGCACCACCCGCCCCGTCTCGCGCTGCGCCCGCACCACGTCGTGCCCTTGCATCGGCATCGACGTCATTGGCTTTTCGACGAAGACGTCCTTGCCGGCGCGCATGGCGTCCGCGGCCATGCGGGAGTGCCAGTGATCGGTGGAGGCAACGATCACGGCATCGACTTCCTTGCTGTCGAGCAGTCTGTGGTAGTCAGCGAACTCCCGAGGCGCAGTACCTGGAAAGTCCTTTTGGACGATGGCGGCGACCTCGTTCCGCCGCTGGTCCCAGGCGTCGCAGAGGGCCACCGGCTCGGCGCCTCCGGCTGCCTTGGCCATGCGCAGCAGGTGGCGCCCGCGGCCTCCGCAGCCGATGAGGCCAAGTCTTATCCTCTCATTGGCGCCGCGCACTCGCGCCGCGGAGGCGGCGGTGGTGGTGGCGGCCAGAAACGTGCGTCGCGAGAAATCGGGGGTTGGCATATCGATATCCGCGACCATCATATGACGCGCCGCGGCCCAGCGGAAGCAGCCCGACGCTAGTCCAGTGGCACCGGACGCGAGAAGACCACGTCGAGCGTGGATCCGGCGCGCAACTCCACCTCCCGTCCGCGCGTCAGCAGCGCTGTTGCCATACCCACGCCCGCCCCGATGCCCGCGCCGATGCCGGCGCCCTGCCAACCACCGTTCGTCCAGTGGCCGATGGAGGCCCCCGTGGCGGTCCCCGTGCCGGCCAGGATGGCCACCCGCACAGCGTCGCGGCCCACGTCGGATCCCTGCTTGAGCGTGCCCTCTTCCCTGGAGGCCCTCTGCTCCGTGCCGCCAGAGTCGGCCGATGCGACCTTCGGGCTGAACTTGAGCACCTGCCCGTCATGCAGGGTGAGCGTCTCCAGCCGAATGGCGAGCTCGGCGCGACCTGAAACCCGGCCGCTGCGCCTGGCGTGGGCCACCACGCCCTGCACGTGCGTCCCCACCGGCACCGCGATGCGGCCGTCCACGCTGATTGGCGAGGCCGTCGTCATGTAGACGAAGTCCCCCACCTGCGCCGTGGCCGTGTTCACCGTGTTGATCACGCGCAGAAGCACGTGCGCGCCCTCTGGGATCTCCGGCCCTCCCGACAAGACCAGCGCCAGCACGAGTGAAGTCAGCATGTCGATCCCCTCAGGATTTTGGCGAGGCGCCGGTGGCGGCGATGCGGTCAAAGATGTCCATCGGCAGAGGAAAGACGATGGTGGTGTTGTGTTCGGCGCCGATCTCCACTAGCGTCTGCAAGTACCTGAGCTGGATGGCGGCCGGCTGTTGCTGCAGGACAAAGGCGGCTTCGGCCAGCTTCTGGGAGGCCGAGAACTCGCCCTCGGCGTGGATCACCTTAGCGCGGCGCTCGCGCTCTGCCTCCGCCTGCCGGGCGATGGCCCGGACCATCTGGTCCGGCAGATCCACCTGCTTCACCTCCACCATGGAGACCTTCACGCCCCAGGCGGCAGTATGGCTGTCGAGGATCGTCTGGAGCCGGGCGTTCAATTTCTCACGCTCTGAAAGCAGCGTGTCCAGGTCCACCTCGCCCAGCACGGAGCGCAACGTCGTCTGGCCGAGCTGCGAGGTGGCATAGAGGAAGTTGGTGACCTCCAGCACCGCCAGGCTCGGATCGACGACGCGGAAGTAGATCACGGCATTTACCTTCACCGTGACGTTGTCGTGCGTGACGACGTCCTGCGGGGGGACCTCGAACACTTCGACGCGGAGGGAGATCCGCACCATGCGGTCGATGGGTGCGAAGACCAAAATGATGCCGGGCCCTTTCGGTTGAAGCAGCACGCGGCCCAGGCGGAAGATCACCCCGCGTTCATACTCGCGCAGGATCTTGATGGAAGAAAGCACGTAGAGCACGAGAATGAGAACGGCGATCAAGGGAAGGGAGAAGGATTCGAGCATGGGGAGACTCCTATTCGACCATCAGTTCGAGGCCGTGCCGAGAAGTGATGCGGACCGGCGAGTTGGCGGGGATGTTGCGCGCTGCCCGCGCGTTCCAGATGTCCCCGCGGAAAAGGACCTTGCCCTCGGGCGAGAGCGCGGTCAGCGTCACGGCCTCCGAGCCTGCGAATGTCTCGCCGCCGGTCGCCGGAGGCCTCAGGCGCGCGCGAACCACCAGCGTCACCAGGAATGCCGTGATGGCCGCGAACGGCAGAGTGAGCAGCAGGGCGGTGGAGAGGTGGATGCGCAGTTCCGGCACCGGGCTGTCCACCAGCAGCAGGGAGCCGAGCACCATCGACACCACGCCGCCGCCGCCAAGGATCCCGTGCGAAGCGATTTTCGCCTCCAGGATGAAGAGGGCGACGGCGAGCAGCAAGAGAATCACGCCGGACCAGTTCAATGGCAGGACGGACAGGGACGAAAGACCGAGGACGAGCAGAACTGCGCCCGCGACGCCGGGCAGGATCAGGCCCGGCGAAGTGAATTCCAGGTAGATGCCCAGCACCCCCAGCAGCGTGAACGCCAGCGCGAGGTTTGGATCCGATAGGGCCGTCTGCATGCTCTGCCGCAGCGTAGGGACGTAATCGATCACACGGGCGCCGCCCAGCGCCAGCTTGACGGAGTGGCCGTCGAAGCGCCTCACCTCGCGGCCGTCGAGCTTGCCGAGCAGGTCAGCATCGCTTGACGCGACCAGCTCGATGAGATGTTCCCGAAGGGCCTCCTGCTCGGTGAACGACTGGGATTCAAGCACCGCCTTCTGAGCCATAGCGGTGTTGCGCCCGCGGCGGTCAGTCAGGGTACGCAGACCGGCGGCGGTGTCGTTCTCGATCTTTTTCTTTAGTATCTCGTCGGGCGTGCCGGTGAGCATGACGGGGTGCGCCGCGCCTGCGCGGGTTCCGGGGGCCATTGCGGCAAGGTCAGCAGCCTGGAGGAGGAGGAAGCCGGCCGAAGCCGCGCGGCCCCCGACATGGTGGACAAAGACCGCTACAGGAATGGGTGATGAGATGATCCGCTCAGTGGCTTGCCGTGTCGCCTCGAGGAATCCTCCGGGTGTATCCAGGCGAACCAGAACCAAGCTACACCCATTCCGTTCGGCTTGTTGAATCGCTCGAGAGAGCACCTCCACCGTAACCGGGTGGATCACGGATTCGATGGTCACCCCGAGAACACAAGGAGAAGACTGCACCGGCACCGCGGCCAGTAGCGCAGCCGCAAGCAGAGCAATCACACGGGCCATTGATTGCCCCCTCGGCTTGAGTGTAGGGCCAATCGGCGACAAAGGGAAGGGTCATCATGAAGCCGCAGCCAACTTTCTTGCAACTCAGATTCCAGTGTTTCTGGCGCCGCGGCGCCGGCCCATTTTGCTCGTCAGGTGGGCATCCGCAAGGTAGGAAACTAAGCCGAGGGTGCACGACCGGCATACAATGACGTGTGATGCGCACCCTTTGCTGTTTGAGTCTGCTGGCGATGTCCGCTTGGGCGGGCGGCCACCGCATGTTCGTTACCGCCGTGGGCTCCAAGTACTGGATCGCCGGCGTCCCCGTGAAGAACAGCGGCATCCATGTGCGCGACGCCTTCCTGGCCTGGAGCCAGCCCGGCTTCCAGCATCCGGACGTCCAGGCTGTCGCCGTGGACCCGGCCAATCCGAAGACCATTTTTCTCGCCGCCGGCAACGGGTGCATCCGCAGCGACGATGCCGGCAAGACATGGCGCATCACCACCTCCTGGGATATGACGGAACTGCGCGACGTGGCTGTCGACGCCGGACGTCCCGGGCATGTCTACGTCGCTCTGCCGGACGGCCTGGGCGTCTCCCGCGATGGCGGCAAAAGTTGGGCGAAGAAGGATGCCGGCTTGACCCGGCGCTACACGCACACCGTGGCCGCCCACGGCGGCCGCGTGCTGCGTGGCGGAGAGTCCGGCATCTGGCTGAGCGAAGATGAGGGCGAGACGTGGCGCCATGTGTCGGCCGGCGCCGCGGAAACCACCGATATCGTCCGCTCGCCGCATGATCCCAGCCAGTGGCTGGCCGCCACGCAGAAAGCGGGTCTCTGGCGATCCTCTGACGGCGGTCGAACCTGGTCCCGCTTCGAGGGAGTGGACGGCTCCAGGACCATCTATAACGCCGCCTACGATCCGACCACCCCCGGACGCCTTGCCGCCTCCGGCTGGGGCATCGGGGCGCTGGTCTCAGAAGACGGCGGCAAGAGCTGGTCGTGCTGGCGGGCGGGCGAGATCTGGCGTGTCGCCTGGGATCCCGACGACCCCGGCCGTCTCTATGCCGGCGCTCACGAGGATGCCTTGTACGAAACCGGCAACCGCGGCAAGACCTGGAAGAAGACCGGGCTGGACGGCACCATCATCTACGACATCGAATTTGGGCCCGAACCCGCGCCAAAGTCCTTCGCCGAACGCCGGCAGCGCATCATCGAAGCCCACGCCGCGCCCGGCGTGCGCGGCTCCTACGGCACCATCGCCGCCGCGTTGTGGCTCAAGCAGGACTGCTCGTGGTGTTCGGCGAAACTTGTCGATTTGCTCAAGGAACCCCAGGGCGACATGTTCTGGATGTTCCCAGCCACGGCTGTCGCGTATCTCGACCGTGGTCAACTCAGCGCCGGGGCGCGCGCCGCGCTACGCAAGTCCTGGCAGACCTACATGCCCTACCGCGGCGACACGGAGAACCACTGGCTGCTCTACTACTCCACCCTGTACCTCATGGCCCAGAAGTACAAAGGCGAGCCCGGCAGCGCCTGGTACACCGGCAAGAGCAGCGAAGAGAACATGAAGGAGGCCGCCGGCTGGATCGACCACTGGATGAACCTGACCATCGAACGCGGGCAGGGCGAGTACGACTGCACCCACTACATCGGCGTTTACTTCCTCCCCATGTCGTATCTCGCCGCATGGGCTGAAGACCCGCGCATGAGGCAGCGCGCGCGTATGATGCTGGAACTGCTGATGGCGGACTTCGCGCCCGAAACCCTGAACGGCCTCTTCGCGGGCGCGCACGCCCGCACCGACGACCGGCAGGTGCGCGAGAAATGGGCCGGCGTCTCCAGCGACTTCGCCTGGCTTCTTTTCGGCACGGGCTACCCCTACACCGGGTTCTTCAGCTACACTTCGCTGGCCGCTATGTCGGGCCTGTTTGAGCCGCCGCCCGTCATCCAGGCGATGGCGACCGGGCGTGACAGTTGCTACACGCACCGCGAGACCAAGCGGACACGCAACCGCTGGCGCTTCTACGACGAGAAAAACGGCGACGTTTACAAGACCACTTACATGTGCCCGGACTACGCCGTCTCCTCCGACCAGGGCGGACTCCTTCAGCCGGTCCAGCAGCATTCCTGGGATGTCACCTGGGCGCTGCCCGACCCGCGCGGGCGGGAAAACACGCTCTTCGCGCTACACCCGTTCTCGGGCATACGGGAACTCCAGACCTACTTCACCTTCATGCCGGACTTCGGCACCGACATGGTGGTGCGCTCCAAGAGGACCTACGACTCGCCCGACAAGTTCCTCGGCGGCAGCTTTCACGAACAGATCGCCCAGGACCGCGACACCCTCATCGCGCTCTACGACATCCCCAAGGGGACGCGCTTTGAGCACATCAACGGCTTTTTCTCGAAAGACCTCGACAGGCTGGAGGAGGACCCAAGCGGCTGGATCTTCGCCTCAGGCGGCGGCGCCTGGATCGCCTTCCGCCCGCTCCAGCCTTACACCTGGAAACCGATCGAGGAAGGCGGCAAGCGGCTGGAGAGCGCCTTCCTCCAGAACGGCGTCATCATGCAGGCGGCCTCGGCGCGGGAGTTCGCCTCGTGGGAGGAGTTCAAAACCAAAGTGCGTGGTCTGGAGCTGAGTTTCGGGATGGCGCCGCACGCCAAGGTGCGCTTCCGCACCCTGCGCGGGGCGTTGCTCGAATGCGAGTGGGGCCGGGCGGCGCGGGTCGACGGAGCGCCGCTCGACCACGCTAGGTGGAAGATGTACGAGGGGCCGTGGGTCAACCAGGAGCGCGGCTCGCGCGCCGTCACGCTACGCGGTGGAGGCAGGGAGCGCCTGCTGGACTTCAGTCAGTGGGAAGCAAGGGATGTCAAATAGATCGTACAGAGGAGGCTATTGATGCTGGGACGTATCGTGTTGGGACTGACCGTCTGCGCCGGGCTCGCGCCCGCGCAGGATGTGGTGGCAAAGAATCTGACGGCGTTGTTTGCCGGCTACCGCGTCAACATCATGGAGGCCTTGGGAAAGGTGAAACCGGAGGACTACGGCTTCAAGCCGTCGCCCGACGTGCGCACCATGCGCGAGCAGTTCGCGCACATCGCCGACGCCAACTACTCCATCTGCTCCGGGCTCAAGGGGGAGGCCAATCCAAACACCTCGCCGCTGGAACAGAAGGACCTTGGCAAGCCCGAATTGACCAAGGCGGTCGCGGATTCCTTCGACTACTGCATGGCGGCGATGGAGGGCTGGAGTGACGCGAAGTTCTCCGAGATGGTGAAGCGCGGCACGACCGAACGCCCCAAGGCCTATCACGCCCTGCACTTGCTGGAGCACACCGGTCTGCACTACGGCAACCTGGTGACCTACATGCGCATGAAAGGCATGGTCCCGCCGGAAACCGAGAGGCGCCAGCAGCAGGCGCGTCCCGCCGCCGCTAAGCAGTGACCGCCTCCACGCGGTAAGGCCCATCCGGCGCGTCCTCCGGCGGCAGCCACGTGGTGAGCGGCTCGCTGGTGGTCTGCGGCCGGAAGGGGATGCGCGCCAGGCGGTAGTCGCCGCACCAGATGTCGTACCAGCGGAGCGCATCGGAAGACGCCAGCGCCGATTGCCAGCGGATGATCACGCGGCCGCTGTCGCGCGTCACCTCCGGCGCCGGCGGCTGCGTGATGGAGCGGCTGTAGACCTGGAAGAAGTTGGTCCCCGTGCCGTGCAACTCGGCCACCGCCGCTTCAATGCGCACGCGCTCGGAGTCCGTCGTGGCGTCCTGCAGGGCGCCCGCCAGGTTAGCGGCGATCTGGTCGGCTTCGGGCGCCTCCCGCGAAATGGCGCTGATGCCGGCGATCACCGTGGCCACGCCCGGAACCGAGAGCGGATAGCGGACCAGGTCGGCGGAGTCGATGCCGCCCGGATAGCCCACGCTGCGGATCAGTTCCTCCGCGTTGCCCGGCTGACGGCCGAGCTTGGTGTAGAGGCTGCCGGCGCAGAAGACCTTCATGGCGACGATGCCCAGGCCGCGGGCGCGCGCCACCGGAACGGCGTTGTACTGGAAGGAGGAGGCGCGGCGGTCGTTGGCGTTGAGCGCCACCAGCAGCGTGTCGATGATATCCAGCTTGTCGCGCTGCAGGGCGTTCATTAGTACGACGGAACTGTAGTGCCCGGTGATGCCCAGGTGGCGCACCACGCTTCGGTGCTCGGGATTGAGGCCGGCGCGGTTCGTCCCGTCGCGGTAGTCGAGCAGCCCCATGAGCGCGCCGGCCTTCTCGTCGTAGATCTGGTCCACCTGGCTCACCGAGGTGAGGTTGTGGATCTGGATGGAGTCCAGGTACGCCTCGTCTGGAAACCAGCCCTTGCCGTCGCCGAACAGCAGGGTGAGGGAGCGCTTCAGCTCAGACACCGCCCCGGCGGCCGAACGCTGCCCGGTCTTGGTGGCGATGAAGAGCTGCTCGCGCAGCGCCGCGTTGTAGTCGGCTTGCCATGGAGCGAGACGCATGCGGCGGAACGCCTCGCCGTAGATGCTCTGCGAGGGGCCGTAGGCGTTGGCCGTGTCCAGGTAGTTCACGCCGAGTTCCACTGCGCGCACCGGGATGTCGGCTGCATCT
>JACRBC010000038.1 GCA_016213245.1 Candidatus Solibacter usitatus | reverse complement strand
CGCCGCCATACCCGTAGGCCCGCGCTTCGGTGGCGACAAAGCGACGCAGGCCCTGTTCGTCAAGAACGGGCGACAAGTCCCGGTAACGCCGCTGAATGCTCTCCGCATCGCCAGCCATCAATCAACGCTACCATAAACTCCGACCAAAATGAAGCTGTTATTTATGCACAGTCTCTTATCGGATGCCGTCTCGACGTGCCGGGCAGACAAACCCCGCGGTTGGCGAGAACCATCAGAAGGTGATCCGCGCTGCCGCCGAGCGCCTGGCCCGCTCCGGCGTCACACTCTATGCCATCGATGCGCGCGGCATCTACTCTCCCGCCGACGATCTGGCGTCGCGTCAATATGCCCCGTCCGCCGTGGGTATCTATCAGGAAGTCGCGGCTGCCGCAGCGTTCGGCGGCGACTCCCGCGCCGGATTCGATCTGCTCACCACCATCACCGGCGGCCGATTTATCTTCGGCACGAATGACTTTTCCCAGGCCATCCGCAAGGCCACCGCCGACCTGCACGGCTCTTACTCGCTCGGCTTCTACCCGCGCGACCCGCAGCCGCCTGGCTGGCGCAAACTCCAGGTGAGCGTACGCCGCCCCGGCGTCACCCTTCTCCATCCCTCCGGATTCAGCCTCGATGCGCCCGCCGGCGAATTCGGCCCGGAGACGCTCCGGCTGGCCATGCTCAACCCGCTCGGATCGTCCGCAATCCGCCTCAACGCGCACTGCCGCCATGCGAGCCGGGACCAGGCCGGCGCCGTCGACCTGGTCGCCCAAGTCGATGCCGACGATCTGCTCCTGCAACAGAAAGACGGCCGCTTCGTGGGCCGGCTCGACGTCTACGTCGGCGAGAAGACTGCCGAAGGCGGGCTTGCGCTCTTCAACTCGGCCATCCGCTTGAACTTCACCGCCCAACAGTGGGCCGATGCGCGAGCGAAGGGCCTGCCCTACCGCCGCTCCTGGAAACTGGGACCCAAGGCCGTGGTGATTCGCCTCCTCGTGCGCGAGCCCGGCACCGGCCGCACGGGCGTCGTGGATATCCCCGTCTCCAGAATCGCGCCGCCGCCCGGCCCGGGATCGTGACACTGATGCCCGCTACTGAAGCACCACTCAGACCGTCACCTGGGCAGCGCCGGACCCGAGGCAGATCTGCCGCGTACGAGGCTCCAGAGCCGGAACAACATCGCTCCGGCCATTGCGGAGAGAGCCATTACTCCAAAATCGATGAGAAGGTTGTCCACGCGGGTATAAGGTGTTTCGATGCGCTGCACCACGCCCCCCGAACTCAGCCCATTTATTGCAGTCGATGCGGCCAGCGCTACCGTCAGCGCAAGGGCGGCAGCCAACTCCCGCCCTTTCGAACGGCTCGCTACATCCCAGCCAGCTATCAGCGGTCCGACGATTGCCAGTGTCGCAAAGAGGCGATAGTGTCCCCAAGGCGGAATATAGAACGAACTCCCGTCAGTACTATATGGCGAGACAGCCATCCAGATCACTATCACCAGCGTGCTCACTCCGAACGTGAAAAGCCAGATTGCCAAGAGACCCGAAAAGCCAAGCCAAGCCATCCGGCCCCGATACACCCACAGGTCTTTCCAAACATGGCAAGCGGCTGTCCGGAGCGTGCTGGACCAGAACCAAAAGGCGCTTCGGCCGGAGGCTTCTTCCAATAGGTCGCCGGTTGTGCTGGCCGCTCGCTCCGGTGTCGTCACCAGCCTCAGTATCCATTCCGCGGCGTTTGCATTACGCATGGGCAACTCCAGGAAGTCGCAGTCCCTTCAGCAAGCGCTGATAAGACCGCTGTGCACACGCAACGGCGTCCAACCCCTTGGGAGTGATCGCAAAGTACCGCTTGGCGCGCCCGCCGCGCAAAGCGGTGGGATCGCCCAGCCGGGATGTCACAAGGCCCTTCTCTTCGAGACGGTCAAGCGTTGTGTACAGCGCGCCCGGCGACGGGTGTCGATCGGTGCACGCCGCGATCTCGGCCCGGATGCTCACGCCGTAAGCCTGCTCACCCAAGCGCAGGATCGCCAGCAGCACAACCTGTTCGAACTCCCCTAACGGGGTCGTGGCGGCCATTTAAGCTGCATTGTAGTACAAACAAGGCGGCGCTTCAATGCCAATCGGCCACATGCCAGTCGGCCGAAGGTGTTCGGCACGACGGACGGTCTTGCCGCATACGTACAAAATGGCGTACGTTGAGTCGATGGCGAAGAGAAAGCCGGCGAGCGCGATGACCGTCAGTCTGGCGAGAACCAGGCTCTACCGCCTGATCGATGAGGCGGCGTCGTCGCACCGGCCCGTGCTGATCACCGGCCGCCGGTCGAGCGCAGTCCTAATCGGCGAAGAGGACTGGCAGGCGATGCAGGAGACGCTCTACCTGCTTTCGATTCCGGGAATGCGCGAGTCGATCCGAAAGGGCCTGGCGACGCCGGTCGAGTCCTGCGCCAGGGATCTCCGCTTGTGAGTTGGCTGGTCGTCTTAAAAGGCAGGTCCAGAGGGACGCGAAGAAGCTGGCGGCCTCCAGTCTCGGTGAAGGTCCTCCGTCTCTGGACTCACTACGAATGATGCGTCTGCCCGCCCCCCTCACACCAGCCGCATCAAACTCAGGTTCACGGTGAACCAGCGCTCGTCCGGCGGCACCCGGTACTTCGGCCCGGCGAGGAACTCCACCACGTAGCTCTCCGCCTCCGCCAGCGGCGCTTCAATCACGAACAGCCCCGGACGGTCCAGCACCCCCGTATACACCGTTGCGCCGTTGGCCCGGATCTCCACCCTCGCCGGCTGGCCCAGCTCCAGCATCGGCGCGCCGGCGAACCCCCGCACCCGCAGCCTCCGCGTCTCCGTGTTCACCCGCTCCAGCCGGAACACCGCGCGCTCCGACACCCAGCGGTACTTGTTCCCGTAGACGCCCTCCAGCTCGTGGAACCCCTCCAGCAGCCGCTCCGCGCAGTCGCCCTCCGTGAAGTCGATCACGTCCGCCCGCGCCCCCGGGTACAGCTCTTTCCTCTCCGCCGACGGCAGCAGGTTGTAGACCCCGCCCTCCTCCGCAGCCTCATACCCGCACGATCCGCACCGCAGCGACTCAGCCTCCCGCCGCAACTCCCCCCGGCAGTCCGGGCATCGGAGCAGGGTCTCTAACCCTCTCGCCGCATCAGTACCGCCCGCCTCGCCCCCCTTCCGGCACACCGCCGCCAGCGTCCCCCCCAGCAGCCGCGCCGGCACCCAGTCCGATCCGCAGCGGTCCAGCCGCTGCCCCATCCGGTACATCGCCGACTCGCCCCATCCGCGCCGCGCCACGAACAGCTCGTACTCGTGGTCCACGAAGTGCTTCCGGATCGTGCGGTCCCAGTCCCACAGCGTCATGCGGTGGTTCTGCCGGATGCCGAAACTCTCCTCCTGGCGCGCCCCGATCACGTCTTTCGCCAGATAGCCCAGCAGCCCCCACTCGTCGAGCTTCTTCTCCCACGGCTTCATCTGCTCCAGGTACGGCGCGCGGTACAGCCGCAGCGACAGCATGCGCCGGATCGGCTCTTCGGCGAACAGGAACACGCCCCCCGGTTCGAGCACGCGCTTCACCTCCGCGAACACCGCGTCGATGTCCTGGAACTGGCTCAGCATCTGGAACGCCATCACCATCCGCAGCGAATCGTCCGCGAAAGGCAGATGCAGCGCGTCCCCCGCCAGCCGCACCGGCGCGCGCTCCAGCTCCCACCTCTCCATCAGCACCCTGCCGTACCGCAGCGCGTCGGCCGACAGGTCCAGCGCGAATCCCTCCGCGCCAAATTCGTTCACCAGCATGTAGGACGAGTGGCCCGCCGCCGAGCCGATCTCCAGAAACGGGCTCATCTCTCCGATGAACCCCAGGTGATTGCGGATCACCGCCCCCCGGCGCACGTTCTCCTCGTGGTAGGCCGCGATGGCCCGTTCGGGCTCTCCGAAGGAGGCGAAGTTGTGGAACTCCACCTCGGCCCGTTTGACCGAAAACGATTGGGCTTCCATGGGGCGACTACTGAGGATACTGAATCCAGCGCCCGTCCTGCATCTTCCCCGCCACCATCTTCGCGTAGCCCGGCTCCACTGCCGGGTTCACCTTCAGCAGCAGCAGGTCTGCCGCGCCTCCCACCCGCAGCGGCACGCCCGGGTCCAGCGGAAAGATGTACTTGCCCGTCCCGTCGAATACCGTCGCTTCCGGCGGAATCGTCACCGACGGCGACTCCCCCATCGCCGCCACCTTGCCCTCCCGCACCACCACCGTCGCCGGCGCGATGGGCGGCCGTCCCGTTCCGTCCATCAGCGTCACGCCCCGCACCGCGCACACCGGGTACTCCGATCTCCGCGAACATCCAGCCAGCGCGGCGGCGGCAACCAGCACGGCAATCAGGCGCACAACAGCATCTCCGGGTCCAGATCCCGCAGGTCCGGCATCAGGATGTCCGGCCTGTGCGAGGCGAGCTCATCCAATGGTACGACGCCCGTTCCCACCGCCACCGCCCGCAGCCCGTTGGCCCGTGCCGCCAGGATGTCGTTCGGGTGATCGCCCACCAGCCACAGCGGCGCGCCATCCGCGATCCACCCCTGCCGCCGCGCCTCCTCCACCGCCAGCCGCGCCAACTCGCTCCGCGTCTCGCCCTCCTCGGCAAAGGCCCCCAGACGGAAGTGCCTGTCGAGCCCCGCCCGTTCCATCTTCTTCCAGCCGATGCGCGAGAGGTTGCCCGTCACCAGTCCCAGCACCGCACCCCGCCGCCCCAGCCGCCACAGCGTCCCGCGCACCCCCGGACAGACCCGCCGCCGCAGGTCCGGACAACGGCGGACATAGAGGTCCTGCGCCTTCTTCATGATCAGCGGCAGCACGCGCGCCGCTTCCGCCCCCTTTGCCCCAGCCGCGGCCAGCATCACCCGCAGAATGTCGCCGTCCAGCATCCCCTGCATCGGAATGCCCTCGCTCGTCGCCCGCAGCCCCGTCACCCTGCCGATCGCATCCTCCAGCGCTCTCCGGTGATCCGGCCCGGCGCGCCGGATCAGCGTGCCGTCGATGTCGAAAAGTACCAGCGCACGGGCTTCACCCGCCTCCTGCCTCCGCATCACTTCACGATACAACGCCCGCCCCACGCTACACTGGAATGGATGCAATTGCTTCAGGCCGGCGCCCAACAGATGGTTGTCTTGGAACTCGACTCCGATCTCCTGCGCCAGGGCGCCCAGGAATCCGGCTTCGCCTGCACCGTCCTCGATACCGCCCGCTCCAGCGTCCTCGAGCTCTCCCTCCCCGAATCCGCCGGCCCCATCCTCCTCTTCGACGCCGCCGATCCCTCCAGCACCGGCTGGTTCTCCCGCTGCCAGTTCTACGTCGACGCCCGCTCCGGCGCCGTCCTCCAGACCCCCTTCGTCGTCGCCAACCGTCTCGACGCCTCCGGCCGCCCCTCCTCCCGCGCCCTCACCGTGCAGGTCCTCAAGGAACTCCCCTCGCACTTCCGCCTCCCCGGCCGCCAGGCGGTCTCCGAGAAGCTCCTCTACGGCGTCCTGTTCGGCTTCCTCACCGCTTTGCTCAACACTGGTGTCGGCATCTGCGGCAAGGGCGTCGTCCGCCCGCTGGCCGGCCGCCTCGACGCCCCCTCCGCCCGCCACTCTACTTGAGCGCTCGCAGCACCGAACTCCGGTCGTCCGTCCACACCGGGAAGGCCACCCGGCTCGCCTCAGCGCGCCGCCCCGTGATCACCATCCACGTCGCCCCCAGCGCCCCCACCGCCGGCCGCCCGCCGCTCTCCACCTTCGCCGCGCTCCATCCCGCCTCCGCCGCCAGCGCCCGCACCGCCGGCTCCAGGTTCAGGTACTGGTTGGAGATGTGCACCGCCAGCGTCCCGTCCCGCTTCAGGCGCCGCAGATACAACGCGAACGCCTCCCGCGTCAGCAGGTGCATCGGAATCGAGTCGCCGCTGAACGCGTCCACAATCACGAAATCGTAACCCCCGGCCGCCTCTCCCGCCAGCCTCAGCCGCGCGTCTCCTTCCACAATCTCAATCCGCGCCGCCGACCTCGCCAGGTATCCGAAATCCCTTCGCGCCACCGTCACCACCAGCGGATTGATCTCGTAAAACCGGAACACGTCCCCCGCCCGCCCGTACGCCGCCAGCGTCCCCGTCCCCAGCCCCACCACCGCGACCCGCCGCGCTCCGCCCGCGCGCGAGAGCAGCATCCCCACCGCGCTCTCCGGCCAATAGTAGGCCGTCGGCGTGCCCATCAGCGCGCCCGCGCGGTATTCGCTGCCATGCACCACCAGCCCGTTCAGCATCTTCCTCAGCCCGCCTACCTCCACCACCCGCAAGCTGCCGTAGAAGTTTCTGCCCGCCGCCACCAATCCTGCGTAATGCGCACTGATCACCGCCATCGCCGGCGTCGTCGACAATATCGCCGCCACCGCCGCCCCTCGCCACGCGAATCGTCCCAGCCTCCGCAGCAGCCACAGGCACAACAGCGCACATCCGGCCACCAGCAGCGGCAACTCGAAATATCCTTCCAGCACCGCCGAGGCGCCCCACCCGGCTGCCAGCGAGCCCAGCGCGCCCCCCGCCGCCACGTGCGTCCAGTAACTCGTCAACCCTCCCGGCGCCGGTTTCAACAGCGCCAGTTCCCCGTGGCAGAATACGCACACCAGGCCCAGCCCCAGCCCGTACAACGCCACTTTCCACAGCAGCGCCGCCTGGTGGTCCAGGTACACCATCGATCCGGCCAGCAGCAGCAGCCCGCCCAGCGCCAGCCCGCACCCCCACGTCCGCCTGTACCACTCCCTGCCGAACACCGCCACGAAACTGAACAGGTACACAAGCAGCGGCACAATCCACATCAGCGGCGCCGGCGCCACCACCTGGCACAGATGCGTCGACGTCGCCATCAGCAACGCCGAGCCCAGCGCCGGCCACAGCAGCCAGCGCAGCCTCACCCGCCACGGGGTTCCCGCCACCAGCCCCACGGCCGGTTGCGCCGGCTGCGCCCGCCACAACAGCGCCGCCGAGCCCAGCAGCAGAGCGCACTCCACCGCGAACCCCGCATCCCACCAGCGCTTCATCTCCGCCAGCCCGAACCGCGGCTCCCACAGGAACGGGAAGCTCACCAGCGCCGCCGCGCACGCCCCGTTCGACCACGCCGACAGCCGGTACGGCTTTCCTGCCGGCCTCAGCAGCCCGAACCAGTGCTGCAAAAGCGGGCTCGTCGACGCCAGCAGAAAGTATCGCGCACCTACGCTCGCAACCAGCGCCGCCAGCACGCCCGCCTGCGCCCCCCAGGCCTTCAGCTCGCCCTGCGGCAGCGCCAGCGCCGCCAGCACCACTCCCGCGTGCGCCAGCGCCTGCATGCGCGGCCGCAGCAGCCGCGTCAGAGCGTGCGCGTACAGGTAGGCCGCCAGCAGCCCGGTCTGGAAAAACAGCAGGCACACGCTCCACACCGCCGCCGACCCGCCGAATAGCGGCAGCATCTGCTTGCCCGCCAGCGGCTGGATCAGGAACAGCAGAAAGGAACTCAGGACAACCGCCGGACCCAACAGAAGCATCTCTCCACAATTCTAACGGTTCCACACGCAAAACCGGCTGGCCCCGAAAGGCCAGCCGGTTGATCCTCGTTCCGAATTGTGACCAGCGCGTTAGTCGCCCAGCGCGCCTGTGGTCTCTTTCTCGGTTTCCATCTGGGGCGCCGGCGCGATGCCGCCAATCTGCACCAGGTCCGTCTCCGGCTCCTTCATCACGTGCTTCTTGTACAGCGCCATCATGCGCGCGTTTTCGGCCGTCTGCATCGCCTTCAGCTTCCCGTCGCGCGCCCGCATCTTCTCCTCGCGCGCCGTCTTGGCGATGCCCAGGTTGTCCAGGTCGTGCTGGATCTCGTTGGTCACCAGCTCCTGCCGCAGCACCAGGCGGTGATCGGTGGTGTTCAGCGTCACATTCTTGTTGCCGGCGAAGATCTCGTGACGCCCGTGCTCTTCGTACCACTTGGTCAGCGTGGCCGTCATGTGCATCTTCTCGACGATGTTCCGCCAGCCGACGCCCGTGTTGTAGGCGCAGAAGCTGATCTCGCCCTCTTGCGTCGCGTACGGGATGATGCACTGCTCGGTGCGCCGGAAGTCGTAGTTGAACAAGTCCTGGAACCACATGCCCGCGATGAACAGGAAGTTCCAGCGGTCCGCCCGCCGCCTCTCGATGTCGGTCAGCGTGCGCTCGCCGGTCACCTTGCCGTAGTTGCGCCCCGTCGCCCCGAACGTCTTATCGAACTTCTTCAGCAGGTCCACCAGCTTGAAGTGCGTCGGCGACTGGAACGGGTCGTAGTTGCGCATCAGCGCCAGCGCCATCCCCAGCACCGACAGCTTCCTGCCGCGCGCCGCGTCGTTCACCCGCGCAATGTCCTTCGACAGCCGGTCGCCGTTCAGGAACTTCGTCACCGGAACCGATTCCCTCGTCTCCTTGTCCACCATGATCGCCATGCCGATGCCGCAGTTCGGGTGGCAGCCGCAGCTCAGCGAGCCCCACGTGGTCTCCGGCCCGTGGACCAGGTCGGCCCAGTCGGAAAACGTGCCCATGAATGAAATCGGGTACCAGTCCCGCGTCGGCTCGCCCAACCCCGTCTGGTTCTTCACGTCGTGCGCCAGGTGCGACAGCGTGTAGCGCTGCGCCGCCCGCCGCTCGTCCGACACCGCTTCGTCGCGGCCCGTGAACGACACCGGCTGGAAGCTCAGAAACGAAATCTTCTTCGGATTGTCCAGCGCGAACTGCACCACGCGCCCCACCTGCTCGTTGTTGATCCCGTTGATGATCGTGATCACCGGCACGATGTCGACGCCCGCCGAGTGCAGGTTCTCGATCGCCCGCAGCTTCACGTCGAACAGGTTGCCCACCGCGCGATGCGAATTGGCCGCGTTGCCCACGCCGTCAAACTGCAGGTAGGCGTACCGCAGCCCGGCTTCGGCCGCCTTCTCGGCAAACTCCTTCGACCGGGCGAATTCAATCCCGTTGGTCGCCGCCTGCACCGAGTTGTAGCCCACCTGCTTGCAGTAGCGCACCGCGTCCAGGAAGTACGGCGAAAGCGTCGGCTCGCCGCCGGAAAACTGCACCGACATCTGCCGCCGCGGCTTGATCCGCAGCGCGTTGTCCAGCATCGTCTTGATGTCTTCCCACGACAGCTCGTGCACGAACCCCACCTGGTTGGCGTCCATGAAGCACGGGTCGCACATCATGTTGCAGCGGTTCGTCAAATCGATCGTCAGCACCGCCCCGCGACCGTGCGTGATCGTCGACGAGCCGTGCTTGTGCAGGTCCGAGTCGTTGTGCGACCGGATGTCCCGCCCCGGGAATACGTCCTCCAGGTGCTTGAAGAACGCCGCGTCAATCGCCATCACGTCCTCAAAGTGGCCGTGAATCGGGCAGTCCTTCACCATCAGAATCTTGCCGTCGCGCTCGATGATCTGCGCCTTGATCTCCCCTGGGCGCTCGTTCACCAGGATGCTCACGTCCTGCTTG
>JACRBC010000037.1 GCA_016213245.1 Candidatus Solibacter usitatus | reverse complement strand
GCCGTCGTGATCGTCAGACTGGAGAAGATCGTGATCGATAGCGCCTGGCTTGCCGTCCGGCCCCCCGCATCCGCTGCCTGCGCCGTGAAATTCCACGTCCCCGTCGCGCTCGGCGTCCCGGAGATCACCCCGGTCGATGCCGCCAGCGTCAACCCCGTCGGCAGCGTCCCCGAAATCAGGCTCCAGGTGTACGGCGTCTTTCCGCCTGTCGCCGCCAGCGTCTGGCTGTACGCAAGATTGATCGTCCCGTTCGCCAACGACGTCGTCGTTACCGAAAGCGGATTGTAGATCCCGATGGACAAGGCCTGCGTCGCCTGCGCCCCGTTCGCGTCCTGCACCTGCACCGTGAAGTTGCTCGTCCCGGAGACCGTCGGCGTCCCGGTAATCGCTCCCGTACCGCTGTTTAATGTCAATCCCGAAGGGAGGCTCCCGGACGTCACCGACCAGGTGTACGGCGTCTTCCCCCCCGTGGCCGCCAACGTCTGGCTGTAGGCCACTCCCACTGTCCCGTCCGAAAGCGCCGTCGTCGTCACCGATACGGCCCCATAAATCACGATGCTCAGCGCCTTCGTCGCCACCGCACCGTTCGCGTCCGTCGCGGAGACCGTAAAGTTACTCGTCCCGGAGGCCGTCGGCGTCCCCGAAATCACCCCCGTCGAACTGTTTAATGACAGTCCTGCAGGCAGCGTCCCGACGCTCAGGCTCCACGCAATCGGCGTCTTCCCTCCGGTCGACGCCAACGTCTGGCTGTACGCCAAGTTCACCGTCCCGTCGGAAAGCGACGCCGTCGTCACGCTCAACGCGGAATAGACCACGATACTCAGCCCCTTCGTCGCCACCGCCCCGTTCGCATCCTGGGCCTGTACCGTAAAGGTGCTCGTCCCCGCCGCCGTCGGCGTCCCCGAGATCACCCCCGTGCTCCCCGCCAACGTCAACCCCGCCGGTAACGTCCCCCCGGCAAGAGACCAGATATACGGCGTCTTCCCCCCGGAGGCTGCCAACGTCTGGCTGTAGGCGGCATTGACCGTCCCGTCAGACAGACTAACGGTGGTGATGGAAAGGCTGGAATAGATGGTGACGGAATAGGGCTGGCTGGCGACGGCGCCGTTCGCGTCCGTCACCTGGGTGGTGAAACTCGACAGACCGGCCGTGGTCGGCGTCCCACTGATCACCCCGGTCCCGGTATTCAAAGACAATCCCAGGGGGAGACCGCCGGACGAAAGCCCCCAGATCAGCGGACTCTTCCCACCCGACGTGCTCACCGTCGAGCTGTAAGACGCCCCGATCGTCCCGTCCGGAAGGGTCGCCGTCGTGATCGCCAGCACCGCGTAGATCGTCACCGTCAGCGACTTCGTCGCCGTCGCCCCGTTCGCATCCTGAACCTGCACCGTGAACGTGGACGCCCCCGCCGCCGTCGGCGTCCCGGAAATCACCCCGGTCGAAGCGTTGAGGGAGAGTCCCGACGGCAGTGTCCCCGAGGAAAGAGACCAGGACAGCGG
>JACRBC010000033.1 GCA_016213245.1 Candidatus Solibacter usitatus | reverse complement strand
TGATGTCGTCGGCAGTGACCCACACCGGAAGGTTACCGAGAAAAACGGTCGCACTCATCGAGTTGGGAAGTTAGCTCCGTCGGGGATTGGGACTGATTCGAAAGGAAGCGCAGTCCATGGGGCACCTATATGTTATCACGCCCTCAAATGGGCGGCAACGCGCACCGCAGTACTTTTTTCGCGCGGGGCCGCCGCCAATCACGCTCCGGGCTCCACCACGACGGCGAGTTTCACCGCCGGATGGGACTTCAGCTCGGCCAATACCGCATCGGGCACCACGGAATCTACCTCCACCAGCGCCACGGCGCCCAGCGGTTGCCCCCCCACCGGAGCGTCCTGCCGCCCAAGCGAGAAGTTGGCGATGTTGATCTGGTTGTGCCCGAGAACGGTGCCGACATGCCCGATGACTCCGGGCACGTCGATGTTCCGCATGTAGATGAGCCGGCCGGAGAGCGCGATCTCGGCCGGGATGCCATCGACGGAGAGCAGCCGCGGCTTGTCCATGACCACTCCGCCGGTGACCTGCGTCACGCCCTTGTCGGTCTGGATTTCCACCTGAATGGAATCGGTGGTGCCGCCGCGCGGCAGGTGCGCCTCGCTCACCGAGAGGCTGCGCTGCGCGGCCAGTTGCATCGAGTTCACCAGGTTGACCCGGTTCGACAGACCCCGGCTGAGCGCTCCGGCCAGGGCGGAGTTCCGCAGCAGGTTCGTGTTCATCTCGGCGATCTTGCCGCGATAGGTCACCTTCACGCCCTGCAGGTTTCCGGCGGCGACGTAGGCGGCGAACTTGCCCAGCCGCTCGGCCAGAGAGATGTACGGTCCGATCGCCTTATACTGCTCCGGGGAGACAGCCGGCATATTGACGGCGTTGATGGCCACGCCGTTCTTCAGGTACTCGACCAGTTGTTCCACGATCCGGATGCCGACGATCTCCTGCGCCTCTTCGGTGGAGCCGGCGATGTGCGGCGTGGCGATGAGGTGCGGGCACTTCAGCAGGTCGTGGCCTTCCGGCAGCGGCTCCGGCGTGAACACGTCGAGTCCCGCGCCGGCGGCCTTCTGCGATTGCAGGGCGGCGGTGAGGGCGTCCTGATCGATCAGTTCCCCGCGAGCGCAGTTGATGATGCGCACGCCGTCCTTCATCTTCGCGATGGAGGAGGCGTTGATCATCGCCTTGGTCTCCGGGGTCAGCGCGACATGGAGGCTGATGTAGTCGCTCTCCGCCATCAGCGACTCCAGGCTCACGAGCTCGACGCCCAGGTCGGCGGCGGTCTGCGGAGTGACGTAGGGATCGGAGGCGATGATGCGCATCTCGAATCCGAGCGCCCGCCGGACCACCTCCTGGCCGATGTTGCCCAGGCCCACTACGCCCAGCGTCTTGCCGCGCAGTTCGTTGCCGAGGAACTTCTTCTTCTCCCACTTGCCGGAGAGGGTCGAAGCGGAGGCTTCCGGAACCATGCGCGCCAGGCCCAGCATGAGCGCCAGGGTATGCTCGGCGACCGACACGGCATTGCCGCCGGGAGTGTTCATCACCAGGACGCCGGCGGCGGTCGCCGCCGGCAGGTCCACGTTGTCGACGCCCACCCCCGCGCGGCCGATCACTCGCAGTTTCGGCGCCCGGGCGAGCGTCTCGGCCTTCACCTTCACGGCGCTGCGCACCAGCAGCGCGTCACAGTCTGCCAGGTGCGGCTCGTACTCCTTCGGGTTGGAGACCACTACGTCCCAACCGGCTTGCTTCTGCAGCAGCGCGACGGCTGCCGGCGACATCGGTTCGGCGACGAGGATCTTCATGACTGCCTCCCCGCGACCGCTTCGGCGTACACTCTCTGCACCGCCGCCACGCCCTTGCCGAATTCCACCGGGATGCCCTTGGAGTGGAGGATCAGCTCCAGTTCCGCCACCATTGCGAAGAGGTCCGGGAAGTCGAAGTAACCCAGGTGCGCGATGCGGAAGATCTGGCCCTTCATCGTCCCCTGGCCGTTGGCGATGATGGATCCGAACTGGTTCCGGAAGCCCTTGACGATCTCGCCCGAATCCATGCCGGCGGGCGCCTTGATCGCCGTCACCGACGACGACGGCGAGCCCGGCGCGAAGAGTTCCAGACCGAGCGCCGCGGCCGCCTCACGCGTGGCACGGGCCAGCAGCATGGCGTTCTGCACCAGGTTGTCCATGCCGATCTCCTTGATGTACTTCAAGGCCTCGGCCAGCGCCAGGATGTGGCTCACGTTCGGCGTCCAGGCGCTTTCGCCCTTGTCCGCCATCTTCTTTTCCTTCTTGAGGTCGAAGTACAGCCGCGGCAGCTTTGCCGCGGCGTTCATCTCCCAGGCTTTGGCGCTGACGCTGACGAAGGCCAGCCCGGGCGGGATCATGAACGCCTTCTGCGAGCCGCCGACGACGATGTCCAGACCCCAGCCGTCGATGTCGAGCGGCATGGTGCCGAGCCCTGTAATGGCATCGACGATGCACAGCGCGCCGGTCTTTTTCACAATCTCCGCGATCGCCCGCACATCGTGCGCTGCGCCGGTGGAGGTTTCCGACGCCTGGAAGAAGACGCCCTTGGCGTCGGGGTTCTCCTGCAACGCCTGCTCCACGCGCTGCGGCGCCACCACGTCGCCGTAGTCGGCCGTCAGCACCACCGCGTTCAGGCGGAAGGCCTTGGCCAGTTCCACCCATCGCTCGCCGAACTTGCCGGCCGAGCACACCACCACTTTGTCGCCTTCGCTGAAGAAGTTGGAGACCGACGCTTCCAGCGCGCCGGTACCGGAAGAGACGAGGATGAGTACGTCGTTCTGAGTGCCGTAAACTTCCTTCAAATCGCGCAGCACGACGGGGTACAGCTTGATGAAGTCCTGGGTCCTGTGATGAATGTCGGACGCCATCATGGCGTGCAATGCACGCGGCAGGAGGGGCGTCGGGCCGGGAGTTAGGAGTCGCTGCTTTTTGATGTGCATGGGTATGGGAAAATGAAACGGAGAGTAGCTCCACAGGATATCAAAAATGGCCCTTCTCGATCAGCTTCAGAAAGACATGACCGCGGCGATGAAGGCCCGTGAGGAGGCGCGTCTCAGCGCCATCCGCATGGTGAAGACGGCCCTGATGAAGGAGAAGATCGACTCCATGAAGGAGCTCGACGAGGCCGCCGAGATGAAGATCTTGAACTCCTTAATCAAACAGCGCCGCGAGGCCGCCGACATGTTCCGTAAAGCCGGCCGCGAAGAGCAGGCGGCCAAGGAAGAGGCCGAACTGAAGCTCATCGAGAGCTACATGCCCGCCTCCGCCTCCGAGGAGGAGATGGAGGCGGCCATCGCGGCCGCGCTGGCCGAAACCGGCATCACCTCTGCCAAACAGATGGGCCTGCTCATGAACGCCGCCAAGGCCAAACTCGCCGGGAAACGCGTTGACGGCAAGCTGCTCAGCGACAAGGTTCGCGCGCGGCTCTCGTAGGTCCATGAGCGTTCTCTGGCGCGCCGCCCGCCCGGCACCGTCATCGCTCACGCTGCCGGCCATTTGCGGGCTGTTCCAGGATGCCGCCCGCGCCCATGCGTCGGAACTCGGCCTTGGAGTCGCCGACCTCCACGCCGCTTCCCGCGCCTGGATCCTGTCCCGGCTCGCCTTGCGAGTTCATCAACTACCGGAGCCCTGCGAAATGGTCGAGGTCCTTTCGTGGCCGTCGCGCCGTACGGCGGGCGTTCGCGCGCGCCGGGAGTTTGAGATTCGCGCACCAGGCGGCGATCTTCTGGTCGAGGCCTGCTCGGTCTGGCTCATCCTCGACCGCGTCTCGCGCCGCCCTGCACGGCTCCCCGCCGGACTGCTGCACCTGGACTTCCCCGCCCGCGACACTGCCATCGAGCCGCTCTCCATTCCCGAGCCGGCTGAGGCGGCCCTGTTCACCGGCTGCCACAAGATTCTCGCCGGTGACCTCGACGAGAACAACCACGCCAACAACGTCTCTTACATTCAATGGGCCTGCAACGCGCTGAGTGCGGACTTCCTTGCCGCCCACACGCCGGCCGAACTCCACGTCGAGTACCTCGCCGAGGCGCTGCTCGGCGACAATGTCCAGATCGCCGCCTGCCCCGATGGCCGGGGACGCCTGCTCCACCGCCTCTCCACTTCCGGCCGCACTCTCGCCCGCCTGCTCACCACATGGCGCCCGGCGGAGGCGCCTGTCAGTACCGCAGGTGCTTCGACCTGAGACGCTGGAACTCCCCCAGGCCGGCCGCCCAGGCCGCCTCCATCTCCTCCAGTTTCGCTCCCCGTTCCAGTCCCCGCCGGACTGCATCCGTGCCCGCCAGGATGTCCACCGGCAGCTTGTCGTTTTCGTACTCAAACGGCGGCTGACGCCAGGCGAACGACTCCCCGCCCAACGCCATCGCCGCCCGCACCACCGCCAATCCAGTCCGGTACGGCTTGAACCTCAGGCGATCCGTGACATGAACCTGCACTCCGCCGCAGAGTTCTTCCTGCCACTTGTCGAACGCCGGCCGGAACCAGGCCTCCCTGAAACGCACGCCCTCCAGGCACAGCGCGTTCAGCGTTTGCTCCATCTCGCGGCCGTCCAGGAAGGGCGCGCCCGCCAGTTCGAACGGCCGCGTCGTCCCGCGCCCCTCGGACAAGTTCGTGCCCTCCACCAGCACCATCCCCGGATAGACCGCCGCCGTTTCCACGCTGGGCATGTTCGGCGAGGGCATCACCCAGGGCAACCCGGTCTGCTCCATCCACTGTTCCCGCTGCCAGCCTTCCAGTTCCACCACCTCAAGATCGGCGCCAATGCCGTACTCCTCGTTCATCAGAGTCGCCAGTTCGCCCATTGTCAACGCATGGCGCATCGGAATCGGATACATGCCGATGAACGACTCGAAGGCCGGCTCCAGAACATTGCCTTCCACCTGCACTCCTCCGATTGGATTGGGCCGGTCAAGCACCACAAATCGGTTGCGGCGCCTCGCGCAGGCCCGCATGGCCAAGGCCATCGTCCAGACGAACGTGTAGGCCCGGGTTCCCACGTCGGTCAGGTCGCAGAACAGCACGTCGAGATCGCGCAGCATCGCAGCGGTTGGTTCTCGATGCTCTCCGTAGAGGCTGTAGACGGGAATGTGCAGCCGCGGCTCGAACTCGTCGGGCGACTCGATCATGTTGTCCTGCCGGTCGGCCTTCGCTCCGTGCTGCGGTCCGAACAGCGCCGCCAGCCGCAGGTCCGGGCACGAGGCGAACATCTCCGAGGCGTGCCTCAGCTCCGCGTCGACCGACGCCGGATTCGCAATCAGCCCCACGCGCAAGCCTTTGTACTGCCGCGCCTCCCCCTCAACCAGCCGCTCGAGTCCAGTCCGGCATCGCCTTTTCATCTCGCCAGCAGCATACCAGCCCGCGGCCCGCCGCTTGGGTGTAGACTGTCTCCGTCATGGCGAACGCAAAGTCCTCTTTTTCCCGCCGGCGCCTCCTTCAGTCCGCGCCCCTGGCCGCGGCGCCGCTCTTCATTCCGGCTACCGCCCTCGGCCGCGGCGGCGCCGTCGCCCCGAGCGATCGAGTCACGCTCGGCGGGCTCGGCATCGGGGGCCGCGGAACCGGCGTCCTGCGCTCCTTCTTCAGCCAGCCCGATGTCCAGGTCCTGGCCATCTGCGACGTGCGCAACGACCGCCGCGAGACCATCAAGTCGATGGCCGACAAGCAATACGGCAACAACGACTGCGCGATGTACAGCGAGCAGGCCGAACTCTGGGCCCGCAAGGACATCGACGCCGTCCTGATCGCCACCGGTGACCGCTGGCACACCCTGCTGTCCATCGGCACCGCCCGCGCCGGCAAGGACGTCTACTGCGAGAAGCCCTGCTCGATGACGATCGCCGAGAGCCGCGCCCTGGCCGACACCTTCCAGCGCCTCGGCCGCGTCTACCAGGCCGGCACGCAGCGCCGCAACGGCCCCAACTTCATCAACGCCTACAACCTGGCGCGCAGCGGCAAGCTCGGCAAGCTGCATACGCTGCACGCCGAAGCCGGACCCGGCGAACGCTGGGCGCCGCTGACCTCGCACGCCTGGCTGCCCGGCGAGCCCGAGCCGCCCAAGCAGGTGGTGGATTGGGACCGCTGGCTGGGACCCGCACCGTGGCGGCCGTACAACTCTCAGTACATTCAGGGCCGCTGGCGCGGCTACTTCGACTTCCATGGCGGCGGCATCCTTGAATGGGGCTCCCATACGGTAGACCTGTGCAGTTGGGTGGGCGGTCTCGATGACACCGCCCCGATCGAGTTCGAGCCGGAAGGAATGGCTGCCGACACGCCGTACACCATCCGTTGCCGCTATGCCAACGGCATGAAGCTCATCATCCGCGACAAGGGCTTCATGGGCCTCGGCAGTTGTCACTTCCGTGTCGAAGGCGGCCAGGGCTTCGTCGAAACCGCCGACAGCGGCAAGGTGGCCACTTCGGACAACGCCAGCTCCGAGGGCCTCAGCGTGACGCCGGCCGAATCCGGGTCCGCCACCACGCGCCACGTCCGCGATTTCCTCGATTGCGTCAAGTCGCGGCGCCAGCCGAAGTCCAATGCACTGGCCGCGGCGCAGGCGCACATCACCTGCCACGCCGCCTACATCGCGTTCCAGTTGGGCCGCAAGATCGCCTTCGATCCGGCGGCCGACACCTTCATCAACGACGCCGAGGCCAACCGCATGCGCACGCGCGCCATGCGCGAGCCCTGGAAGCTCTAGGAGAGAGGAGACTCATCGCCATGCAACAAGCGCAACCTCCCGCACCTGCTCCCGCCAAGCCGAAGCCTCCGGTGATTCCTCCCATGGTGGACTCGCAGTACGGCTCCGCCGCCCAGATCATGGCCCTGCCACAGGCCAAGCTGGTGGCGATCCTCAAGGATGCGGGCGCATCGGTCTACGCGAAGGCCAAGGCCTGCCAGCGCCTCGCGGTGGTCGGCGACAAGAACGCGGTGTTCGCCATCGCGCCGCTGCTGGCCAACCCCCACCTCTCCCACTACGCCCGCACGGCGCTGGAACCGAACCCGGACGCCTCGGCCTCAGCCGCGCTGCGCGCCGCTCTCGGCGAGGTGAAGGGTAATCTGCTGATCGGCATCATCAACTCGCTCGGCGTGCGCCGCGATCAGGCGGCGATTGCGCCGCTGGCGGCGCTTCTCCCCGGCCAGGACCCGGCGGTCTCCCAGGCCGCTTCCGCGGCGCTGGCCCGCATCCGCCCGCCGCTCTAACAAACGGCCGCGGCTGCGTATACCCTGGTAGGCATGACCCGCCTGCTTGCCGTCCTCTTCCTGGCGCTGACGCTCGCCGCGCAGCCGCCGCACCCGCTCCCCAACGGAGGGTTCGCGCTTCCCAACGGCTGGAAGATCACGCCCGCCGGGAAGGCGATCCACACCGAGGACCTCATCCTGAACCTGCAGCCCTCGCCCGACGGCAAGGTGGTGGTGGCGCAGCACGGCGGCTTCAATCCCCACGGTCTTGTCGTCATCGACACGGTCAAGGAGGACGCCGTCCAGCGCATTTCGCTGAAGAGCGCCTGGCTGGGGCTTGCCTGGTCTCCCGACGGCACGCGTCTCTATGTCTCCGGCGGCAACGCCAACCACGCCCGCAATGGCCTGGCTGTCGCCCCCATCTACGTCTTCTCCTACAGCGCCGGCCGGCTCAGCGACAAGCCTGTCGCTGAGTGGAAGGACTCGCTGCCCGCCGGTCAAACCTACTGGACGGGGCTGGCCCACCACCCCAAGCGAAACATCCTCTACGCCGCCAACCGAGGCAACGATCCCCTCGGCGGCCACGTCGCGGTGATCGACACGGACACGGGCAAGGTCACCGCCCGCATCAGCGTGGGCGCCAGCCCGTACGACCTGGCCATCACTCCCGACGGGGGCACGCTCTACGCCAGCAACTGGTCCAGCCAGTCGGTGTCCGTCATCGACACCACGGCGAACAAGCTCATCGCCAACATTCCCGTGGGCATCAACCCCAACGACCTGGAACTCGACGCCGGCGGCCGGCTGTACGTCTCCAACGGCAACCAGAACACGGTCACCGTCATCGACACGCGGCAGCGCCGGGCCATCGAGACCATCAACGTGGCGCTGACGGCCAAGGCCCCGGCCGGCTCCACGCCCAACGCGCTGGCGCTGGACCGCGCCAACCACATGCTCTTTGTCGCCAACGCCGACAACAACTGCGTGGCGGTGGTCAACGTCGCCGAGTCCGGCAATTCCCACGTGCTGGGCTTCATCCCGTCCGGCTGGTATCCATCTGCTCTGCACCTGACTCCGCGCGGCACGCTATACATCGGCAACTCCAAGGGGCTCACGCCGCACGCCAACCCGCTCGGTCCCACCAGCCCGCTGGCGCCCCCCGGACCCAACACTCAGTCCGTTCGCGATATCCAGCGCGGCACGGTGAACATCCTCTCGGTCAAGGACCTCCGCTCCCGCATCAAGGCCTGGACCGCGCAGGTCTACGACAACGTCCCCTACCGCGACGACCTGCTGGTTCGCGCCGCGCCCTCCAAAGAGCCGTCCATCGTTCCCAGCGATACCGCCGCCGGCAGCCCGATCAAGCACGTCATCTACGTCATCAAGGAGAACCGCACCTACGACCAGGTCTTCGGCGACATCGCCAAGGGCAACGGCGATCCGCGCCTGGCCATCTTCGGCGAAAAGATCACGCCCAACCACCACGCCTTGGCGGCCCAATGGGTACTGCTCGACAACCTGTACTGCGATGGGGAGGTCTCGGTCGACGGCCACTCCTGGTCCAACTCCGCCTACGCCACCGACTACAACGAGAAGATGTGGCCGGCGCAGTACGGCGGCATTAGCCAGACCACGCGTGCCGCGGCCTACGTCCCCGTGGGCGGCCACCTGTGGGACCTTGCCGCCCGCGCCGGGCTCACCTACCGCAGCTACGGCGAATACGCGTCGCGCTCCAGCGACGGCACCACCATGGAGGCTTCGCCGGGCGTCGGCGGCCTGGTGGGCCACGTGGCCCCGAAGTTCAAGCTCCCCAACATGCGCGACACCGACAACGTGCGCGCCTTCATCGCCGAATTCGACGAGTACGAGCGCAACTTCGACTCCACCGACCCCAACAAGCGGCTGCCCAACTTCATCGTCATGAGCCTGCCGGAGGACCACACGGCCGGTACGCGACCCGGCGCCTTCACGCCGCGCGCCATGGTCGCCAACGCCGACCATGCGGTGGGCATGCTTGTGGAGCGCGTCACCAGGTCGCGTTACTGGCCCCAGACCGCCATCTTCATGATCGAGGACGACGCCCAGAACGGCCCCGACCACGTGGACGCCCGCCGCACCGTCGGCCTCGTCATCTCGCCCTACACCAAGCGGAACTTCGTCGACTCCACGCTCTACACCACCTCCTCCATGCTGCGCACCATCGAGCTGCTGCTGGGCCTGCCGCCCATGACGCAATACGATGCCGCCGCCCCGCCCATGTACGCCAGCTTCCGCACCACTACCGACCCCGCCCCTTACACCGCCATCGCCCCGAAGATTGACGTCAACGAGAAGAACACCGCGCTGGCCTGGGGAGCAAAGCATAGCCTGGAGATGAACCTCGACGAGGTCGACCAGGCTCCGATGTTCGCGCTGAACGAGATCATCTGGAAGAGCGTCAGGGGCGCGAATTCACCGATGCCTACGCCGGTCCACCGTTTCTGGTTCCAAAGGCGTTGACCAGGGCCGCCACGGCCTCGTCGTCCTCCCCGTAGGGAACCAGCCGGCAGTTTGGATCGCTGTTGCCGGTGATCAGCAGCGAGATGCGGCCCTCCAGCTCTCTGCGGTAGAAGAGCATGACCGGTTTTCGCATCGCCCCGAGCGCGTATCCTGCCTCGTATCCGATGCCAAATGACGATCCGCTGACTTCGCCGACGAAGAGGTCGCAGTCGTGCAGCCAGCGCATGTCCCGCTCATACACCGCCCGCGGCGCCAGCAGCCGGTCGGCTTCGCGCGCGTTGTCGTCCACCAGGTGCCGGGTGAGCACCTGGTGGCCCATCGCCTCCAGGCATTCCACCATCCGGCGCGCTGTCTCCAGCGTCCCCCGGTCGCCGGCCACCGTAAAGCCGAAGTAAATCTTCATAGGCCGGCCGGCGCCCAGTACCGCTGCGCGAAGGTAATGAAGACCGGCCAGTTCGGCCCGGGGGTATGGCCACCGCTGTGTTGCCGGAAGGCCACGTCTCCGCTGATGAGGGCGGTCTCGATCGGCGGGAACTCGCTGGTCCCCATGTCCCGCTTGCCGAGCAGGCGATAGACCGGCCCCGCGCCGGCGGCGGCCAGAAACATGCCTTTGGCGTCGACCCAACCGTCGCCGTTGGTGGCGCCGGCGCCGATGAAGACGGGACGCGGCGCGCACAGGGCGACGAGTTCGTGGGAATCCACGGGGAGGTCGCTCCATTGGAGCGGTCCGGCGTACTTCATGAAGTTGCCGGCCATCCAGTGGTACTCGCCGCTGCCGGCGACGTTTTCCACGAGCTCGCCCCAGTTGCGGCGGTGGAGCTTGACGCCGCCTTCACCGGACGAGCTGACGTAGGCGATGGAGAAGCGCTGGTCGTAGGCCATGGCGACGGCGGCGGCCTTGCCGTAGCGGGAGTGGCCGTCGACGCCCACCTTCCTGGCGTTGACGGACTTGTCGGTCTCGAAGTAGTCGAGCGCCCGGCTGGCGCCCCAGGCCCAGGCCCGCAGCGCGCCCCAGTCGTCTGCCTTGCGCCGCTGGCCCTTGTTGACCAGGCCGATGACGCCCTGGGTGAGCCCGGCGCCGTTGTCGGCCTGAATGCTGTTGGGGGAAAGGATCGCATAACCCCAGCCCTTCGCCAGGACCTGTTCCTGCCAGCTCGGACCGACGGGAGCCGCACCGGGAGGCCGGGCCGGCATGGCCGGCGAGCCGGGGCGGGGCGGGAAGCCGGTGAAGCCGAACTCCATCATCACCGGCACGGGGCCTTTGGCGTTGGCCGGCGTCGTCAGCGACAGCCGGATGTCCACGGTGATCTGCGGGTAAGAGGAGTTGTCGACGTGCCCGACCAGTTGCTTGGTGATGACGTCCACCTCGCCCTTTTTCTCGTTGACGGTCGACGTGATCTCCCACTTCACGGAGGGGGTGACTTTGGGGACGCGGCCGTAGATTTCGCGATCAAATTCCTCGACGATCTCGGGGCGGCGCTGCTTCCACCAGGTCCTGGCGTTTTTGACCCGCTTGCCGTTCTTCAGAACGAGGGGATCGGGGAGTTTGGGGAAGGGATTGGCCTTGGACTCGTCGTAGTTGGCGTAGTTGGGGGCCTGCTTGTTGCTGCCGTTGGCTCCCTGCCGCAAAGAGGAGATACCCAGCAGGGTCATCATCGCCTGGTGGTCCTCTTTGGTTGCCGCCTGAGTGGCCGCCTGCTGGGGGTTCTGGAAGGCCCAGGTCCCGGCCCACACCACGAGGCCGAGGGGCCAGCCGTGTCTGATCGCGGCCGTGATTGTCATGCCCGATAGTGTATGCCAAGGGCGGGCGGCGCGGGCGGGATTGGTTCGTCCCGGGTTGGCCCAGGTTCGTTCCATGGGGGTTAAGTTGTTGATTCCAGAGGCCCCGTAGGGTCGTTCCGTCATCCTATGTTTTTGGGGCACCGGGGATTGCGGCGAGGAGGCCGGGCAGCGCCGCCAGGTTCGTTCCAAGGGGGGTAAGTTGTTGAATCCAGAGGCCCCGTAGGGTCGTTCCGTCATCCTAGGTTTTTGGGGCGCCGGGGATGCCGGCGAGGGGCAGGGTGCGGGCAGAGAGGGGGTGCGGGCGTTCAGGGCAGCGAGTTGGCGTGTGGCGCTCATTCCGGAGGTGTTTTACCGCGAGTGCGGGGAGAACCTGACGGCCGATTTTGGGGCGGGCTGGCAAGTGGTTGAAAAGAGGGGGGAAGTTCGAGCAACTTTTTCTGCATAGCTAAAGTTTTCATCGGCGGGGCGGGCTGGATTCGGGGCGGAGAGAGGCGGGCGTGGGCGCCCCGGTGGTGAAAACGCTCGATGAACGAAACCGCGCCGATTAGTGTTGGGGTCTATGGGGATTGCTTGAGGTGGAGG
>JACRBC010000028.1 GCA_016213245.1 Candidatus Solibacter usitatus | reverse complement strand
TTTTCAACCGCCCGCACGCTGGCCAGCGCGTGCACGGTAGTGCACACGCCGCAGATGCGTTCGCAGAAGGCCCAGGCGTCGCGCGGGTCGCGGCCCTTGAGGATCACCTCGATGCCGCGCCACATGGTGCCGGTGGACATCGCGTCCCTGATCTTGCCGCCGTCGTCGAGCATCGCCTCGATGCGCAGGTGGCCTTCGATGCGGGTTACGGGATCAACAACGATTTTTCTTGCCATGGTTCACTTGGCTCCCTATTCCTTGCTGTCCTGCGGCGCGGCGGCGGCGCCGCCGAGCTTTTTGTCCGAGGCCTTGCGCGCCGCGTAGGAGACCAGGTGCGCTCCGGCGCCGACGGCGGTGATGGTGGCGAGCACCTTGTCCACCCGGTCCGGGGTGGATTCGATGCCCGGCACCGGAACGCTGGAGAGGCGCTGGTAGAACGGGCCGTTGTCCCAGAAATTGTCCTCGCTGCAGCCGATGCAGGGATGGCCGCTGCCGATTGGGAAGCTCACGCCTTCGTTCCACTTGAAGGTGGAGCAGGAGTTGTAGGTCATCGGGCCCCGGCAGCCCATCTTGTACAGGCACCAGCCCTTGCGCGCGCCGTCGTCGTCCCACTGCTCCACAAACTGCCCGGCGTCGAAGAACGACCGGCGATAGCACTTGTCGTGGATGCGCTGTCCGTAAAACATCGACGGCCGTCCGAAGCGGTCGAGCTGCGGAATCTTGTCGAAGGTCAGCAGGTAGGTGATCACGCCCGTCATCACCTCGGCGATGGGCGGGCAGCCCGGGACGTTGATGATGGCCTTGTGCGAGATGAGGTCGTGGACGGGTTTGGCCCCGGTGGGATTGGGCCGGGCGGCCTGCACGCAGCCATTGGAGGCGCACGAGCCCCAGGCGATTACGGCCTTGGCGCCGGCCGCGGTCTCCTGCAGGATGTTCAGGAACGTCTCGCCGGCGATGGTGCAGTACACGCCGCCGTCCTTGGTCGGAGCGTTGCCTTCCACCGCCAGGATGTAGTTCCCGGGGTGATCCTTCATGATCTTCTTGCGGTTCTCCTCCGCCTGGTGGCCGGCGGCGGCCATCAGCGTGTCGTCGTAATCCAGTGAGATCATGTTCAGCACGATGTCCGCTACAAGCGGGTGCGACGAGCGGATGAAGGACTCCGAGCAGCAGGTGCACTCCAGCCCGTGGAGCCAGATCACCGGGATGCGCGGTTTGTTCTCCATCGCGGCGACTACCTGCGGAACCAGCGCGGGCTCCAGACCCAGGGCTGCCGCGGTCGCGGTGCAGAACTTGAGGAACGTTCGACGATCGACGCCGTGAGCGCGGAGCAGATCGTATGTGGACGGCCGGGTGTGCACGGGCACTAGCCACCTCCTGACGGCGGGCCCGCTTCTCGGAGTGGAATCAGGCCCAACGATAACAGGATCTTAATAGTATGGTTTCGGGCTGAGGTAAAGCAAAAGATGAACTATTTGTTATGGGACTCGCCCGGCCGGCCGCATCCGCGCTAGGACGACTACCCTATATGAAACTGACTTGCACATTAACTATCCGTAGGAACCGCGACGGAGCGCCGTCGCACAAGGTAGCATTAGATAGCTATCTTAAGAAACCTAAGCGGGTGCAATCCTCCCATTTGGCTACAGCCTCTCCAGCTTTGGCGCAAGAGCCCGGCGGCCCGGCCGCTGAGTGGCAGCCGCGCGAGCGATTCGCCTCGCTGGACCTGTTACGCGTGTCCATGATGCTGCTGGGCATCCCTTTTCACACCAGCGTGGCTTACCGGGGATTTGCTTCCCCAGGCCATTTTTCCGACCCGCACGGTGACTGGTGGTGGCTCTTCCTGATGGAAGTGGTGCATGTCTTCCGCATGCCCGTGTTCTACTTCCTGGCGGGCTTCTTTACGGCGAAGCAGGTGGCCAGCCGCGGAGTATCGGGAATGACCAGAAGCCGCCTGGCGCGGGTCGGCGTGGTGTGGATTCTGGCGCTGGCGCTGCTGACCCCGCTCGTCTACTGGCTGGGGGTCTTCAATCATTTTGCCGGCGAGGGCGGGGGCGCTTGGGACAAGACTTGGAAGGCAATCCAGACGGGCTCGGTGGAGGCGGGCTGGCTCGCCGCGCCGCCGTTGCACTTGTGGTTTCTGGAGTACCTGCTGTTGTTCTGCCTGGCCGGCGCGGCGGTGTCCATGGCTGCGGCGCGGATGCCCGCATTCGCGGCGGCGGAGCGCGCCGCGGGCCGGATCCTGATGTCCCGCATGCGCGTGCTGGCGCTCTCCATCCCGTTCTGCGCGCTGCTGTGGAACGCGACGTCGGGAAGACTGCCCTATCCCGGCGAGTTCACGCCGCGCCTGGATCTCTTCCTCGGCTACGGGTTCTTCTTCGGCGCGGGCTGGCTGTTGTACAGGCGCCGGGAACTCCTGCCGGAGCTGTGGTCTCTGCGATGGCATGAAATTCTGGTCGGCGTGGCAGCGCTGGCGGTGAACGCTTTCTGTTTCAAGTTGTGGGCCGATTTCCGCGATGGCGCCCCGGCCTGGACCCATGCCGCCGGCGTAGTGTCCGGCGCCGTGGGCGCCTGGGCCACCCTATTCGCGCTGCTGGGCCTGGCGTCAAAGTCAGTGGCCCGGCCATCGGCCTGGCTCCGATACTCCGCTGACGCCTGCTACTGGACCTACCTGATGCACTTCCCGTTGGCGCTGCTGTTCCCTGCCCTGCTGGCGGGCTGGACCGCTCCCTCCGTGGTCAAAGTGGCAGGGATCACCGTCCTGATCCTTGCCCTGATGCTTCTCTCCTACCACCTCTTCGTGCGCCGCACCTTCATCGGCCGGCTGCTGCACGGACCGCGTCAGTAGAGCCCGGCGGCCCTCAGGTCGATCAGCGCCAGCGCCTGTTTCGTGCGTCCGGTGTTGAACAGAACATACCTTCCGGTCCTGTCGAAAGACGCGTGGGCGTGATTGGCGCGCACGCCGGCTCGCAGCCCGGAGGCGATCAGCCGGCGGTTATCGGTGGCCGATTCGATCAGCCACAGGTTGCCGTCGAAGTCGTCGGCCACCAGGAACCGGCCGTCCGGCCGGGCGCGGACGTGCCAGTAATTGCCGGGCAGAATGCGCCCCTTGCCGGCCGAGTCGGCGAGCACGATGCCCACTTTGTCCATGATCAACGTCATGCCGCCGGTATCGGCCACCCAGGACTCGTGCGTGATCCACTCCTTCAGCGGAGTCGGCCAGAGTTTCGGGTCGGTGTTGGCGTAGTAGGGCCGATTGGCGCTGCCGTCGGCGTTCACCAGCCAGGTGCGCTGCGGCGCGTAACCGCCGGTCTCCCAGACGTAGAAGATGACCGGCTCCTTGGGGGAGTGCTGCACGTGGCCGATGCGGAAGCCCTGGATGGTCACGGTGCGGTAGGCGCCGGTGGCGATGTCGATGAGGCCGATCTCCCAGTTGGCGGCGTCGCGCTGCTTGGTGACGGCCAGCGATTTCAGGTCGTGGGAGAAGGTGGGCTGCTGGTAGCCTCCGGTGCGGGGCAAGGGGACCTCGCCCACGCGGCGCTCTTTCAGCGTGGCCAGGTTGAACTCGAAGACCGCGGGCCCGCGGAAGTAGTAGAGCAGGTTGGCGTCGACGGGGTGCGGGCAGGCCGTCGCGGCGGCAACGCCATCGCCCTCTGTCACCTGCACGACCCGCCCGCCGGCCAGTTCGTAGCGGAAGATCTGGGCCTTGCCGTCGAGGGTGTCGGCGAAGATGACGTTGCGGTTGTCGGCGGTGAAGTTGGAGAAGTGATAGTACAGGTTGGACGGCGAAGCGCCCAGAGCTGGGATTTCCAGTATCTCCAGGCCGCTTCGTTGATCCTTGTAAGTCTCTGCAAAACAAGCGCTTGCCGTGATGGCGAGGAGCATGGTGGCGAGTCGGTTTGGCATGGCGTGTGTGGTTTGTGTATAATCTTTGGAAGGGATTCCCTGCGTTCCCCCCCGACATATACTGTACTGGAGTTTGTCATGTCCAAGCATTGCCCTGTGACCGGTAAGAAGCCCATGAGCGGAAACAGGGTTTCCCATGCCAACAACAAGACAAAGCGCGTCTTCGAGCCCAACATGCAGGAGAAGCGGCTGTGGTCGCCGGCGTTGGGCCGGTTCGTGCGCATTCGCCTGAGCGCGAGGGGACTGAGGATCATCGACAAGCGCGGCGTGGACGCCGTGCTGGCCGACCTCAAGCAGCAGGGCGTGAAGTTCTAGGAGATTCCCATGCCGCGCATCATCATCAAACTGGTATCCTCGGCCGGCACCGGCCACTTCTACACGACGACGAAGAACGCGAAGACCAAGACGGAGAAGATCGTCATCAAGAAGTTCGACCCCAAGATCCGCAAGCACGTTGACTATAAGGAAGCCAAGGTCTAACCGGCTTCCTTCGACGTTTCCTCCGAACCAGAAAGGCCGCCCGCAAGGGCGGCCTTTTCGCGTCCGGACGGGTGATAATGGACGCATCCGGAGGCCCCGCGCATGAAGTTGGTGAAACAGGTTCTGCTGGCAGTGCTGCTGCTGCTGGGAGCGGTCTCGCTGGCGGTGGGCGTGATGATGAAGTTCTACGGTCTGCGCTTCCAGATGGACGGGACCGGCTACCGGCCGATGGCCTATTTCGACCACACCGAGGACCGGCTGAAGGAGATTGAGAAGCGCTCCGAGTTGGAGCGCGCCGACGCGGCGCCCGCACCCGGGCCGCTGGTGGAAGCCTCCGCCTCCAAACCCGACGCGGCGTCCGACGCGGCACCCGACGCAGCACCCGACTCGGCGCCGGCCGCCGTGCCGGTAAGCGCCCCTTGGCCGGGCTTCTATGGCCGCCTCAGAAACGGAACCTACACCGGCGGCGCGATTCTGACCTCCTGGCCCGAGAAGGGCCTGAAGGAGGCGTGGCGGCGCCCCGTCGGGCAGGGATACGGCTCCATGACCGTGGCGCAGGGCCTGCTCTTCACCATCGAGCAGCGCCGCGACCAGGAGGTTGTTGCCGCCTATGACGCCGCCACCGGCAAGGCCGCCTGGACCAGTTCGTGGAAGGCCCTGTTTCAGGAGTCCATGGGCGGTGACGGCCCGCGGTCGACCCCGGCCTGGGACGAGGGCCGTCTCTACGTTCTGGGGGCCACGGGCGAGTTCCGCTGCCTGGACGCCGCCACCGGCGCGCTCATCTGGCGCCGCAACATCCTGGAGGACAACGCCTCGCCGAACCTGCAATGGGGCATGGCGGCGTCCCCACTGGTGGCCGGCGAACTGGTGCTTGTGGTGGGTGGCAAGGGTGTGGCGGCCTACGACAAGATGACCGGCGCCCCGCGCTGGAGCGCGCTGGAAGACAGCGGCTCCTACACCGCGCCCATGCAGGTGACCCTCGACGGGCAGCCGCAGTTTCTGCTGGTGATGGCCAAGCGGGCCCTTGGCCTCTCACTGGACGGCAAGGAGGTACTGTGGGAGGTTCCGTGGGTGACCGGGTACGACACCAACAGCGCGATTCCCATCGTTGTGGACGCCAACCATGTCATTCTCACCGCCGGCTACGGGCACGGCGCGGCGCTGCTTGAGATCACCAAGGGTGGTGCGCGGGAGGTGTGGAAGAGCCAGGCGATGAAGTGCAAGTTCAACAACGCCGTGCTGCACAAGGGAGTGGTGTACGGCCTCGACGAGGGCATCCTGGCGGCCATGGACGCCGCCACCGGCAAGCGGCTGTGGAAAGGCGGCCGCTATGGCTACGGCCAGTTGCTGCTGGCCGGCGACCACGTGGTGCTCCTCTCCGAGACGGGCGAGATCGCCCTGGTGAGAGCCACACCGGAGAAGCTCGAAGAAGAGGCGAAGTTCCAGGCCATCGAGGGCAAGACGTGGAACGTGCCGGCGATGGCGGAGGGCCGGCTGTACGTTCGCAATGGGACGGAGATGGCGGCCTACCGGATCGCGCCCTAGAACAGCAACTTGAAACCCAGTTGCAGGTGGCGCGGCGCGCCCGCCGAGGTGACGGAGCCGAATCCGGCGGCGCCGATGAAGTTGACCGGCAGGTCGAAATTGGTGCGGTTGAGGGCGTTGAAGGCCTCAAAGCGGAACTGCGCGGTGACCGTTTCCTTCAGCCGCACGTTCTTGAGCAGCGACAGGTTCAACGCAGCCAGGCCGGGGCCGTCGACGATGTTGCGCCCGGCGTTGCCGAACGTCCCCCGCGCCGGGATGGCGAAGGCCGCGGTGTTGAACCAGCGCTCCGGCGTGGGGCCGGAGAGCCGGGCCTTGGCCACGACGTTCGGCCGGTCGTTGGCGCCGAAGCCCAGGCTGCTGCGCCCGGTGCCGGAGTTGTCCAGCTCCGATGGCAGGGCCACGGTAAACGGCCGCCCGGACTGCAGCGTCAGCACCCCGTTGAGCGAGAATCCGCGGCCCACAAGCCACGAGCCCGATGCCGAGAGCCGCTGCCGCGTGTCGAAGCCGGAGCGGGCGCGCTCGGCACGGACGTTGTAGGAGTCCTGCGGGAAGTTGGGATCGCCGGCGGAGGTGAAGAAGCCGGAGGCGTCGTCGATCGACTTCGAATACGTGTAGGCGCCCAGGAATGTCAGGCCGTGGGAGAGCTGCTGGCGGACGGAAGCCTGCAGCGAATGGTAGTTCGAGTTGGCGCGCGACTCCAGCCGGCTGATGTCATCGAAACGCGGGTCCGGGCGCGGGTTGTAGGCGGCGGCGGAGGGCGCCGGCTGGTTGATGTCCCGCGCGCCGTAGAGCCGCGTGCCCTTGGAGCCGACGTAGCCCAATTCGGCCACGCGGCTTCGCCCGATCTGCCGCTGCACGCCGAGGCTGAAGTGCTGCACGTAGGGCGTGCGCAGCTTCGGGTCGAAGCGGAAGCCGGAGGGCGGCGTGGGGAACGGGAAATTGGACGGCCATGGGTTGGCAAGCGAGAGCGGGAGCTGCGGCAGCAGGAAGTAGAGGCGGAAGTCGAAGGCGGGGTAGTTGAAGTACATCCCCTCGCTCACGGCCAGCGACGGCTGGTCGAAGTAGACGCCGTAGCCGCCGCGCAGCACGGCGCCGCCGCCGCCGGGATGCCAGGCGAAGCCGATGCGCGGGCCGAAGTTGTTGCGGTCCGCGGCGTAGCCGGCGGCGAAGCGCGGGTCACCGTCGACGGGCACTGAGTTGTACTCGTAGCGCAGGCCGGCAGTCAAGGTGAAGCCGCTTCGGAGCCGGAAGGAGGATTGCGCGAAGAGGTTGTAGCTGCGCTCGCGCAGCCGCTGCGGGTTGTCCAGGCGCGCGCCGCCGCTCACTGCCGGCATGCCCAGCAGCAGCTCAGCCAGGGAGTTGCCGGTGAAGCCGATGAAGTTGATGAAGCCGCGCGACTGCACGTCGCGGAAGGCGTCCTGGCGCAACCCGCGCACCTCGCCGCCGAACTTAAACAGCCCGCGCCCACGCGTGAAGGTGAGCTGGTCGGCGAGCTGCCAGGTGTTGGTAGCGCTCCGCTGCGGATTGTTGTACTCGTCGCCCAAGGGCGAGTAGCCGAGCACGGTGATGAAGCTCAGCCCGTTGTCGCGCGGGTTGGAGGCGAAACGCGGCAGCCCCACCTTAGAGTTCACGTCGCTGGCCTGGTTTTCCTGGGTGACCGAGAGCGCCGTGCGTGAAAACGCGAAGCGCGCCTCGTTGATCAACGACGGCGAGAAGACGTGCGTTTCGGCCACGACGGCGTTGTGCGCGCCGCGTGGCACTGTGTTGCCGTAGCCGGGAACCTGCGAGTACGTGGCGCCGCCGAACGGCTCGAAGTAATCGCGCCGGCCGTAGGAGTAGCGCCCCATCAGGTCGTCGCGCTTGCCCAGTGCGTGGTCCAGCCGCACATCGGTGTTGTGGGAGTTGTCGCGGCTTTCAGGCGCCGAGGCGTAGTCGGCGCCGCGCACGGCGCGGTTGGGCGCGGGGTACAGCGCGGCGATGTTGCGCCCGATCGCGTCGATGCGCGAGGCCGGGATGCGGTTGCCGGCGAACGGCTGCTGCGTGTAGGGGTCGATGGCATAGGCGGCGGATTGGGAGAAATCGCCTATGCGCTCAGCCGCCGTGGGGACGTTGGTCACGCGCGCGACGCCTTCCAGGGCGCGCCGGCCTTCGTAGCCGGCGAAGAAGAACGTGCGGTTCCGGATCACCGGTCCGCCCAGGGAAACGCCGAACTGGTTGCGCCGGTAGCGCGGATCGACGCTGGCGGGCGCAAAGAAGTTGCGGGCGTCCATGGCGCCGTTGCGGAAGAATTCGTAGGCCGTGCCGTGGATGGCGTTGGCGCCGGACTTCAGCGCCACGTTCACCTGGCCGCCGGCGTTGCGGGCGTAGGAGGCATCGTAGGTGGAGGCGGCCACCTCAAACTCGCGGATGGCGTCCACCGGCGACGTCACCGAGACACCGTTCAGCTTGGGGTCGCCGTTGTAGGCGCCGTCGAGCGAGAAGCCGTTGGCGTCGTCGCGGGCGCCGTTCACGTTGACGGCGAAGTCGCCTCGCACGGCTCCGGCCGAGCCCTGGGCGGCGGGCGAAACACCGGGCAGGAGCAGCGTCAGTTCGTAATAGTTGCGGCCATCGAGCGGCAGATCCGTGATCTGCTGGTTGGTGACTACCGACGACAGCGCGGCCGATTCGGGCCGGAGCAGCGGCGCGGTGGCGCGCACCTCCACCTGTGTCCGCTGGCCGGTTGGGACCAGCGGCGCCTGGAGGTCCAGCTCCTGGTTCAATTCCAGGGTCAGCTTGCGGGTCAGGGTCTGGAAGCCCGGGGCGGAGATCTCGATCGAGTAGTCGCCGGGCGGAACGGTCAGCAACAGGAAGCGGCCGTCGGCGCCGGCCTTCGCGATGTGTTCCCGGGCGGTGGCCGCGCTGGTGGCTTTCACCACCGCGCCGGGCGCGGTGCTGCCGCCGATGAGGCCGCGGACGGGCTGGCCGGAGGCGGCCAAGGCCAGAAGGATGACGGAAAGTGCGAGGCGGTGCATTCAGGTGTTCTTTGCTGTTGGATGGAGGACTAGACTCTGGGGTCTGAAATGAATAGGGTAGCGCGCCGCGCCGACTGGCGTCTCGCGGACGAGCAGGGAGTTTCCTGTTGTTCAGCCGCCCCGCAGATGCGAGTCTGCTCCTGGCGGTGCTGAAGGCTGCCGGCGCCGCCGCTAAGATAGAAGCACATGCACACGGCGATCATGGGGATTCTGAACGTGACGCCCGACTCGTTTTCCGACGGCGGACTGTTCCAGACGACGGAAGCCGCGGTCGCGCAGGGGCGCCGCCTGATCGCCGAGGGGGCTGACATTGTCGACATCGGCGGCGAAAGCACCCGCCCAGGAGCCCAACCCGTACCGGAAGAGATCGAACTGGAGCGGGTGCTGCCGGTGATCGAGGCTTTGTCGGCGGATTCGCCGGCGCGGCTCTCCATCGACACAAGCAAGCCGCGCGTCGCCGATGCCTGCCTGCGCGCGGGGGCGACGCTGGTGAATGACGTCACCGGGCTTCGCGACCCCGGCATGGCGCGCGTAGCGGCCAGCCATGGGGCTGGGGTTGTCATCATGCATATGCGCGGCACGCCACTGACGATGCGCGAGCAGGCGCACTATTCCGACCTGATGGGTGAGGTCAAGGCGGAGCTCGCTCCACGGGTGCGGATGGCGCGGGAGGCGGGCATCCTGGAGGTCATCGTCGATCCGGGCATCGGCTTCGCCAAGACGCCGGCCCAGAGTTTCGAGATCCTGCGGCGTTTACGGGAACTCGAAGAACTGGGCTGCCCCATTCTGGTGGGACCTTCGCGCAAGATGTTTCTCGGCGCGTTGCCGGGCCTTGAAGCGCCGCATTCCCGGCTGGAGGGAACGCTGGCGGCCGTGGTGATCGGCGCGATGAGCGGCGCTTCAATGGTACGCGTGCATGACGTGATGGCTTGCCGCAAGGCCTTGAGCGTCGTGGATGCGGTGAAGGGAGAGGGATGGACAAGATCCTGCTGACAGGCGTGCACTTCGAGGTGCATGCCGGCGTACCCGAGGACGAGCGCGCCGTTCCGCAGACCGTGATCGTGGATGTGGAGTGCGAGCGCGATCTTCGTCCGGCCGGCCTGACCGATGATTTCGCCAAAACGACCGACTACGCCGCGGTGCACAGGACGCTGCGCGATGCCGCCACGAGCCGTCCCTATGCCCTGATCGAAACGCTGGCGGAGGTCATGGCGGCGGCCGTGCTTGCACAATTCGATGTGGAGAGCGTCCGCGTTCTCATCAGGAAACCAGCCGCGTTGCAGGCCAAGAGGGTGGATTGGGCGGGCGTGGAGATCGTCCGGAGGCGGCGTGGCTGAAGCCTGGATCGGCCTGGGTTCGAACCTCGGCCCGCGGCGCGAGCACCTGCGAGCCGCGCTTGTGGAACTGTGGCGAATAGGGCAGGTGCTCCAGGTTTCATCACTGTGTGAAACCGAGCCGGTGGGCGCCACCAGGCAAGGGGGCTTTCTGAACGCGGCGCTGTGTTTGAAGACTCACCTGCCGCCACGAGCCTTGCTGGAGGAGTTGCTGCGCATTGAAGCCGGGCGGGGGCGCGTGCGGGGCGAACGCAATGGTCCGCGCACGCTGGATCTGGATCTGCTGTTCTACGACGACGCCGTCATCGAGGAGGATGGACTTCAAGTGCCTCATCCACGCCTGCACGAGCGGCGTTTCGTGCTCGTGCCGCTGTGCGAGCTCGCGCCCGGCCTGCGGCATCCGGTGCTCAAACGCGGTCTGGGCGACTTGCTGGAGGCGGTGGAGGATCGCTCCTCCGTGATTGAGGTTGAGAGGAGCACGGACTGGGTGGAGGGGACGCGACCGGCCTGCTGACGAGTGAATTGGGGGTACAGAGACGACCACGGACGCCCCGGCTGGGGGCGCCCGTGGTGGGTCTTGCTTCTTACCCGCTCCCTTACGGAGAGCGGCTCTTCTTTAGAAGAAGAAGGTGAGCTGCAGGCGGGTCGAGCGTGGGCCCTGGAAGCCGTTGGCGAGGCCGTACAACGGGCTGACGCGCATGTCCTGAGCCTTCATGAGGGCCTGTGTATTGAAGCCCTTGAAGATGTCGGCGTCGTGGGCGAACTGGAGCTGGCCGTCGTCCGGGTGGAGGATGGTCTGGTCCTTATTGGTCACGATGCTGGAATTGAACAGGTTGAAGATAGAGAACTCAAAGCGAACCTTCAAGCTCTCGTGGGACTTGAGCGGCACGAAGTCGTGCATCAAGTTCATGTCGAAGTTGTAGAACACCGGGGTCCGGCCCATGTCGCCGCGGTTGAACGGGTAGACCGGAACCGAGGAGATGGCATTGAGCTGGGTGGTGAGCGGGGTGCCCGAGTAGAGCTGGACGTTCGGCGAAATGGTGGTATTGCCGAGGGGGCTCTTCTGGGTGTAACCGCCGAAGAACTTCAGAGTGTGGGGACGATCGGTGGCCAGACGGCCCTCCGACATGGTGCCCTTTTCGGTGTAGCCGAGCCAGGGCAGGTCGAAGTAACGATTCACGTTCGGGCTGGTGCGGCCGTCTTCGTCGGAGCTGGCCAGACCGGAGTAGTTGCCGTAGGAGCGCGACCAGGTGTAGCTGGCGGCGTACTGGTAGTTCTTGGCGAAGCGCTTGTCGAGGCGGAGCTCGAGAGCGTCGTAGTTGCGGATGGCCTTGGGGGTCACCGGGAAGCCGGGCTCCCAAGTGCTCTTGGCGATGGTGATGCCCTCGCCGGGGTTGGCGATGTAGTAGACTTCGCCGCCGGCGCCGAGCGTGCCAACGTCCTCAATGGTCCGGATGAGACGGCGGTTGGTGTAGCGCAAGGAGGCCACCAGCGAGGAGTTGATGCTGTAGTCGTAGCCGAGATCCAGCATGCGCTGTTTCATGGGCTTGAGGTTGGGGTCGATGGTCATGCCCTTGCAATCCAGGCCCTGCTTCTCGCAGGACTTGGGATCGTTGGACGGGATGCGCCAGTCGACGCTCTCGAAGAGCCTGCCGGGCAGCTTGGTGGGGTCGGTCGGGTAGCCCGCAGTGAGGAGCTGCTTGTAGACGCTTGGGCTGTCGAGAGAGTAGTAGTTGGTGATGTAGAGAGCGCCGCCGAAGGAGCCGCGCGGCATCTCGTACTTCATGACGTCGTAGAAGTAACCCCACGACGCATAAACACGCATCTTGCCGTCGCCCTTGGGATCCCAGGCGCCGCCGATGCGGGGACTGATCTTCTTGCCCCAGCCGAACTCGATGGGGGGAGCGGCAGTGATGCCCGTCTTGGCGAACGAGGGCAGGAACTCGCGCTCCGAACGGAGGCCGAGGTTGAGGGTGAGGTGTTTGTTGACGCGCCAGTTGTCCTGGAAGAAGAGGCCCTGGTTGTCGCTGGAGGCGTCGCCGAAGTCGCCGTAGGTGTACCAGCGGTAAAAGCCATAGGCGCCGCGCTGGGTGCCGGTACACTGGGTGGTGATGCAGCGGTAAGACTGGTTCCAGTAGAAGCGGTAGTAACCGGTCGGATAGCTAAGGTTCTGGACGCTATTGGAAAGGCGGTTGGTCTGCCAGCCGAACTTGATGTTGTGCTGGCCCTTCCAGTTGGCGAGGTAGGAGGCGTCGGCGTTGAGGTTGACACGCTTGTAGATGTCAAAGTCGCGGCGCGACGTGCCCTGCTGCTTCCATCCCGCGGAGGTGAGAATCATGTCCGCCGGAATGTCGCTGAACATGGTGTTTGCCGTGCTGTAGATGAAGGTTGTGCTGGAGCCGGCGTAGCGATTGGTATTGTTGGTGTAGTTGTAACCGCCGCGGAAGGAGACGATCAACTTGCTGGTGGCGAGGTAGTCCACCTGGCCCGTGATCATGTTGCCAGCGGTGTAGTCGCCGAGGCCGGCCCAATTGCGATTGGGGGAATCCGTGCCCTGGCGGGCCGGCAGACTGCCGCGGGTGTAGTTGGGATTCCAGATCCAGCTTCCGCTCATGCGCAGCTTGCTGGCCGGGGCGTAGTCGAGCTTACCGGTCAGATAGCGCTGGGTGTACTTGCTGGAGAAATCGCCGGTCTGGTTGTTGGAAAGGAACGTGACCTTGCGGTTGGTGGTGGTCATCGTGGGCATGTAGCCGGCGAAGAGGAAGAGCTTGTTTTTCAGGATCGGGCCGCCGAAGCTGAACACGGGGTTCCAGGTGGAGTAATCGTCCATGGCGTTCTGGAAGTAGCGTACTTTCGCACGGTTGGCGTCGAGGGGATCCATCTCAAGGGTGGGACGCGGACGGGCCGACATGGAGTCGTTGCTGTAGTAGAAGCCGCCCTGGCCGTGCCACTCGTTGCTGCCGCTGCGGACAACGGCGTTGACCACGCCGCCCATGGCGCCACCGTACTGGGCTTCCATGACACCGTTCTTGACCTGCACCTGCTGGACCATTTCGACCGGGATGCGGTTCTGGCTGCTGAGAGTGCCGTACTGGACGTTGGTGACTTCCATGCCGTCGAGGTAGAACACGTTCTCCGAGCCGGACGCGCCGTCCACCTGGTAGCCGCCGGCCTTGCCTTCATTGCGGGCGCCGGGCGCGAGATTGACCAGGTCGTAGAAACTGCGGCCTTTCGGGATCAGGTCAAAAAACGACCGGTCCACGTTGACGGCCGAGGAACTCGACGTGGTGTCGACCATCGCCGCGTCGGCGCTGACCACCACGCTCTCGGTGACCTGACCGACTTCCATCTTGAAGTCGATGCGGCTGGTGCGGCCCAGCGTGACCGGGACCGAGGTCTTCTTCTGAACGGAGAAGCCCGCGGCCGAGGCGGTGACCACGTAGGAACCGGCCGGAACCGAAGCGACTTTGTAATTGCCGGTGGAGTCGGTGTTGACGGTCAATGCGGCCGGCAGACTGGGGCCGGTCACTTCAATTTTGGCGTTGGGTACGGCGGCGCCCGAGGCGTCCACCACCTGGCCCGCGATGCTGCCAGTGGTTTCCTGGGCAAACGCGAAGCCAGAGAGCAACGCCAGGAGTACCAGGCACGTCATTGTCAGACGCGCCACGCCCCTGAAGCTCAACTGTAGGGTGCTATTCACTTAAACCTCCCAAATTGGATCGATTGGTAACTCCCGGAAAACTACGCCCTGCCTGGTCCGAAGACCAGACGCGGGCCTGGAGCGAGACAACAAAGTTCTGTGTGGGGGTGTTCGAGATGCCCGGATGGCCCGGAGTACACCACCCCTCTGAGGGGCTTATTTGCTCCACGCTCGAACTTGTCAGAATGGCGCCGGCTTCAACCGCAGGCAGGTTCGCCTCGCATCGGCCGGTCGCGAAAGACCTCATCAAAGAACTCCTGACACTCCCTCAAGTAGATACAGAGGTAGAGTCTAACGTGAGAATCGTAACTTAATCTCGCTTAGCCCGTCAACGGCACAGGGAGGCCGTCAACAATTAATTAAGGACATTTAATGCTACTTTCCCACTGGCAGAGACGGTCCGACAGAGGGCGCTGAGTGCTGGCAGCCACCGACCAGAAGCAATATATCTACTGTTAAATCATAAACTTACAGCCAATGTGCGTGCGCCGCGTGCCGGATCCAGCCCCCACGCCGACTCCCCGGTTGGTGGACTTGCCGGCCCAAAGAAGAACGGGCGTCCCCGGTGGGGGATGCCCGTTGCATAGCGAAGCGACTGCTGCGGATCGCCTGGAAGATGAAGCGCACCGCCAGGCGGATATTGCGGGCGGTCTGGAACGAGCTGGGCATGCCGTAGCGGCTGGCCAGCGTCAGTTTCTGTTGCACGCCGGCAAACGCGCCAGCGGCATTCAGCGCATCCACGTAGTTGTAGCCCTTCATCAACCTTGCCGAAATCGACCCCCAGGTCGCCCGGGAACCGGGACGCCCGTGAGGCGTTGATCAGGTTGGTGGGGATGGCGAACTCGTAGTACACCGTGGCAGCGCGCTGGTTGAACAGGTTGGAGACGTTGGCTTCAAAGTCGAGCCGCCGGCTCTCCGTCAACGGGATCTGATGATGCACCGTGAGATCGGTCTGGATGTAGGCGTCGCTGCGCGCACCGCTCTTCACGTCCCCTTTGACGATGTCGCCGTTGGTGGCCCGCGTGAAGTTCACCAGATTGCGGCGGCCCGCTCGTCCGACACCGTATGCCTCAGATCCGGTTCTTGTACATCGGCTCGTACGTTTGCTCCACGCTTCGTTCAGGCCCCGCCTCGCAACGACGCCCTTGCGCGGCGCTATCCCTTCGCCTCCATCAGGCTGTGAAGGGGACTTTCACCCCCGCGTAGTCGAACATGCCCGGCAAACATAGAAAAGGGGCGCCCCGATTGGGGGCGCCCCTTTTTGCGTCGTCTTGGCGAATCCTCTTAGAAGAGGAAACTGATGCCGAGGCGGATGTTGCGGGGACTCTGGTAAGCACCCGGGCCGCCGGCGCGGTAGTTGCCGCCGGGCAAACCGTATATCGGGTTGTACTGAGGAGTCTTGCCGGCCAGATAGTTTCCGGGATAGACGAATTTGTTCACATCGTAGCCCCCGAAGAACTGGCTCAGCGGCAACTGCGCGGCGCTGATGGCGCCCGTGCGGTTGATCTGGGTAGTGCGTGAGACCACCGCTGCCTGGTTGAGCAGGTTGATGAAGTTCACTTCGAACCGGGCGCCATAGCGTTCAGTAAACTTGACCGTGTGCGCCAGGTTGAAGTCGGTCTGCGTGTAGAAGGGCGTGCGGCCCATGTCGCCGCGGCCATGGGGGAACGTCGGAGCCGACTGGTATATCACCGAGGTCGAATCCGGCACGCCGCTCCACGCCACTTGAGTCAAGCCGAACAACGTGGTGCCGATCTTGCTCTTGAGGTCATAGGAGAGGAACCCCTTGATCTCATGCGGGCGGTCGGTCGCGAGGCGGCCGAACACATTCTTCTGGCTGCCGCTCTGATCGAAGTAGTAGTACGGCAGATCGAAGGCGCGGGAGACGCCCGGGTCGGAGCGGCCGGACTCGTCGGAGTTGGCCAGACCGGACCAGTTGCCCCACAGGCGGCTCACGGTATAGCTCGCGAGATAGGTGACACGATTCTTCTGCCCTTGCAGGCGGAACTCCACCGCATCATACTGGCGAGTCGCTTTCGGGACCAGGAATTCCTTCCCGTTCGGCGTCTTCGCACCGTAAACGCTCTTCGTGTTACGAGTGTCGCCGAGGCCGGGGTTGCCAATGAGATAGACTTCGTCGTCCCCATCGAGAACGCCGATGTCTTCGATACCGGCCAGAACGTCGGTGCGCGTGTAGCGGACTCCGAGGATGCTGCGTGCGGTGAGTTGATGTTCGAGTGCAGCGCTGAAGCGGCGCTGCTTGAAGGGCTTGATGTTGGGATCGATGCCCTCAAGTTCACCCCTCGAATTGATTGGGATGGTGCGGTTGTCGAACTGGATGACCTGCTTGCCGGCCGCGCCAGGATTGGCGAGACCGAGGTTCAGAACGTTCGGGTTGTCCAGCGTATAGATGTGGGTCACCCAGAAGTCGCCGCCGAAGCTGCCGCGGGCGAGCTCGTACTTCATCACGTCGTAGTAGTAGCCGAAGCTGCCGCTGATCTTCCACTTGCCGTCGCCGAGCACGTCGTAGGCCGCGCCGAGACGGGGAGCCACCTTGGAACCCCAGTTGAAGGAGATCGGGTTGGCGACCTTGACGCCCCCTTGCTCAGCCTTGTAAGGAGGCAGGAACTCGCTCTCGAAGCGGACGCCCACGTTGAGCGTGAGCCGCCGGGTCAGGCGCCAGTTGTCCTGGACGTAAAAACCGTGGTTCTTGCTGTTGACCGCGGAGTTCAGGCGGACGCCGTCTTCCCACGCGTAGTAGCCGTAGGCGCCTTTTGCGTTGGTGATGGAGCCGCGGGTGTAGGCATCCCCCCAAAAGATATTGAACCGGCCGTTCGTGTAGTTGCTGTTCACGTCGTTCGACAGGCGGGCCATGTCGTAACCGAACTTGAGATTGTGCTTGCCGAACATCACTGCCGAGCTCAAGTAGAGGTTGTTGCGCGTGGTGATGTCCCTCTGGATGGCGAACGTACTGGAGACATTTTGGTAGCCGTTGGGGAAATTCACCTCCGCGGGCACGGGCAGGCCGGCGTTGGCCGCCGAGTTGCCATAGACCAGGAACGGCGCCGTGGAGAGGCCGTAGTTGCCGAGCTTGTCATTCTGATACTTATAGCCATACCGGGCGGTGATCAGCCAGCGAGGCGTCAGAATGTAGTTGGCCGAAACGGTGACGGCCGAAGAGGGCTGCCAGCCGCCCTGCACCGTCAGATCGTTCGACGGCGCCGCAATGCGAGGGTCGATATTCGGCAGCGCGCCGGTCTGGCGCTGCGGCGTCCACATGTAGGAGCTGTTGATCTGGAGCTTGGACGTGGGCGCATAATCCACGCGGCTCATGAAGTAGTGATTCAGATCGTCCTGCTTCCAGGATTTCGCGCCGCTGGCGTACTGCGGCGACCGCGTTGTAGAGGTCAGCACCGGGAACGTACCCGCAGTGAAGAACAGTTTGTTCGGAATGATGCGGCCGCTGAAGATGCCGCCGGGATACTTGGTGCCATAGCTGTCCTGCTTCGGCCGGAAAAACTCAGCGATGTTGGCGTTGGCCACCGAGCGCTGATAGTAGCCGCGATTGACGGGGTTCATGCCATCGTTCGTGTAGAACATGGACACTCTCCCGTGGAAGTCGTTGGTGCCCGGCTTCGTCGCCACGTTCACCACGCCGCCCGCGGCCCCGCCGTACTGGGCCTCAAAGCCGCCCGACTTCACTTCCACTTCCTGGATGAACTCAAATGGCAGCGCGTTCTGCAAACGCAGCGAACCGCGCCGCACGTCGCTCACGTCGACGCCGTCGATCACGAACGAATTTTCCGATCCGCTCGCACCGTCAACCTGAATGCCGCCCACACCCGCGTTGCCGCTCTTCGCTTCCTGACGAACGCCAGGCGCCATTTGCAGCAGGCTGTTGAAGGAGCGGCCCTTCGGCAGCGCGTCGAACTGCGCTTCTGTAATGTTTGTGGCGGTGCGGCTCGAAGTGGTATCCAGCGAGTTGACACTGGCGCTGACTTCGATCACTTCGCTCAACTGGCCGACTTCCAGTTTGGGGTTGTAGTCGACCTGCGATCCCAGCTTCACTTGCAGATTGTTCTGCCTGGCCGTGCGGAAACCGGTCTTCTCCACCGTCACCGTGTAGATACCGATCGGCACCAGTTCGAAGTTGTAGTCGCCGCTTTCGTTCGTGGTGGCCACGAGCGGAGTCGGCAGGGTGGCGCTGGATGCGGTCAGCTTGGCGCCGGGCACGCCAGCGGCGGAGGCATCCGCCACCCTGCCCAGAATCTTGCCTGTATTCGACTGGCCCAACATGCTGCCCGCCAGGAGCAACGCCATGCCCAGACCGCTTGCTAGCGACCTGATTGCTGAGCCGCTGGTCCGCTGATTGTTCCGGGTGTGATCCGGTTCTGTTCTTCTCACATTAACCTCCCAAAGCGATTTATTCTCTTCGCTGGCCCCCCTGAAAGAAACCAGCCCATGCACCGGGACTCTTGACCACGGGATCGATAGCCGGCTTGACTGATCAAACCTGCCTGGCCCGCTGTGGTTCTGCCGAATTGAGACAGCTCAAACTTGACTGGGTCTGAGCCTCAACCCGGGTTTTCCCAAGACGCCCTCAAACCGTTGCCCAAGGGTAGAAGTAGGAATACAAGGACACTCAGTTGGACCCGATGAAAGAGGTGCGAGTCAGTGCGCAGTGCGCCGGCCATGACAAATTGGGCCATGCCGCTGCCGCCATGCTCGATCGTTTTGCGGGCGGCGATGCCCCGCTCGCGATCCGGCACGCATACTGCGTGACTCCCGGTGGCCCAGTCGATGCCCACAAACCAACGATAAGTTTCCGACATCGAGACCCTCCCTCTCGACCTTGCCATGAAGCAACATCAGCTCTGTACTGGCGCTTGGCCCGCGATGCTGCCAGTGGTTTCCTGGGCAAACGCGAAGCCGGAGAGCAACGCCAAGAGCGCCAGGCACAACTCGGTGAGGCGTGCCGGGCCCCTGAAGCTAGCGGACAAGGCGCCACCCACTGATACGTCCCAAATTGGATCGATTGGTAACTCCCGGAAAAATGCACCCAGCCTGGTCCGCAGACCGGCCCTGGGCCTGGAGCGAGACAACATTGCTCTGCATGGGGGTGTTCGAGATGCCGGCACGGCCCGGAGTACACCACCCCTCCGAGGGGCTCATATGCTCCAGGCTCGAACGCATCAGAATGGCGCCGGCTTCAACCGCGGGCGGGTTCGCCTCGTATCGGCCGGTCGCGAAAGACTTCATCAAAGAGCTCCTGACACTCCCCAAACAGAGACACAGGTATAGTCTAATGTGAGAATCGTAACATAACCCTCGCTTATCCCGTCAATGGGCGCGAGGCCTCAGAGTAGATTCATTTAGGACTTTTAATGCGGCTTTGGTACGGTTTGATCCGGCCCGGCGGGGGTCTATGATGGGTAGACATGCGCCAGCGCCTCAGACTGGGTATTGGATTGACGCTGCTGCTGATCCTGGTGGCGCTGGTGGTCTGGCAGGGCTCTTTCAGCGTGGGGGACTACGGACCCACAAGTCCGGAACAGACCTATGTTTTCTGGGGTTTATCGACCGTCATCTTCCTGCTGACGGTGCTGCTGGGCTTCATGCTCTTCCGCGACGCGGTGAAGCTCTACTTCGCCCGCCGGGCCGGCGTTGAGGGGTCCAGGATCCGCACCAAGATCGTGATTGGCGCCCTGGGCCTGACCTTCCTGCCCACCTTCTTCCTGGTGATCTGGAGCGTCGAGGTGCTGAACCGGAACCTGGACAAGTGGTTTAGCCGGCCGGCCGAGAAGATCCGGCTGAACATGCAGGACATCGGGCAGTCCCTTGAGGGGGAGGCCAAGCGCCGCACCCAGGCTCTGGCCCGCTGGATGGCCGACAGCTCCCAGTTGGCGGAGTTCCTGAAGACCGGCCACGCTCCGAGCGAGTTCTTCGCCTCGGTGTGTGAGAACGGCCGGGCGCACGAGGTCTACGTCGTGCGCAAGGACGGCGGGCGGTTCGCGATTTGCGAAGCCGAACCCGCAGCCGGCGACCGGGGGAAGGAATTGGAGGCACGCGCCCCGGTGGCCGGCGGCGGCGAGGTGGTGGTCCTGGTCCACGTGCCGCTGGACCTGGCGCGGCGGCAGGCGGAGATCGAGCAGCACATCCGCGACTACGACCAGCTCGCCGCCAACCGCAAAGACTACCGGCGCTTCTACTTGCAGTTGCTCGCCCTGATCACGCTCTTCATCCTGTTTATCGCCACCTGGGTGGCACTGTTCATGGCCCGGCAGATCAGCGCGCCGGTCACGGCGCTGCTGGAGGCCGCCCGGGCGGTGCGGGGAGGGGACCTCTCCTACCGCGTGCACGTGGGCGCGACCGACGAACTGGCGCTGCTGGTGCGCGCCTTCAACGAGATGACCCAGGACTTGCAGGCCAACCAGGAGGAGCTCGAGCGCCGGCGGCGCTTCATCGAGGCGGTGCTGGACAGCATCCCCACCGGCGTGGTGTCGCTGAACCCGGCCGGCATCGTGCAACTGGTGAACGGCGCGATGGGCGAGATCTTCCCGGGAGGCCGCATCCAGCCGGGCGTCAAGCTGGCCGACCTGCTTCCCGCCGAGCAGCAGGCCGAGTTCACCCGCCTGATGAGACGCGCCCGCCGGACCGGCTCGGCCGACCGGCAGTTTGAAGTGCGCACAGCGGAAGGCACCCGGCACTTCGCGGTGACGGCGGCGGCCCTGGAGACCCGTCTGCCCAGCGGCTACGTCCTGGTGATCGAGGACACCAGCGAGATCCTCAAGGCGCAGAAGGCGGCCGCCTGGCACGAGGTGGCCCGGCGCATCGCCCACGAATTGAAGAACCCCCTCACGCCCATCGCCCTCAGTTCGGAGCGCATCCTGCGGCAATTGGACCGCACCCAGGCATCGCCGGAGGCGCAGCGCGTCATTCGCGAGTGCTGCGCCACGATCGGGCGCGAGGTGGAGAGCGTGAAGACGCTGGTGGACGAGTTTTCACAGTTCGCCCGCTGGCCGGCGGCGCAGCCGGTCCCCTCCGACCTGAATGCCGTGGTGACGGAAGGGCTGGCGGTTTTCGACGGGCGGCTGGAAGGGGTCCGCATCCACCGCTCGCTGGCCGGCGGTCTGCCGGCCGTCTCGCTGGATCGCGAGCAGTTCAAGCGCGTCATCGTGAACCTGGTGGACAACGCCGCCGAGGCGATGCGCGACGTGCCGTTCAAGGAACTGTCGATCGAAACGCAGGCCACCAGCGGCGACATGGTGGAACTGGTGATCGCCGACACCGGCTGCGGCATCACGACAGAGGATAAGGAGAAGCTCTTCCTGCCGTACTTCTCTACCAAGCAGCGCGGCACCGGTCTGGGACTGGCCATCGTCAGCCACATCGTGGCCGAACACGGGGCGCACATCCGCGTGGTGGACAACCACCCGGCCGGCGCGCGCTTTATCATCGAATTGCCGGCCGTTGCACCGGTCGACGCTCCGGTCGACTCCGCGGCCGATAACCCGATAGGCAGGGAAGCGCAGGCATGAAGCCCACCAAGGTACTGATTGTTGACGATGAGCCCGGCATCCGGGACTCGCTCCGCGGCGTGCTCGAAGACGAGGGCTACCAGGCCCACGCCGTGGGTTCGGGCGAGGAGTGCGTCCAAGAACTGGCCTCCGGCGGCGAACTTGCCCCCGCAGGCTATGAAGCGGTTCTGCTCGACGTTTGGCTGCCCGGCATGGACGGGCTGGAGACGCTGCAGCGCATCCGCGCCTCTGAAATGCCCGGGCTGCCGGCCGTCATCATGATCTCCGGCCACGGCAACATCGAAACCGCCGTGCGAGCCACCAAGCTCGGCGCCTTCGACTTCCTGGAAAAGCCGCTCACCATCGAGAAGGTGCTGGTGGTGCTGAAGAACGCCCTGGAGCAGCGCCGGCTCCACCTGGCGCTGGACGAACTGCGCGATTCCGGCCGCGGCAAGCTGCAGCTCATCGGGCAGAGCATGCCGATCAAGGCCCTGCGCCAGCAGATCGCCCTGATGGCCTCCACCAACGGGCGCGTCCTGATCTACGGCGAAAGCGGCACGGGCAAGGAACTGGTCGCGCACGCCATTCACGCCCAGAGCGCCCGCGCCGACGCCCCGTTTGTCGAGCTCAACTGCGCCGCCATCCCCGAGGAGCTGATCGAGAGCGAGCTGTTCGGTCACCGCAAGGGGAGCCTCGCCGGCGCCCTCGACGACAAAACAGGCAAGTTTGAGAAGGCCGACGGCGGAACTCTCTTCCTTGACGAAGTCGGCGATATGAGCCTGAAGACCCAGGCCAAGGTTCTGCGCGTTCTGGAAGAACAGCGCTTCGAGCCCGTCGGCTTTGCCGAGCCCGTGCAGGTGGACGTCCGAGTCATCGCCTCCACCAACAAGAATCTCGAGGACGAGATCGAACGCGGCAACTTCCGCGAAGACCTCTTCTACCGCCTCAACGTCATCCCTTTCGAAGTTCCACCCTTGAGGGAGCGGGTCGAGGACATCCCGGAACTCGCCGATCACTTCCTGCGCGAGTTCACTACCGCTTACGGGCGCAAGCCCAAGGAACTCACGCCCGAGGCGTATGCCGTGCTCCGGCAATACACGTGGCCCGGCAACGTCCGCGAGCTCAAGAACCTGATGGAGCGGATCGTCATTATGTATCCGCAGATTCGGATCGACGCCCGCCATGTGCCCCTCCCCGTCGCGCGAAAAGCCGCCGACCGCTCTCAGGACCGCAACCAGAGCCTGGTGGAGGTGCGGCAATCGGCCGAGCGCGACTACATCCTCAGGAAACTGGAAGACTCCGGCGGCAACGTCAGCCGCGCGGCCGAAGCACTGGGATTGGAGCGCAGCAATCTGTACAAGAAAATGCGGGTACTCGGAATTGCACCGAGGGAATAAGTCCTTTTCCTTCTTGCCGTAGCGTCGCGTCTCCCCTACACTGAATGCACCGGCGTCGAGGGGAAAGACACAAAGGCTGAGGCATCAGTTGCCAGCCTGTCCTCGTCGCCCAGGAGAACTATGAAGACCACTTGGATGTTTATTGCCGGCGTGGCTCTCTGCGCCTTTGCCGCGGCTGCAAAGCCGCAAATCACGGAGAAGACCGGAGTTCGGACGCTGGCTGCCGTTTCGGAGACGGCGACGCTGGCGCGCGGATCGGTGTTCGCTATCACGGGCAAGGACCTGGCGCCGGTCGACGCCGCCAAGGCGGAAGTGCCCTACCCGCAGGACCTGGGCGGCGTTTCGGTGGCTCTGACCACAGCCGACGGGTCGGCAACCGTGCAAGCCTTCGTCATCTCAACCGCCGCGGATCGAATCGTGGCCATCGTGCCCTCCAGCACCCCATCCGGCGACTACAAGGTCGCCGTGACGTTCAATGGGGAAGCCAGCGATGGCGTGGCGGTGAAGGTCGCCGACCGGAACTTCGGGCTCATCACTAACACCGGCAAGCCTTCCGGCATGGTGCAGGCGCGCGTGCGCCCGGCCGAGGGCGATCCCGTCAATGTGACCTACATCGCGCCGGCGAGGGCCGCGCAGACGCTGGAGATGGACGCCACCGGACTGGGCCCCATCGAGGGTGCCGACAATGAACTGCCGGCCGAGATGAACATGGTGGAGGGCGCGGTGCTGATGATCGGCGGCCAGGAAGTCCCGGTCGCCTACCTGGGCCGCAACTCGCAAAGGCCCGGCTACGACCGCTTGCTGGCAACGCTGCCGGAGAGCGGGTTGCCCGCGGGCTGCGCCGTCGAATTCCGCGTGCGCATCGGCGAAGTGGTCAGCGCTCCCGCCACCATCCCCACCGTGGCCGGCGACAAGACGATCTGCGACCACCCGATGGGGATCTCTCCCAGCGGCCTGGAGATCCTCTCCGGCGGCGGGTCCGTCGTCCTCGGCAGTTTCGTCGTCACACAGCAGTCCGTCAGCATGACCGTGGAGGGTTTCAGCCTCGACACCAAAACCGAGAACGCCGGCGGCCAGTTCACCAGGTACGACGCCAAGGCGCTGGCGGAGTGGATGACGCAGAGCGGGACGGAGGGCTTCGTCCTCAATCCGAACGGTTGCAGCATCTTCACGGCGCTGGACACCTCCGTTGCCATCGCCACCACGGCTCTCGACGCCGGCGACAAGCTCAAGCTCACCGGTCCGGACAACCTCAACAAGGACGTGCCGCGGGATCCGAAGACCAACAGCTACAACGTCACCCTCGGCTCCGGCACGGGCCTGCCCTCAATACCCGGCCTGCCCTCGATCCCCGGCCTGCCCGGCGCCGGCAGTTCCAGCGCCATGAAGAAGGGCGCCTTTGCCTTGACCGGCACAGGCGGCGTGGACGTGGGCGCCTTCACGGCCAACCAGAACGTGAGCGACTCCATCGCCTGGACCAACAAGGACGCCATCACCGCCGTCAACCGCGCCTCCGACCTGACTGTCACCTGGAGCGGCGGCGGCGCCGATGACTTGGTCGAACTCGTAGGTCTCTCCCGCGGCAAAGCCCCCGAGGACGAGAACAAGACAGTGAACCGCATCTTCATCTGCTTTGCCCCGGCCAGCGCGGCCAAGATCGTCGTCCCCTCGTCCATCCTCAAACAGATGCCAGCGGCGGAGAACACCGCCACGCCGAGCGGGGACGGCAATGTCTCCACGCTGGCCCTCCAGCAAACCAACTCTCCCACCGCCGGCCGCTTCCAGGCGCCGCTGGTGGCTGGCGGACAGACCGAGCCGAGCGTCTTCACCTTCGTCTACGGCTTCATGAAGATGGTTCCCTACCGGTAGCCACAAGCCAACGAACAGGATCCAAGGCGGGGCCCGAAGCGCCCCGCCTTTCCTGTTTCAGAGTCCTTTCTCCATTTCCGTGCCGGCTGGGATAGAATGACAACTTGGCCGGACCCCCCGATATGGACCACCTGCTCTCGGTAGTTTTGTGCACGCCCCTCGCCGGGCTTCTCGTCCTCTTTTTCCTGCCCTCCTCCAACGCCAGGCTGATCAAGCTCTGGTCGAACTTTGTTTTTCTGGCGGGCTTCCTGGTCTCGCTGCCGCTCTGGTTCCGCTTCGACCCGGGCGCCGACTTCCAGTTCGTCGAGAAAGCCCCCTGGATTCCCTCCATCGGCGCCAGTTGGCACCTCGGCGTGGACGGCTACGGCGTCCTGCTGGTGCTGCTGACGACGCTGGTGGGCTGGCTGTCGATCCTCTGCTCGTGGTCGGCCATCGAGGAGCGGCTCAAGGAGTACTACGGCCACTTCATGCTGTTGCAGTTCGGCATGCTGGGCGTCTTCGCCGCCCGCGATTTCCTGCTCTTCTTCGTCTTCTGGGAGCTCACCCTGATCCCGATGTACTTCATCATCGCCATCTGGGGCGGCCAGCGCCGCGGCTACGCCAGCATCAAGTTCGTCCTCTACACCCTCATCGGCTCCATGCTGATGCTGCTCGGCATCCTGGCCTTCTACTGGCAGCATTGGGTCCAGTTCCACCGCCACACCTTCGACATGGCCGAACTGCTCCAGACCCAGATGCCCGGCCATCTCGCCTGGTGGGTCTTCTGGGCCTTTTTCCTCGGTTTCGCCGTGAAGGTCCCCATGTGGCCGCTGCACACCTGGCTGCCGGACGCCCACACCGAGGCCCCCACGGCCGGTTCCGTCATCCTGGCTGCCATCCTGCTGAAGATGGGCACCTACGGCTTCATCCGCTTCTCGCTGCCCATGCTGCCGGAGCCCTGCCGCGACCCGAAGACCATCGCCATTGTCGCCGCGCTCTCCATCATCGCCATCATCTACGGGGCGCTGGTGAGCCTGATGCAGAAGGATTGGAAAAAACTGGTCGCCTACTCCTCGGTCAGCCACATGGGCTTCTGCACCCTCGGCATCTTCGCCGTCAACCACGCAGGCATCGCCGGCTCCATCATCCAGCAGATCAACCACGGCGTCTCCACCGGCATGCTCTTCCTCATCGTCGGCGTGGTCTACGAGCGCCGGCACACACGCGAAATCGCCGACTACGGCGGGCTGTTCAAGGTGATGCCGGTCTTCACCTTCGTGTTCCTCATCGCCGCCCTCAGCTCCATGGGGCTGCCGCCGCTGAACGGCTTCATCGGCGAGGTGACCATCATCAAGGGAGCGTTCGAGAAGTCGTTCTGGTGGGCTCTCTCCTGCGGCATCGGCATCGCGCTGGGCGCGGCCTACCTGCTGTGGCTCTTCCAGCGCACCATGCTCGGCGACCTGAACAGCGAGAAAAACCGGGCACTCAAGGACCTGAACTGGCGCGAGGTGGTCTACTTCACCCCGCTGCTCGTCCTGGCCTTCTGGATCGGCCTCGGCCCCAAGCCCTTCTTCACCATGATCGACCGCAGCGTCGCCACCGTGGTGGAGCGCGTCCGGCCCGGCTACTACGAGCAGCAGGGGATGGCCAATCCCTTGCTGAAGGCCGGCGATCAGCCCCGCGGCGGCTTGAGCCAGCCGGCCGGCAGTTTGGCCAGGTAGACCAGCCGCTCCACCACCGGTAGCCACGCGCGCACCGTGCGGCCGCTTGCCAGCAGGCTGCCCGCCACCAGCAGCGGATGCGGAATCGTGGTGCAGCAGCGCGAGCAGACGTCAATTTCGCCCGCCCTGCCCTCCACGTGCAGCCGGCGCATGCGCCGCATCTCCGCGCCGTCGAAGATCTCCGTCAGCTTTTGGACCCCCACGTTGCCCAACGGCGCGCCGTTCAGCATGTAGCTTTGGCAGCACGGGTAGACGTCGCCGTTGTGCTTCACATACAGCGGCCCGCGCCACAGGTAGTGACAGGGGTGCTGCCACGCCGAAGCGGCATGTCCGGCCTCCGGCCGCATCAGATTGGTCTCGTCTTCTTTGACGCGAATCTGATCCACCCCGGGCACCGCCCGCCAGAACGCCGTGAACGCTTCCACCTCGTGCCGGTTACCGTCCATCCTGACCATCTGCACCACCACCTGCATCTTCGAGCCCCGTTCGTGCTTCATGCGGCAAAAGCGCACGAAGTTGTCGCGCACGCGCTCGAACTTCGCCCCCTTGCGGTAGAACTCGAAGGTCTCCTTGCTGTAGCCGTCAAAGCTCAGCGTGATGTGCTCCAGCGGCGTGGCCAGCAGCCGCCCGGCGGCCTGCTCGTCGAGCAGCGTCCCGTTGGTGGAGATCAGCGTCGAGACGCCGTGGCGCTGGCACTGGCCGATGCGGTCGAAGATCCTGGCATCCAGCAGCGGCTCTCCCAGCCCGATCAGCATCATGTGCTCGGCGCTGGCGCCGGCCTGGCTCAGCAGCGCCTCAAACGCCGGCTCGTCCATGTCCTCTTTCGGCTGCGGATGCGTCTCGCGAGGACACATCGGGCAGTAGATGTTGCACTTGGCCGTGGTCTCGACGATATACTCCACCGGCAGCGCGCCCAGGCGGCTCTTGCCGCGAAGGTAGCCCCAGAGCAGTTTGGTTCGGTTCCAGGCGCGCATGGAAGGGCAAACGTCCCTCTCATTGTAGCCGCGCCCGCGCATCAGCCTGTGATCTGATGGTGGGAGGATGACCATTACTCTGACTGGCGCCACCGGCTTCCTGGGTAAGGCGATCCGGGCCGCCCTCGAAGCAGGGAGCCTTGAAGTGCGCGCGCTGGGCCGCCAGACGCCGTCCGAAGAGTGCCTGGCCGGCTCTTCCGCCGTCATCCACCTGGCCGGTGAGCCCATCGCGCAACGCTGGACGGCGGAGGCGAAGGCCCGCATCCGCGCCAGCCGCGTCGACGGCACCCGCCGGCTCGTCGAAGCGCTCAGCACCCTCTCGCCGCGCCCCGAGGTGCTGGTGTGCGCCTCGGCCATCGGCTACTACGGCGACCGGCGCGAGGAGACTCTCACCGAGGACTCAGCCCCCGGCCAGGGCTTCCTCGCCGATACCTGCGCCGCCTGGGAACAGACCGCCGATCTGGCGCTCTCGCTCGGAATCCGCGTCGTCCGGCTGCGCTTCGGCGTCGTGCTTGGATCCGGCGGCGGCGCTTTGAGCAAGATGCTTTTCCCCTTCCGCCTGGGCCTCGGCGGCCCTCTGGCCGGCGGCGCCCAGTGGATGTCCTGGGTCCACATCGACGACGCCGTCCGCATGGCCTGCTGGGCCGCGTCGAACCAGCAGGTGCGCGGCGCGGTGAACGCCGTCGCGCCCGCGCCCGTCCGCAACGCCGAATTCACCCGGATACTGGCGAAGACGCTACGAAGACCAGCCGTCTTCCCCGTCCCGGCCCTCTCCCTGCGCTTGCTGTACGGCGAGATGGCCTCCATCCTCACCGGCAGCCAGAAGGTGCTCCCGGAGGCCGCTTTGCGAGCCGGTTTCACCTTTTGCCACCCCGATCTGGGCGAAGCTCTGCGCGCTTTGCTATAGTGGAGTAGTTATGTCGATTCCGAACGTCCGCCGTTTCCGCATTACCGGCCCGCAGGGCCAGGAAGCCACCCTCATGGCCGTGCTGCCGAAGGGCATGGACGCCGCTGAGTATGTCGCCGACGCCTCCAAGCGCTTTGACTGGAAGGCCTGGGAGGATATGCAGCAGAAGCAGTTCAAGGTCCGCGTCGGCCAGCAGAAGCAGAAGAAGGCGAAGTAACAGCTTCCCTTCCCCAACCGATTTCGCAAATTCGGGCAGGTCCTCGGACCTGCCCGTTTTGCGTCAGCGCACCGATCCCTTCAAGATCCGCAGCGCCCGCAGCGCCTCTCGCGCTACCGCTGCATCCTCATCCTTGGAGAGTCCCTCCAGTCCGGCAAGGGCGTCCCTGGATCCGCACCCGGCCAGCGCCTGCGCCAGCCCCGTCTTCTCGTCGCGCGTGGTCGCCTGGCCCAACGCCACGAGGATGGCCGATCGCGGCTCCGGCTTGAGCGACAATTCGCTCAGGTACGGCAGCGCCACTCCGCGCCATGCCTTCTGGTTCAGGTTGTTTGCCAGGTACCCGACCGGTCCGAAGCTCGACGGATCCACATTCCCCAGCAGCGCCAGTGCGAAGGCCTGAGCCAGCCGGGGCGAGGTCTTCTTCTCGTCCGTCCATGCCTTTTCCACCGCGGGCCGGTCAGCCGCTTCGGCCAGCCGTCCCAGTCCCTCGGCGGCGGCGGCACGCGCCTCCTCGTCCTTGTCCCCCAGCAGGCTCAGAAACAGCGGCCGGTTGGCCGGATCGCCGATTTGCGCCAGGGCGATCAGGGTAGCACGCCGTACCTTCCTGTTCGCCGGGTTCTCAAGCACCCGTTTCAAACCGGGCACGGCCTCTTTCGAGCCCAGGATGCCCGCGGTCTCGATGGCCGCCAGTTGCACCTTCTCGTCCAGGTCGCGCATCAGGAACGCGACGTTCGGACCGGCCGACCGATCGCGCGTCTTCTGGAGCGCCACCAGGGACTCATACATCAGCCGGCTGTCCTTGGACTTCAGCGATTCCACCAGAACCGGCACTCCGGCGCGGGCGCGCAGGATGCCCAGCGCGCGCGCGGCGTTGGCCCGGGATTCCATCGACACCCCGCCCCGCGCCAGCCCGCTCAGCGCCTGCACGATCTCCGGCCGCAGCGGGGTATCGGCGTCGATGGCCTCGCGGCTGCCCTCGTCCCACCTGCCGGTGGCCAGACCCCCCGCCCGCCTAATGCTTGCCGACAGGCCCCGATCGACGTAGCCCGGCAGGTAGAAATTCACCAGCCCGTCGGTGGCCCGGATCTGGACCTCGGCGTCGTTGTCGGCGCAGGCCGCCGTCAGCGGTTCCAGTGAGCGCTGCGATCCAGCCTCCACCAGCGCCTTTACGGCCTCCCGCCGCACCTCCACGTCGCCGTCCGCCAAGTAGGGGGTGATCTTCGGAATGGCCGGTGATCCCTGCCTGGCGTACTCCCGCAAGCCCTTTATTTTCTGCTTGTTGACCACATTGCCTTGCCAGCACAGCGCCGGCAGGCTCACGAGCAGGGCCAGCATCAGAGCGGTCGTCTTCATCGGCGTGTGATCAGCTATCGGACAAACTCAACTTCGACGCGCCGCGGAATCAGCCCCGCCTCAAAGCCGAGGTCGAGCAGCTTCTGGGCAGCCTTCGGAATCACCTCGCCGGCGTCCACCGTGTAGTGATTCACGTACATGCCGACGAACTTCTCCGCCAGCGCCGGCTCCATGTCCCGCGCAAACTGCATGGCGTAGTTCAGCGCCTCTTCGTGATTATCCAACGCATAGGTGATGCTCTCCTTCATCAGGCGGCAGCACTCGGCCCGGACATCTTTAGGCAGCTTCCGCAGCAGGGCGTTGGCCCCCAGCGGCAGCGGCAGGTCGTAAGCGGACTTGAACCACCGGCCGAGGTCCGTGACCTGGTGGAAGCCGCCCTTGGAAAACGTCAACTGCGCCTCGTGGATCACCAGCGCTACATCCACCACGCGCTCCTTGAGCGCCTCCAGAACCTGGTCGAAGGGGATCACCACCGCTTCAAAATCCGGCTCCATGATCTTCAATGCCAGGTAGGCGGTGGTCATCTTGCCCGGCACCGCGATGCGCTTGCCCTTCAGCTCCTCCACGGTCATGGGCGCGCTGGAAACCAGCAGCGGCCCGTAGCCGTCGCCGATCGACGAACCGCTGGCCAGCAGCATGTACTTATCGGCGACATAGGGGTAGGCGTGGTAGGAGATCGCCGTCAGATCGTAGACGCCCTCCATCGCCTTCCGGTTCAGGGATTCGATATCTTCCAGTACGTGACGGAACTGCACCAGCCTGGAACGGATCTTACGCGTCGCCAGGGCATAGAACATGAAGGCGTCGTCGGAATCCGGACTGTGCGCGCAAACAATTTCCTGTGGAGAAGAAGGCTGCATAGGAGGCGAAATTCCTACTATAGCAAACGGTTCTCCCCGGCACCGTCCGCCTCCGCGCTCAGCCGGCGGCCAACCGCTGCAGTTCGGGCCGGACAACCTCCATGCGTTCGTGCAGTTCCGCGCACGCCGCCCGGACGGCATCGCGGTCTCTCTGGCTTGAAGCGGCTTCGAGCCGGCAGGCGCAGGCGCGGGCCTCCTCGGCGCCAAACTGGGCCAGCAATCCCTTCATCTGGTGGGCGGCCGCCGACACCGCGCCGGCGTCATTCTGCTCCACTCCCAAGGCCAGTGATGCCAGCAGATTCGGGTACTCCGCCAGAAAAAGTCCGGCCAGTTCGGCCAGCAGCGCCGTGTCTCCTCCAACCCGGGCCAAAGCCGATTCACGATCCAATCCAGGCATTTCAGGATCTCCTTTCTCGCCGGGGGAGTTCTCCTCCGGCTCCTTTTCCCCGGCCTCCAGGCCCGGCGCCACGGAGCTGATCGCCCGGGTGAGCGCCTCCAGCCGGATCGGCTTGCTCAGGTACGCGTCCATGCCCGCCGCCAGGCAGGCCGCCTGATCCGAGGCCATGGCGTGCGCTGTCATGGCGACAATCGGGATGCGCCGCCCAGCCCCGGCCTCCGCCGCGCGGATGGCCGCTGCGGCCTTAATGCCGTCCAAGTCCGGCATCTGCACATCCATCAGGATCAGGTCCCATTCAGACGACGCCGCCCGCTCGGCGGCCTCGCGCCCCGTCGACACCAGGGTGGCCTCGTGGCCCGCCAGTTCGACCAGGCGCAGGATCAGCCGCTGGTTGATGGCGTTGTCCTCGGCCACCAGCACTCGCAGGCGTCGCGACGGCGGAGGCGCCTGTGCAGTGAAGGCAACCTCGCCGGCCACTTCCTCCGAGCGCGCATTGATCGGGAAGGTTAGGGTAAAGCAGAATGTGCTGCCCTGGTGGAGCTCGCTGCAAACATACAGCCGGCCGCCCATCAACTCCACCAGCTTCTCGGAGATCGACAGCCCCAGCCCCGTACCGCCGCGTCTCCGCGTGCTGCTGGAGTCCAGTTGCGTGAACGGCGCGAAGGCGTCTTCGATCCGCTCCACCGGCAGGCCCACGCCCGTATCGCGCACCAGGAAACGCACTGACACCGCGTCCTCGGTCCGCGCCATCACTTCCACGTATGCACTTACCCATCCGGCCTCGGTGAACTTGATGGCGTTACCCACCAGGTTGATCAGGACCTGGCGCAATCTGCCGGCGTCCCCAACCAGGCGATCGGGAACCGCTTCATCCACGTGCCAGCTCACCTTCAGCCCCCGCGCCACTCCGCGGTGCGCCAGCGGCCACATGAAATGCCCCAGGTGCTCGCGCAGGCGAAATGGCGCCGGAACAATCTCCACCCGCCCCGACTCGGCCTTGGAAAGGTCCAGTAGGTCGTCCACCAGGCTCAGCAGCGACTCCGACGACACGCGCGCCATCTCCAGGTACTCGCGCTGCTCGTCTGTCAGCTCCGTCCGCAGCGTCAGCTCCGTCATGCCCAGGATGCCGTTCAAAGGAGTCCTGATCTCGTGGCTTACATTGGCCAGAAACTCGCTCTTGGCCGCGCTGGCCAACTCCGCGCTGGCCGCCATCTCGCGCGCCCACTGCGTGGTCGATTCCAGAAACTCGTTGGCGGCCCGCAGTTCCTGCTCCGTCCGCACGCGGCCGGTGATGTTGCGCAACACCAGCAGCAACAGCGGCGGCGCGCCCGGCCTGTCCAGAAAGGAGTTCGTCGTTTCCAGCCAGATCAGTTCGCCCGCCGGCGTGTGGTACTCGCGCACCGTCCGGCCCTCAATGGAGCGGCCGGCGAATTCAGCGCGGAAACGAGCCAGCTCGTCTTCCTCCTGGCCCGGGCATTCACACAGTACGCTGGTGATCGGCCGCCCCTCTACCTGCTCGGCTGCGCGGTCCACCAGCGCCGCAAACGATGGGTTGGCCGTCACGATCGATCCCTCGGCGTCCAGAAACGCCATCGCATCGCCCGCCCCCTCCCACACCATCCGGAACTCCAGCGCCGACTGGCGTTGCCGCGACTCCGCAGCCAGACGGGCCGTGATGTCGGACCCGGTGAGAACCACCAGTTCCGGCTCCCCCCCCGTGTTCAGCAGCACTGCCGACGACCAGGCCACGTCGATCCGGCGGCCATCCTTGGTGAGGATCCGGTTCACCCCCTGCCGCGCGCTCCTCCGGGCTCCCTTCGACAGCCAGAGCCGCCGCGCTACGGCGCGCTCCTCCGGCGCCACCAGCAACTCGACGATGGCTGCGTGGCGTAGCTCCGATTCGTGGTAGCCGCTCAGCTTTTCGCAAGCCCGGTTCCACCGCACCAGGCGCAATTCCAGGTCCAGCACCACGATCAGCGCATCGCTGGTGTCGAGCACCACCTGGATGAAGTCCCGTTCGCGCGCCAGATCGAGCTCGGTCTGCTTTTGCCGGCTGATCTCCTGCACCGTCCCCAGCACCACCCGGCCCCAACGCGGCGACTCCAGCAGCGACTTCGACAGCAGCACCGGTACGTCGCGGCCGGCCTTGTCCGGCGCCGACATCTCCACCACGATCTCGTCCATCTCCCCAGCCAGAATCAGCCGGTCTTGCTCCTGGACCGCCGCGGCGATCAACTTCGGCTGAATCGCCGGGCCCGAGCGCCCGGCGAACTCGCTCCGGCTCGGACCAAAAACCTCAAGAAAGATCCGGTTTGCGTACAGGCACCGTCCGTCGCCATCCTTCACGAAGGCCGCAATGGGCAGATGATCCAGGCCGCTCTCGAAGTCCAGGCCGGACTTGGTCGGGTCCGGCGGCGGAGCGTTGCCCCACCGCCGCAGCAGAATCGCCCCACCTATCCCCAGCAGGGCGAGCACGACAATCCATGGGATCAGTGAGCTCAGTTTCTCGCCTCCGGCCCGCGCTGTGCGACACCGGCCATTCTACTGCAGCGCTTCCGCACGTTTTCGCATCTCTCATCGGCCCGATCCGCCGATCCTCGCATTCTGGGGAAGTACTCCAGTCTGTCCCCTCGCCCCTCCTACAACACCTTGATCCGGATATTGCGAAACTCCACCCGCGTCCCGTGGCCCAGAAAACCGATGTGCCCAGCCGCTCGCGCCAGCCCCGGGTGCTTCTTGAGAACCGCCGGGTCCTTGACGTCGTCCAGGTTCACGTCCGTGATTACCTCCCCGTTCAACGTGACCTTGATCCTCCGCCCGCCGGCCACGATCTCCTCCGTGTTCCACGCCCCGTTCCTGCGCACAAAGCCCCGCTTGGCCGCGCAGACGTCGTACACCGACCCGGTGTATTGCGTCGGCTTCAGTCCCATCTTCTGGTACACCTCCGCCTCATCGTCCAGCACCTGGATCTCCATCCCCGCATACGCGGCATCGCCCTCCAGCGGGGCGCGGATCCCGACGCCGTTGTTGCCGCCCTCCCACAGCCGCCACTCCAGCCGCAGCACGAAATTGGCGTACTCCTTCTCCGTGTACAGGTTGCCGCCGCCGTCCTGCGGGCAGACGATCGCGCCGTCCTCCACCACGTAGCCCCGCCCGCGGCCGCGCATCAGGACCCAGCCGCTCAGCGTCCGGCCGTCGAACAGCGCCGTGAACCCCGCCTCGGCCTGCCCCAGCGCCGCCGGAGCCGCCAGCAGCGCTGCGGCCATCTCCCGTCTCGTCATCGCTTTCATGGATACACTCCTTGCGTGCGATTGTATAACGTAATGCACATGATCAGACTGCTGCTGCTTGCCCTCCTCGCCGCTTCCCTCGCTCCCGCCCAGACCCTGCGCGTGATGACCTTCAACGTCCGGCTGCCGCTGGCCAGCGACGGCCCCGACGCCTGGCCTTTCCGCCGCGACCTGCTCGTCGACACCGTCCGCGCCAAGGCCCCCGACCTCATGGGCACCCAGGAACTCTTCCACGAGCAGGGCCTCTACATCGCCGAAAATCTCCCCGATTACGCCTGGTTCGGCGTCAGCCGCCGCGGTAACCAGCAGGACGAGTTCATGGGCGTCTTCTACCGCAAGGACCGCCTCACCCTGCTCGACTCGGGCAACTTCTGGCTCTCTGAAACTCCGGAAAGACCCGGCAGCATCTCGTGGAACATGAGCCTGCCGCGCATGGTCACCTGGGGGCTGTTCCAGGTCAACGGCGCCGCCACCCGCTTTCTCTATCTCAACACCCATCTGGCCCACCGCGACATCGACGAAGCCGCCCGCCAGAAAAGCCTCCGCCTCATCGCCTGCCGCATCGGCCTCTACGACGAGGCCATGCCCATCGTCCTCACCGGCGATTTCAATACCCCCGCCGGCGGGGCCTCCTATGGGATCCTCTCCCCGCTGCTCAAGGACGCCTGGAATCACGCCGCCGCCCGCACCGGTCCCGAGGGCACCTTCCACGGCTTCAAGGGCAAGCCCGGTCCCCATCGCATCGACTGGATCATGTTCCGCGCACCCTGGCAGGTGAAGTCCGCCGAGTCCATCACCGGCAATCGCGACGGCCGTTATCCCTCGGACCACTTCCCCGTGCTCGCCGTCTTCGAACTCAATCCCTAGTTCGTGTGCGGCGGCACGTGGTGGTAAGCCGACCATTGGAAATACGTCCCAATCACGTGCGATGCCGGCCCCGACATCGTCTGCCGGTATTCATATCCCGCCCCGAGCGTCACCCGCGGATTCACCTTCCACTTCAGGCCCGACGTGTACTGCCCGAACCAGACGCCCCGATGCACCAGTCCCTCGCCGCTCACATAAAGCTCGCCGATCCGCGTCGTCTTGTTCAGCATCGCCCGGTTCCGCCAGCGCCAGTACTCGGGGAGACCCGCCGGGATGAACCTCTCCAGCATCCCGCGGGCGTCCACCGACCACGTCTCCCCACGCGCCACCCTGTACTGGCCGCCCGACCACAGCCGCTGCACCGTGGAGGAGGTGTGCAGCGCGCGTGCGTGCTGGTTCGTGAAGTAGTAGCCCGCCAGCACCGTGAATCGCGGCTTGGCCTGCCAGATCAGAATCGGCCCCACCCTGAACTGGTTGAACGCGCCGATGTCCTCAAACGTCCTCACCCGCGCGTGCAGTTGCAGCGTCCAGCCCGGCTTGAAGTCCAGGTTGACGTGGAACGCGTGCAGCGACTCCACGTCCTCGGCGGCCAGCCGGTTTGGCGCCAGCAGCGCCGCCAGCGCGCCGGCCAGAATCAACTGTTTCATTCCGGTTAAGGATCAATTACAACACGCCGGCCCCGCGTTGTGCCATGCTTTTGTGTGTCTCTCGACCTGGATCCCATCGAGGCGCGCGTCCTCGGCTGTCTCGCCGAAAAGGACATGGCCACGCCCGAGTATTATCCACTCTCCCTGAACGCGCTGGTCAACGCGTGCAACCAGAAGTCCAACCGCGACCCTGTGGTCGCCTACGACGACGCCACCGTCCGCGAGGCGCTCAACTCGTTGCGCGACCAGGGCCTTGCCGTTTTCATCTCCGAGGCCGGCAGCCGGGTGGAAAAATACCGCCACCGGCTGAGCGAACGCTTCAATTTCACCCGCGGCGAACTCGCCCTGCTCTCCGTGCTCCTGCTGCGCGGCCCGCAGACGCCCGGCGAGCTCCGCCAGCGCACCGAGCGCCTGCACGATTTCGGCGATCTGGACACTCTCCACTACAGCCTCGACCGTCTCGCCGCCCGCGAGCCCGATCCGCTGGTCAAACAACTGGACCGCGTGCCCGGCATGAAAGAGTCCCGTTGGGCCCACCTGCTTTCCGGTGAACCCCGCCTGAGCGCCGGCGGAACCGTCGCCACCGTCCACACCTCGGCGCTGCACGAACGCGTCGAACAGCTCGAGCGCGAGGTCGCCGCCCTGCGCCAGGACCTCAGCGAGCTCCGCGACAAGCTCAGCCCCCTGCTGGGTTGATCTTTTCCTCCAACTCCGCCCAGCGCGCATACAGCCGGTCGGCCTCCGCCTGCGCCCGGTTCATCTCCTCGTAGCACTCCTGCAACCGCCGCGCGTCGCTCACCGTCTCCGGCGCGTACAGCGCCGCCTGGGCCGCCGCCAGTTTCTGCTCCGCCTCCAGGATCCCGGCCTCCATCGCGTCCCACTCGCGCTGCTCCAGGTAGGAGAGCCGCTTCTTCGGCGCCGCCCCGGCCGCCTTTTCCCCAGGCCGGGCCTGCCGCGCCTGCGCCGCCAGCGCCTGCCGCTGCTCCTGCAGCCACGCCTCCCACTGCGCCAGGTCCGCGAATAGCCCGCACCCGCCCTCGCCGTCCAGCCCCAGTACCGCGTTGGTCACCCGGTCCATCATGTAGCGGTCGTGCGTGACCAGCACCAGCGAGCCGGGGAACTCCGACAGGCTCTCCTCCAGCACCTCCAGCGTCGGGATGTCCAGATCGTTGGTCGGCTCGTCCAGCAGCAGCACGTCGGCCTCTTCCAGCATCAGCCGCGCGATGTGCACTCGCGCCCGCTCGCCGCCCGACAGGCTCCCCACCGGCTGCGCCAGTTGGTCCTCCCGGAACAGGAACCGCTTGGCCCAGCCGTTCACGTGAACCGGCCGGCCGCGGTAGATCACCGAGTCGCCTTCGGGCGCCAATGCCCGCCTCAGCGTGGTCTCCGGATCGATCTGCTGCCGGTTCTGCTCGAAGTAGACCATCTTCAATTCGCCGGCGCGCCGCACCACGCCCGCGTCCGGCTCCAACTCTCCCAGCAGCAGCCGCAGCAGCGTCGTCTTGCCGCTGCCGTTCGGACCCGCCAGCCCCAGCCGCCTGCCCGGGGCAAAAACCAGGCCCAGCCCGGAAAACAGCCGCTTCCCGCCGAGCGCGCAGGCCAAGTCCTCCACCTCGATCAGCTTCTTCGTCTTCCTGTCGCTGGCCGTGAAATCCACCTGCGCCGTCGATGTCCGCGTGCGCGTCTGCAAATCCGCCAGCGCGGCGATCATCTCATTGGCCGTGTCGATGCGCGCCTTCGACTTCCGCGTCCGCGCTTTGGCCCCACGCCTCAGCCACTCCACTTCGCGCCGCACCTTCACCGCCAGCGACTCCCGCTGCCGCGCCTGCGCCGCGTAGAACTCCTCGCGCCGCTCCAGAAAGTCCCCGTAACTTCCCGCGCACCGGAACAGCCCGTCCGGGTAGGCGCGGTTCAGCTCCATCATGTGCGTCGCCACGTTCTCCAGGAAGTACCGGTCGTGGCTCACCACGACGCTCGCGAACGGCGCCGATCCCAGCAGCCGCTCCAGCCACGCGATGCCTTCCACGTCCAGATGGTTGGTCGGCTCGTCCAGCAAAAGCAGGTCCGGCTGCCGCACCAGCGCCTGCGCCAGCGCCAGCCGTTTGCGCCATCCCCCGGAAAGCTCGCCCGCGCGCGGGCTGCCGTCGCTGAAGCCCGCCTGCCCCATCGCCACCTGCGCCAGCGCCGGCTCGTGCGCCGCCGCCTCCAGAATCTGCTGGACCGTCAGCGCCGGCTCAAACTGCGGATCCTGCGGCACGTACGTCATGCGCACGCCCTTCCGCAACGCCACCTCTCCGCCGTCCGGCTGGTCCAGCCCCGCCAGGATCTTCAGCAGCGTCGACTTGCCCGAACCGTTCGGCCCGATCAATCCGTGGCGCTCGCCGTCGCTGATGGTCAGCGAGATGTTCTCAAACAGCGTGGCAGAGCCGAACCGGCGCGCGATCGTCTGGCAGTTGAGCAGCAGGGCCATGGGTACTTTCCCAGTGAACCACAGGGGGCCGCTCAAACAGACACCGCCGGTCGTGTTTGATGGGGTATAATCGGGGCGGAGGTGGGTCTTCTCGAGTTACCGCTCCGCGAAACTCCTCCCGTTCACACCGCTCACCTGGCTCGAGCGAGCCGGGTCCCCTCTTTTTGCGCTCCTCTTTCCCGACGACTGCCGCCTCTGCGCGGCGCCGCTGCGAGGCTTCCCGCGCATCCCCGTCTGTGCGTCCTGTCTTGACGCTCCGGCCGTCATTGTGGCCGAGCACTGCTGCGCCGCCTGCCGCACTCCCTTCCTGAACGCCCGCCCGCTGAATGAACAGGGGCTCTGCCGTTTGTGCGCGGCCGGCTTCACGCGCTTCGATGCCGCCTACAGTTACGGGGATTACCACGGCGGCCTGCGCGGTCTCATCCACCTGTTCAAGTACGGCTGTATGCGCCCTCTGGCCGCCCCCTTGGGCCGCATGCTCTCCGCCGCGCTGCCGCGCGACCAGGTCTTCGACGCCATCGTCCCGATGCCGCTCCACTGGCGCAAACTCCTCGTACGCGGGTTCAACCAGAGCCGGCTGCTTGCCGTGGAACTCTCCCGCAGGACCGGCATTCCCACCGAGCCGCTTCTCCGCCGCCGCCGCCATACCTCCGCCCAGGCCGGCCTCAGCGGAGCCCAGCGGCGCGCCAACGTCGCCGGCGCTTTCGGCGCTTCGCCTTCCGTTCGAGGCCGGCGGCTGCTGCTCATCGACGACGTGTTCACCACCGGCGCTACCGTCAACGCCGCCGCCGGCGCTCTCAAGCAGGCCGGGGCCGCGCGTGTCGCGGTCCTCACCCTGGCGCGCACGGACCGTCTCCAACGCATCCAGCCCTTGCCATTTGATACCCCGCCAGACCGAGGAGCGACCGAATGAACTCCGTCATCGAGCGATTGCACAGACCCGTGCTCGTGCTCAACTCCAGCTACGAGCCCATCAACATCTGTGCCGCCCGCCGCGCGCTGGTGCTCATCCTCAAGGGCGTCGCGCTGGCCGAAGAGCATAACCCCGGCAGCATCCACGCACAGCGCTCCGCCGTCCCCATGCCCAGCGTGATCCGCCTGCTCGAGTACCGGCGCATCCCCCACCAGACCCGCGCCCTGTCGCGCAAGAACATCATGATGCGCGACCGCTATACCTGCCAGTATTGCCACAAGGTCTTCAACAGCATCGACCTCACGCTCGACCACGTCATCCCGCGCTCCCGCGGCGGCGAAACCACCTGGGAAAACCTCGTCGCCTGCTGCCACGCCTGCAACAACCGCAAAGGCAACCGCACTCCGGACGAGGCCGGCATGCGGCTCCTCCACACTCCCCGCCCCTTCAGCCTCCACACCGGCAGACACCTCATGCGCCTGCTCGGACGCAGCGATGAGAAGTGGCAGAAGTACCTCTTCTATTGAGGCGGAGCCGCCACCCTACTGAGGCTTCGGCGGATCCGGATTAAGCTGAAGCACCGGCCTGAGTTGAGGCTTGTCCTTCGGCTTTTCCTTCGCGTCCTTCTTCAGCGGGCTGATGATCACGTGCGCGTTGCGCCCCTCCAGCTTCGGCTGGCCTTCCACCGAGCCGTGCTGGGCCAGGTCTCCGGCGAAACGCAGCAACAGTTTGCGTCCCAGGTCCGTGTGCGCGATCTCGCGGCCGCGGAACTGCACCACCGCCTTCACGCGGTTGCCGTCGGAGAGGAAGCGGATGGCGTGGTTCATCTTGAAGTCGTAGTCGTGATCGTCGGTGTTCGGCCTGAACTTCAGCTCCTTCACCTGGATCACGTGCTGCTTCTTCTTGGCCTCGTGCTGCTTCTTCTTCTGCTCGTATTGCCACTGGCCATAGTCCATGGCCTTGGCCACCGGGGGCTCCGCCGTCGGCGCGATGCAGATCAGGTCCAGACCCAGTTCCTGGGCCCTGCGGATCGCCGCTTGCGTCGGCATGATCTCAACCGTCCCATCCGGGAATACCGCGCGTACCTCCCGCGCCCGGATGGCCTCGTTGACGTTCTCTCTGATCTTGACGCGTGGGCGCGGGTACCTAGAAGGAAACATGCGGCTGGTTCTTCTTGATGGTCATGTGTTGGTGTGTAGTGCTCCTAAAACAGAAAAAGCCCCGTGCCGGCTTCCTCAGCCGGTCCGGCGCCCGAGTCTGTCCAAATTCGGAATCCCAAAGTCCAAAGCGGAATGGAGCTTCCTTGCGTTGGCCCCTGGGCACCACTATACACCGAAAGCTCAACGGAATGATAGGCTTCCTCCGGCCGCGGGATCCCGAGGCGCCAGTGGCTCAGCGTTCCGCCCGCATCTGGCTCTGGATCCGTCCACTCTCGCTCGACCGCGGCTTTCCCTTCGCCCGGAGTGAGTCCGCCAATTCCCAGAAGTCACGGGCGTCTGCCACGGGTTTCAGAGCGAGCGCCGGATTGCCCCCTGTTCTGCCGGGCCGCGCGATCTTCGTCTTTCGCTCCTCAAGTCGCCGGACAGTCAACTCGGACCTCCCACAGCCATTCAACCACGCTGCTCCTGCCGTTCGCCCAGCAGGCGCGACAGCGCCTCCCCCAGCCGCTCGTCGCTCTCGTGTCCCAACTTCTGCATCCGCCGCCTCCCCTCTCGGTCCGCCAGCACCAGCGACGGCGTGCCCTGCAAGCCCCACCATCAACCGGTCCCGCGCGTACTGCTCGTGCATGCGCTGCGCCTGCGGCAGAGCGAACTCCAGGCAACCCGGGCAGAGCACCTGAAAGGCGTACACCACCACCACCCTGCCGCGCAGTCCGGCCAGCGCCAGCGGTTCATCGGTGTTGAGCCAGGCCGAGGTTTCCCACTCAGGGAGCCCTCCGGCCCGATAGAATGTCATGAATGCGAATCTACTCCATTCTGGGAATCGCGGCCGCACTGGGCTCGGTGGCCGCCGGACAGGCTCCAAAGCTGCCTCCGCCCTACCACACGCCCTCGGCCGCCAACGCGCCCAAGATCATCGGGCGCCCCGACGGCGTCGGCTTCAAGCTGCCCGCCGGCTTCAGCGCCGAGGAGTTCGCTTCCGGCTTTGAAAAGCCCCGCTACCTCGTCCAGGGGAAAGGCGGCGAGGTCCTGCTGTCGGACAGCGTCAAGAACGGAGCGGTCTACGCCCTGGTGGACCGCAACAAGGACGGCAAGATCTCCGCCGATGAAAAGTCCAAACTCATCGGCAACCTCGACCGCCCCTTCGGCATGGGTTTCTGGAAGAACTACCTCTACGTGGCCGAAGCTACCTCCATCAAACGCTATCCCTATGACGGGAAGAAACTCTCCGTCGGCCCCGCCGAGGAGATCGTCCCGCTCAAGGACGAAGGGCAGGGCCATTGGACCCGCACTCTCCTCTTCGATCGCAAGGGCGCCAAGCTGTACGTCGGCATCGGCTCCCGCTCCAACATCACGCCCGGCGATCCCGACTACCGCGCCGCCGTCCTGCGCTACAACCCCGACGGCTCGGGCCGCGAGATCATCGCCTCCGGCGTCCGCAACCCCATCGGCATGGACTGGTGCCCGTCCAGCGGAAAGCTCTGGGCGGCCGTCCAGGAGCGCGACGGCCTGGGCGACGACCTGGTTCCCGACTTCTTCATCGAAGTCCGGCAGGGCGGCTACTACGGCTGGCCCTATGCCTACATCGGCCCCAATGAGGAACCGCGCAACAAGGGCCAGCGCCCCGACCTCGTGGCCAAGACGCTGGTTCCCGACGTCATCCTGACGCCGTCCCACGTCGCCGTCATGGACGCCCGCTTCTACACCGGCAAGCTGTTCCCGGCCCGCTATCGCGGCGGGGCGTTTCTGGCCTTCCGCGGCTCCAGCAATCGTGCCGAGCGCACGGGCTATTCCATCGTGTTCATCCCGTTCCGCAAAGGCCGGCCCGCCGGCCCGCAAGAGGACTTCCTCACCGGCTTCATGCTCAACCCCAAGTCCAAGGACGTCTGGGGCCGCCCGGTCGGCCTGCTCCAGTTGAAGGACGGCAGCCTGCTGCTCTCCGAGGACGGCGGCAACAAGCTCTACCGCGTTTCATTCCGCCAGACCAGCCGGTAGACTGGTAGTAATGAGGGTTCACACCATTTCCATCATCGCGGCGGCGCTGGGATTCACCGCCGCCGGCCAGACGCCGCCCCAGCTTCCCGCACCGTACCACACGCCTTCGGCCTCCAATGCGCCGCGGGTCGTTCCACGCCCCGGCGGCGCCACTCTCCAGATCCCCGCCGGCTTCGACGTCCAGGAGTTCGCCGCCGGCTTCGAGCGCCCGCGCTACATGATCCAAGGGCCGTCGGGCGAGATCCTGCTTTCCGACAGCATGAAGGCCGGCTCGGTCTTCGCGCTGGTGGACAGGAACAGGGACGGCCGGATCTCCGGCGACGAGCAGACGCAGCTCGCCACAAACCTTGACCGCCCCTTCGGCCTGGCTCTCTGGAAGGACTACCTGTACATCGCCGAGACCACCTCGGTGAAGCGCTACAAGTACGACTCGAAGAGGTTGAGCCTCGGTCCGGGCGAAGAGGTGGTCTCTCTCAAGGAGGCGCCCTCGGGCCATTGGACGCGCACCATCCTGTTCGACGCCAAGGGCGACAAGTTCTACCTCGGCGTCGGCTCGCAGTCCAACGTCTCACCGGGCGAGCCCGAGATCCGCGCCGCCATCACGCGTTACAATCCCGACGGCTCGGGCAGAGAGTTCGTCGCCACCGGAACCCGCAACCCCATCGGCATGGCCTGGTATCCCGGCACGGACACGCTCTGGGCGGCCGTCCAGGAGCGCGACGGGCTCGGCGACGACCTGGTTCCGGACTACTTTACCGCTGTCAAGCCGGGCGGCTTCTACGGCTGGCCCTACTCCTACATCGGCCCCAATGAGGAGCCGCGCAACAAGGGCCAGAAGCCCGGCCTGGTGGCCCGCACCATCGTGCCGGACGTGGTCCTGCCGGCCCATGTGGCCGTGCTCGACTCGCGCTTTTACACCGGCAGGCAGTTTCCCAAGAAGTACCAGGGAGGCGCCTTCCTCGCCTACCACGGTTCCTGGAACCGCGCTCAGAGGATCGGCTACTCCGTCGTGTTCGTGCCCTTCAAGGACGGTCGGCCGGCGGGGCCGGCGGAGGACTTCCTCACCGGCTTCATGACCGACCCGAACTCGAAGGAGGTCTGGGGCCGGCCCGTCGGCCTGCTCCAACTGAATGACGGCAGCCTCCTGGTCTCCGACGACGGAGGCAATAAGCTGTGGCGCATCACATACAAAGCAAAGTAATCATCCCCGTTCTGGCGCTCGGCGTGGCGGCCGCGGTTCTCGCGGCCGCCGCTCCCCGGCGGCCGTTTTCCCACAAGTACCATCTCACGCAGGTGCCGTCCTGCGAGAGCTGCCACACGGCGGCGACAGACTCCACCAAAGCCAGCGACAACCTGATCCCCGATAAGAGCGCGTGCGTCAACTGCCACGACGAGGTCGACATCGCTCCGCCGCGCGCCATCGGCGTCCAGTCCTTCAACCACTCCAAGCACGTCAAGATGGGCAACCCCGCGCCGCTGTTCTCCGCCGCCGTCCGCGGCAAGTCCTACCTGGGCGAGCGTCCGCCCGCGGCCGAAGCGCTCGCCGCGGCCAAGGATGCCTGCACGGGCTGCCACCACGGCATCCCCGAGAGCGAGAACGTCCCGCGCGACAAGGCCGTAAAGGCCCACTTCCCGCAGATGGCCGACTGCCTGGTCTGCCACAACAAGATCGAGCCGCCCTACTCCTGCGCCAAGTGCCACACCGAGTCCGCACCTGGCCTGAAGCCCCCCTCGCACAACCCGGAGTTCGCGGACACCCACTCGGCCAAGGACGTATCCAAAGGCGGCTGCGCCGTCTGCCACGGCCGCCGGTTCACATGCAAAGGCTGCCACTAGCCATCCTGTGCGCCGCGCCGCTGCTGGCCCAGATCCGCGGCGGCGCGCTGCTGGAAAAGCCCCGGCCCGTCATCCTGACGTGGGGCGACCGGCTCCAGGCCTGGCCGCTGGACGGAGGTCCGCCGGCCACTCTGCTCGCTGGAACCGGCTTCGGCCCCGGCGGCTGCGCCGCCGATGTCGATCTCGACGGGCGCGACGACCTGCTGGTCCAGGAGCGGCCCGGCGCAGGCCGTTTCCTGTGGCTGCGCGCGCCGGACTGGCAGGCCGCTGTCATTGAAGCTCAGACCGAGTTCAAGGACTGCCTGCCGTTCACCATCGAAGGCCGCCGCGGCGTGCTCATCCCGCACCTGGACGCTCAGGTGCGCTTCTACCTCTTTCCCCGCTTCGAGTACAAGGAGCTGTACTCCATCTACACCAACTCGCGGCAGGGCGGGCTGCTGGCGCACGACGTGGACGGCGACGGTCTGGACGACCTCTTCATCGGCAATTACTGGATGCGCAACCCGGGCCGGCTCGGCGTCGCCTGGCGGCTGTTCGCCATCAACGTCTGGCACGACACGCCGGCCGCCGCCCTGGCGGCGCTGGGCCTGTGGCGCGGCGGCGCGCTGGTCTGGGCCGAGTCGGAAGCCGGGCGCGGGCGCATCGCCGTCTTCTCGCCGCCGGCGGACCGCACGCAGTTGTGGGTGGAACACCGGCTGGCGCCGCTCGACAGGCCGCGGGCGGTGCTCGCCGCTCCGGCCGGAGTCTTCATCGGCCATGCCGCGGGCGTCGTGCTGGAGACCCCGGCCGATGGCGGCTGGCGCCGCACTGAGGTGGCCACGGGTTTCGAAGTCCTGAAGCTGGTCCGCTGGCGGGACGCTGTTTGGGCCGTCACGCCGGCGGGCGTCCGGCGAGTGGCTACAGCCGGGACAGGAGCTTCTCCGCGGCGGCGATAGCCTGTTCGCGCGTGGCCATGACGCGCGAGTCCACCTCGATCCAGGCGTCGCCCTTCACCACGAAGATGGCCGCGCCCATGGGGGCGGAGTAGGCGCGGTCGCCGAGGTCGGGGATGTTCTCCATGTACTTGCCGGGCAACCCCGCGGTCAGGCCCTTCATGGCGATCTTGAAGGCCGCCTCCTGGCTCTTTGCCTCGCCCCAATTCACGGTGATCTTCAGCACCGGAACGGCTCCGCCTGGCGCCGATCCGGTTGCCGCGGCCGCGCCGGCCAATCCCTTGGTGAGTTGTTCCATCACGGCCTTGGCGTCCTCGACGCTCTTTGGCTCGCTCTTTTGCAGCTTCTCGAAGCTCTCCTTCACCTTGGCCTCGCCGCCGGCCGCGGTGGCGGCGGCTTCGCCGTAGTAGGTGCAACTGTTGCCCTCGCGATCGGCGCGGACGATGGGCAGGCTCATGATCTCCTGCAACTCGTCCTTGCTGAGCAGGGAGCAGACATCGGCGGTGCGCCGCAAGGCGGGCCCGTAGGCGCCCTGAGGCTGATTGAGGCCCATGTCCTGGGCGACCGATTCCGCCTTGTTCTTGATCTTGTAGCCGACGTAGACCACGCCGCCCACCACGGCCACGCCGAGGAAGCCCAGGACGAGGACGACGATGAGCAGGATCTTGCCGAGCCCGGAGCCTTTGGCGGCCGGCGCGGGAGAAACGGCTTGCGGCGGCGCGGGGGCGCCCGCGGCCAGCCGTGAACCACAGTGAGCGCAGAAGCCCGCCTCGGGCGCGAGCGGCTTGCCACAGGAAGGACAGAAGTTTGCCATGGTATCTCCTGAGTGTTACTTCTTGTCGCGCAGGTAAGCGTCGTCGCCGTGAATCCAGTCCTCGCGGCGAGGGGTGAAGAGGTCCGTCACCTGGCTGTCTTCGAGCACTTCGACGCCGTGCTGGAGTTGGGGAGGCAATTCGAGCACCTGGCCGGGGCCGACAAGCACCTCGCCGCCGGGCAGCAGGAACTTGAGCAGGCCCGATTCGACCATGGTGACCTGCTCGTTGTGGTGCGAGTGGAGGGGGACCAGGGCGCCGGCCTTGAGGCTCAGACGGGCGATGGTCATCGAGCCGGTGTGGATGACCCGGCGGGCCAGCCGGGGGTTCATCTGTTCGCTGGGGATGTCGTTCCAGTTCAAGGGTTTCACGGCAGGCGTAGTGTATCATGTTGGATGATCGGCGGCGTTCGCCGCCACCGAACGCATGGAGTTGTCATGAAGGGTGTCATTCTCGCCGGGGGCAAGGGGAGCCGTCTCTATCCCCTGACTAAGATCACCAACAAGCACCTGCTGCCGATCTACGACCAGCCGATGATCTACTTCCCCGTCCGGACGCTGGTGGACGCCGGGATCCGGGATATCCTGATCGTGACTGGCGGCAACTATGCTGGCGACTTCCTGCAACTGCTGGGCAACGGCCGGCAGTTCGGGCTCACCGGCCTGAACTACACCTACCAGGAGGGCGAGGGCGGCATCGCCGACGCGCTATCGCTGGCCGAGCACTTCGCCGACGGGCACAAGATCTGCGTCATCCTCGGCGACAACATCATCGAGGAGAGCATCCACGACGCGGTGGACAAGTTCCGCAAGCAGGAAGCCGGGGCGAAGATCCTGCTGAAAGAGGTCCACGACGCGGAGCGCTTCGGGGTGGCGGAGATCCACGGCGGGCACGTGGTGAACATCGAGGAGAAGCCGAAGCAGCCGAAGAGCAACTACGCGGTGACGGGCATCTACATGTACGACGCGACGGTTTTCGACAAGGTGAAGACGCTGGAGCCGTCGGCGCGCGGCGAGTTGGAGATCACCGACGTGAACAACGCCTACATCCGCGAGGGATCGTTGACCTTCGCATTTCTGCAGGGTTGGTGGACCGACGCCGGCACGTTCGACTCGCTGCTGCGGGCCTCCAACCTGGTGAGCCAAACGGCGGCGAACAAGGCATGAACACGACCAATCCAAAGATCAAGAGCCCGGCGTGCGAGGCGGGCATCGGCCGCATCATTCTGGCGCCGGACTCCCCCGACCTGATTGCGGGGGTGAAGATCGAGCCCTTCAGGCTGTGGCCGGACGACCGCGGGTACTTCCTGGAAGTGGCGCGGCTGCGGCAGGGGCTGGCGGCGGACTTCCCGCCGAAGACGACGCAGGTGAGCGCGGCGCTCTCCTACCCGGGCGCGATCAAGGCGTTCCACTACCACCTGAAGCAGACGGACCTGTGGGTGCCAGTGCAGGGGATGCTGCAGGTGGCGATGGTGGACCTGCGGCCGGAATCGCCGACCTACGGGGCGAAGAACACGCTGTACGCGGGTGTGCTGCGGCCGTGGCAGATCCTGATCCCGCCGGGCGTGGCGCATGGGTACAAGGTGATCGGCACGGCGGCGGCGATGCTGGTTTACCTCACCAGCCGGTTGTACGACCCGAAGGACGAGGGCCGCATCAAGCACGACGAGCCGGGCATCGGTTACGACTGGGAGCCGCAGTACAAATGAGAGTACTGGTGACGGGCGGAGCGGGCTTCATCGGCTCCGCATTCGTACGCCTGCTGCTGAGCGAGGACCGGGCGACACGGCTGGTGAACCTGGACAAGCTGACCTACGCGGGCAACCTGGAGAACCTGAAGCCGGTGGAGGCCGACGCGCGGCACCGGTTCGTCGAAGGCGACATCGGCGACACGCAGCTCGTGCTCGAACTGCTGCGTGAGGAGAAGCCGGAGGCGATTGTGCACTTCGCGGCGGAGTCGCACGTGGACCGCTCGATCCTGGGACCGGCGGCGTTCGTGGAGACAAACGTCAAGGGCACGTTCTCTCTGCTGGAGGCGGCGCGGGCGGTGGCGCTGCCGCGCTTCCTGCACGTGTCGACGGACGAGGTCTACGGCTCGATCGAGGCGCCGCACGACGCCGACGAGGGCTACCCGCTACGGGCATCGAGCCCGTACTCGGCGTCGAAGGCGGCCAGCGACCTGCTGGCGTTGAGCTACTGGACGACGTTCAAGCTGCCGGTGATGGTGACGCGGGCGTCGAACAACTACGGCCCGTACCAGTTCCCGGAGAAGCTGATCCCGCTGATGATCTCCAACGCCCTGGAGGGCAAGCCGCTGCCGATCTATGGCGACGGCATGCAGGTGCGGGACTGGCTGTACGTGGACGACCACTGCCGGGCGATCCTGGCGGTGCTCAAGCGGGGCGCGCCGGGCGAGATCTACAACGTGGGCGGCTCGCGGGCGCTGCCGAACCGCGAAGTGGTGGAGAAGATCCTGGACGCGGTGGGCCAGCCGCACAGCCTAATGACGCCGGTGGCGGACCGTCCGGGGCACGACCGGCGCTACGCGATCACGACGGAGAAGCTGGAGCGGACCACGGGATGGCGGGCGCGGATGCCGTTTGAAGAGGGCCTGGCGCAGACCATCGCGTGGTACCGGAACAACCCGGAGTGGGTGGCGCGGGTGCGCTCGGGCGAATACCAGCGCTATTACGCGAGCAACTATGGCAAGAGGGCCTGACAAGCCGGGGGGCCGACCGGCCAGGAGTCCTGTCCTACCGGGCTAGGGCAACTCGCGGACGGCGAGGTTGCGGAAGCGGTGCCTGCCTCCTTCCTTCCAGATTTGCGTGCCGCCGTGGACCTGAACGGCGATCATGCCGTCGAGGGCTCCGCCGATGGAGTGGTTGGAGGTGTCGGACCAGGAGGTGACCTGGGTCCCGTTGATCCAGACGGTGACGCGGGGGATGTCGCCTTCAATGCGGGCGCGGACGGCGTTCCAGTCGTTCTCCTTCCAATGGGTGCGCCACTCGGGGTACTGCCAGGTGACGACGCCGGGGAGGCGCTCGCCGTAGACGCCGAAGAGGGTTCCCTTTTCGCGGAAGTCGAGCAGGACCTGGTAGGCCTCACCCTTTTCCGATGAGCGCAGGAAGAGGCCGCCGTCGCAGCCCCAATCGGGGTTGATTTCGGCGTAGACCTCGAAGTTGCGGTACTTGCGATCGGTGAGGAGGATGCCGCCTTTGCCGGGCGGGTTCTGCATGCCGGTCAGCACGCCGCCCTCGACCTTCCAATCGGGGGTGGCGCCGTGGTGGTTGGTGGTGGAGACGTGCCAGCCGGTGAGGTCCTTGCCGTTGAAGATGGGGGTAAAGCCGGCGGGGACGGCGGCTGCCTCGGCGGGAACGGGGACGAGTTCATAGGCGCGGGACTTGGGCTGGGCGGCGGCGCGAACCTTGGCATCGAGTTCGGCGTCGAGTGCGTCGAGAGCTTCGATCGCGGCGGCCGTCTTCTGGGCATTGTCGCTGGCAAGGGGAACCTCGACCGTGCGCCAGCGAGCCTGGTGGACATCCGAGCGCCGGCGCATGAGGGCGTGGACCTCGTTGGCCTGTTTGAGCATGGGTGTGGGCAGCGCGGTGAGGTCGAGGCCGGCGGCGAGGTCGGCGGCGGTGAAGACCTTGACCTGGAGGCCGTCGATGCGCAGGGCGTAGTGGCCGGGGGCGAGGCCGGCGACCTTGAGGGTCTCGCGGTTGAGGGACCGGGTGAAGCCGGCGGAGTCGACGGCGAGGGCGGTGGGGGCGTCGTTCCTATCGACGGGCATGGGGAGCGCCTTGTCGAGCTGGGTCCAGACGAGGCCCTGGGCGCCGGAGAGGTTGGCGACGGTGGTGTTGTTGGCAGCGAGGACCTTGCGCGCGGAGGCGTCGATTTCGACCTCGGCGACGGCGGCGGGTGCGCCCCAATCGGTGAGGAGGGCGGCGGCCATGATGAGGTGGCCGGAGGCGCCGGGGTGGACGCGGTCGGGTATGATGCGGGCGGCGACTTCGGGATTGGCGGCGTGGGCCTTTTCGAGCATGGCGACGACGGGGGCGTTGAGGTCGGCGACAAAGAGACCGTCACTGTCAGCGACCTTGGCGGCGTACTCCTTGAGGAAGTCGCCGAACTTGACCAGGACGGGGTTATAGCCGCCGCCGGCCATGGGGGCGCGGGTGACCTCGTCGTAGGGGGAGGGGCGGATGGCGGTGATGCGCGCGCCGGGGACGAGGGCCTTCAACTGCTTGACGAGGATGTCGTAGCCGGTGGTGTACCAGTTGTAGGTCTCCTGGTTGAAGGGGCGGTAGCGGCCGTCGTTCATGCCGAGCATGATGGTGACGACGGTGGGCTGATAGGCCTGGACATCGCGCTTGAGGCGCAGGTCAACGATGCCGCCGCCGCCGCCGGTGACGCGGTCGCCGCCCCAGCCGGAGTGGACGAAGGAGACGTCGAGCGCCGGGAAGCGGGTGCGGACGAAGGTCTCGACAAAGGTGGTGTAGAGGCGCTGGTCGGTGATGGAGTCGCCATAGAAGACGACGCGGTCGCCGGGCTTGAGGTAGAAGCCGGACTGCGCGAAAGCGGAGGCGGCGAGGAGGAGGAGGATCAGGAGACGCATGGTTCAGACCTCAGTGTAGTGAGTTTCGGGGAGCTGGCGGAGGCGCCGGGCGGCGTCTTCGGGCGTGATGTCGCGCTGGGGCATGGCGAGCATTTCGTAGCCGACGAGGAATTTCCGGACGGTGGCGGAGCGGAGCAGCGGGGGATAGAAGTGGGCGTGGAGGCGCCAGGCCTGATCACGGGGGCCGGCCGGCTGCTGGTGGAAGCCGAAGGAGTAAGGGAATGGCGTTTCAAAGAGGTTGTCGTAACGGGCGCCGATGCGCTTGAGGATATCGGCAAGGCCGTGGCGCTCATCAGGGGTGAGCTGGTCGAGAGCGGAGACGGAGCGGCGGGAGATGAGCAGGACTTCGAAGGGCCAGACGGCCCACCAGGGGACGAGAGCGGCGAAGGAATCGTTGGCACAGACGATGCGGTCCGCGGCGGCGAGCTCATGGTCGAGGTAATCAGAGAGGAGGGTGCGGCCGTGCTCCAGGAAGTAGCCGTGCTGGGCGGCATGCTCCTTGGCGATTTCATTGGGGAGCATTGAGCCCGCCCAGATCTGGCAGTGGGGGTGGGGATTGGAGCAGCCCATGATGTCGCCGCGATTCTCAAAGATGGCGACATAGGCGATGCCGGGGGTGGAGTTGAGCTCGGCGTACTGGGCGGCCCAGAGGTCGACGACGCCGCCGATGGCGGCGGGGTCCATGCGGGCGAGGGTGAGGTCGTGGCGGGGGGAGAAGCAGATGACGCGGCAGATGCCGCCGGTGGATTCGGCCTGGAGGAGGGGGTGGGGGGCGACGGCGGCGACGGGGGTATCGGGGAGGAGAGCGGAGAAGTCGTTGGTGAAGACGAAAGTGTCCGTGTAGGGAGCGTTGGTGTGGCCGCCGGCGCGGGTGTTGCCGGGACAGAGGTAGCAGGCGGGATCGTAAGGGGGGAGAGAGGCTGGGGGGAGCTTGTCGAGGTGGCCGTGCCAGGGGCGCTGGGTGCGATGGGGGGAGACGAGGACCCATTCGCGGGTGAGGGGGTTGAGGCGGCGGTGGGGGTGTTGGGCGAGGTCGAACATGGGAGGGGGAGCTCAGGGATATCGTATCGCGGCATGGAGGGCGGAAACTCGTTGCGGAAGAGCGCCTTCCGGGCGGCGAGGAGGGATGGCTCGGAGTGTCCGATTTTGGGACTAGGGTCGTTTTGTTTTTTTACTGTTGGCCTTCTTCCAGTGCGGATGGAGGCTGGGCGAACGAGGTTGATTTTGAGTTGGCGCGTGGCGGTGAGCATGAGGATGGAATACACCCGTCCCGGCGGGTGCGGGACGCGGTCGGCCGCAAGTGGTTGAGGGGATTGAGAAGATTTTGGTGCGGCGGCGGTGATAGCTAAAGTTTTCATCGGCGGGGCGGGCTGGATTCGGGGCGGAGAGAGGCGGGCGTGGGCGCCCCGGTGGTGAAAACGCTCGATGAACGAAA
>JACRBC010000036.1 GCA_016213245.1 Candidatus Solibacter usitatus | reverse complement strand
GCTGGCGATTCCCACATTCCCACAGGCCCGAACCCGTTATGCTAACAACCAGGCCATGAGCTCCGAACCCAGCAAAGTGTTACCCATGTCCTCGGACTGAAATGTAACCTATGTCCGCGAACGGACCCCGGTCGGGGCTCTATCCGTACTTACTTCCAGAGCTTTCTGATGACGCCGATCAGCGCCGCCCCGCTCACCACGAACACGGCTAGCAGCACCATGGTCTGGGCTGTCCGGCCATAGAGCGCGTTGCCCACGGTGAACAGGCCGCTCCAGATCACCGACGTCCCGGCCACCCACCCCAGCATCGCCAGCGGGATGTTGTCCTGCGCCGCGTAGGCGGCTGCCTCCCGCGGGTCGATCCCAGCCTCGCGCCGGATCGCCGTCCAGCCCGGGCCGATGGGGTGAACGCGGCGGTAGAACGCGATCAGCGTCGCATGGTCGGTCTGCGGGGCGAAGAACGCCGCCGCCACCCAGCACACCGTGGTGAACAGCACCGTAGCCAGCAGTTGCTGGTGCGTGCCCATGGCCACGCCGTACTTGTGCAGGACAAGAAAGGCCATGGAGATGCCGAACGAGCTGAGCATCGCCACGATCTCGCACCACGCGTTGATGCGCCACCAGAACCACCTGAGCAGGTACAGCAGGCCCGTGCCCGCGCCCACCTGCAGGATGATGTTGAAGCTGTCCTGCGCGGTGTCCAGCACGAAGACCATCGACGACGAGAGCACAAACAGCAGCACGGTGGCGATGCGGCCGGCCCTGACGTAGTCCTTCTCCTCGCCGTCCTTCTTCAGGAAGCGCCGGTAGAAGTCGTGCACCAGGTACGACGCGCCCCAGTTCAGGTGCGTCAGGATGGTGGACGAATTGGCAGCAATCAGCCCGCCCACCATCAACCCGATGAAGCCCGCCGGCAGGAACTTCAACATCGCCGGAAAGGCGATGTCGTGGCCCACCAGCGAAGGATCCACGTGCGGGAAGGCCTTCTGGATGTCGGACAGCTCCGGGTAAACGATCAGCGAGGCCAGGCCCACCAGGATCCACGGCCACGGCCGAAGCACGTAGTGCGCCAGGTTGAAGAACAGCGTGCCGCCCAGCGCGTCCTTCTCCGATTTCGACGCCAGCATGCGCTGCGCGATGTAGCTGCCGCCGCCCGGTTCGGCGCCCGGATACCAGACCGACCACCATTGCACGGTCAGCGGGATGACGAACACGGCCAGCGCCAGGTCCCAGTTGCTGGTGAAGTCCGGCAACATGTTCAGGTAGTTGAGCCCTCCCGGTCCAGCGCGATGCGAGAGCTTCTCCACCAGCCCGCTGAGCCCGCCCACCTGCGGCAGCGTCACGGCGAAGTACGCCGCGGCGATCACCGCCGTCATCTTGATGAAGAACTGGATCATGTCGATCACCAGCACTCCCCACAGGCCGGAGTGCGTGGCGAACGCCACGTTGAGCAATCCCACCGCGGCCAGCGTCTGCCAGCGGGACATTCCAAACAGCACGTTGGCGATCTTGCAGGCCGCCAGATTCACCGTGGCCATGATGATGCAGTTGAACAGCAGCCCCAGGTAGATCGCCCGGAAGCCGCGCACCGCGCCGGCGGCCTTGCCGGAGTAGCGGACCTCGTAGAACTCCAGATCCGTCAGCACGCCCGAGCGCCGCCAGAGGCGGGCGTAGAAAAACACGGTCGATACGCCCGTCAGCGTGAACGCCCACCATTGCCAGTTGCCGGCCACGCCCTGGGTGCGCACGAAGTTGGCCACCAGGTTCGGCGTATCGCTGGAGAACGTCGTGGCCACCATCGAGATGCCGGCCAGCCACCAGGGCACCGAGCGGCCTGAAGCGAAGAACTCAGCCGTACTCTTGCCGGACCGCTTGCCGAACCACAGGGCCGGCAGGAAGCAGATCAGGACAGAGGCGATGGCGATGATCCAGTCGATGGTGTGGAGCGTCATGCGTGGCCACCGGAGAGACTCACCGCGTGATCCAGTTTCAACTGCCCGCTGACGCCCTCCGGCAGCGGCGCCAGCAGCTTCTCCTTGCGGTAGATGAGCGTGGACGTATTGTAGCTGGCCAGCTCGAAGCCATGGCCGTGCGTGATGGCGTCGGTCGGGCAGGCCTCCACGCAATAGCCGCAGAAGATGCAGCGGCTGTAGTCGATGTTGTAGACCTCGGCGTAGCGCTCGCCGCCGCTGATGCGAAGCTGGCCGGTGTTATCGGCCGCCTCGATGTAGATGCACTGCGCCGGGCAGGCGGCCGAACACAGGAAGCAGGCCACGCATTTTTCCAGCCCGTTGTCGTCGCGCTGCAGGACGTGCAGGCCGCGATAGCGCTCCTGGAAGATGGGCGGCGCGTCGGGGTAGTCGTCCGTCAGGACCGGATTCAGCATCTCCCCGAAGGTGACGCTCATGCCCTTGGCGATGGCCGCGGCGCCCGAGAGGATTTCATTGATCTTCGGCATATCTTTACCAACTGCACAAGCCAACCGCACTCGATTCCGCTCTCCGCGGCTCCTCACGGGAGCCTAGTTCCTCGACCCTCAACCCGGCTTCCAATCCGGAACCTGATCCTCGGACCGGAAAATGACCTTGCCAGCCAGCCCCGCCAGCGTCTCCAGTCCCGACTTCTGGAAGCCGCAACTGGACCACGCGATGCGCCTGTCGGGCTGGACCAGGAACATCGCCGGCACGTAGGCGATGCCGTAGGCGTTGCTGGCCGGGTATCCCTCCTGGGCCTTGTCCAGCAGGTTCGGCAGATCCACGTCGAAGGCCTCGTTGAACTCCTTCACCGCATCGGCCCCGTCCTGGCTCACGGCCAGGACGCGGAAGCTGCCGCCCTGGAGCCGCGCCAGATAGGGCAGCGTGAGCTGGCAGGTGGGGCAGGTGACCTTGTAGAAGGCGAGCAGCGCGGGCCCGCCGGCGAGAATCTCGCTCAGCGAGGTCATGCCCACGCCGTCGAGTTCCAGGCGAAAGTCGGGTGCAAGGTCGCCGGTTTCCATAAACGTCCAGTCTAGCAAGCCGCCGGGCCGCGCCATCATCTTCCGTCCAGCGCTTTCACCAGGCTCTGCGCGGCCACGAGCAACGGGTCCGCCACGGCCGCGTAGGGCGGCGCGTAGGCCAGGTCCAAGGAAGCGAAATCGGCGGCCGTCATGCGGGCCGCGAGCGCGGTGGCGACGACGTTGATGCGGCCGGCGACGCCCTCGTCGCCGCAGATGGCTCCGCCGAGCAGGCGGCGCGAGCCGCGGTCGGCCACCAGTTGCACGGTCACCTTCCGCCCGCGGAAGTACTTCGGCCGGTCGCGCGCCTCGATCAGCGTCTCCACGGGGGTGAAGCCCTCGCGCCGCGCCTGGATCACGCCCAGCCCCGTCATGGCCACCGCCAGCCCGCCGATGCGCACGATGGAGGTGCCGGTGATTCCTTCGAACCGCTCCCGCGCGCCCGCGGCGTTGGCGCCGGCCACCCGGCCCATTTTGTTGGCGGTGGCGCCGAGCGGGAGCCACACGGGCCGGCCGGTGACGCGGTGCATGGCCTCGCAGCAGTCGCCGGCGGCATAGACTCCGCCGAGCGACGTCTCCATGTGCTCGCTCACTCGCAGAGCCCCGGTGCGGCCGAGTTCGGCGCCGGCCTCGGCCAGGATCTCGACGTTCGGCTTCAGCCCGGCGGTCCAGAGGACGAAGTCGTCGCCCAGGTCATCCGGCGCAGCCACGGCCGCATTCAGCCGCAGCGTCACGCCGCAGCTCTGGAGCCGTTCGGAGACCTTCTCCGTCAGCCACGGCTCTTCACGGTTCAGCAGGGTGAGGCCGTCGTGATAGAGCGTCACGGCGAGGCCGCGGGCGCGCAGGGCGGTGGCCATCTCCAGGCCGATGTAGCCGCCGCCGACCACGGCAGCCGTACGCGGCCGCCGCTCCCGCAGAAAGGCCTGGAGGCGTTCGGCGTCGCGGTCGTTGTGGAGCGTGAAGACGCGCTCGCCGCGCACGTTGGCGGCCGGGCGCGCGCCGGCGGCCCAAACGAGACGGTCGTAGCGGACGCGCTCGCCGCTTGCCAATACGACCTCGCGTTTGGCGTGGGCGACGCTGGCGACCTCGCAGCCGGTGCGAATGCGGATGTCCCGTTCGCGCTCGAAGAACTCCGGCGTGTGGACCGTCAGCTCGTCCAGCGACGACACCTGGCCTTCGACCAGGTAAGGAAGCCCGCAGGCGCCGTAGGAGATGCGGCCGCCCTTTTCGAGGACGACGATCTCGAGGCCGCGGTCGACACGGCGCGCGCGGGAGGCGGCTGATAGGCCCGCCGCGACGCCGCCGACGATCACGAGCCTCATTCTTCCCCGCTCTTTGCCCGCGACTTGCGTTGTTGCTCCACGAAGCTCAGGATGTCGAAGGCCTTGGTTTCCCGCTCGGGATAGCACATATTCACGGCGTCCATCTCGTTCTCGGCGATGCGGAAAACGGTGGAGAGCTTGGTAACGACCATGAGTTCCAGCGCGCGCCGGTTCAGCCCGTAGAGCGGCATGGCGCCGCCGGCCTTGGCCATGCGGGTGTGCGACACCACGAGGCAGCCCAAGCCGCTGGAGTCGATGTAGTCCACCTGGCGGAAATCGAGCACCACGCGGGTGGCGCCTTCACTAAGCAGGCGCTCCATGGCGGCGCGGAAGGTCTCCAGCGCCTCGCCGAGGGTGAGACGGCCATTGGGCGCCAGAATGACGACGCCGTCTTTTTCCCTTCTCTCGATTCCGAAGGACATGGGGAACTTATATTGTATGTTCATGGCGTCCCTCGCACTCACCCGCCGCCGCTTCGGCGCACTGCTCGCCTCGGCCCCCGCTCTCCGCGCGCAATCCGGCCGGCCGCCGGCGCGCCTGCGCCGCGCCGACAGCTATTTCGGACTGCACTTCGACCTGCACCCCAGCGACAAGGACCCGGCCCTGGGCCGCGACGTGAGCGAGGAGATGGTGGAGAAGCTGATCGCCGCGGCGCGGCCGGACTACGTCCAATACGACTCCAAGGGCCACGTGGGCTGGCTCGGCTGGCCGTCGGAGGTGGGCCCCTCGGCGCCGCACATCGTGAAGGACTCGCTGGAGATCTGGCGGCGGGTGACGGCGCGCAACAACGTGGCGCTGTACATCCATTTCTCCGGCGTGTGGGATTCGGAGGCGTGCCGGCGGCATCCGGAGTGGGCGCGCGTCGGGCCCGACGGCCAGCCGGACAAGAACCAGACCTCGACCTTCGGCCCGTACGTGGACCGGCTGATGATCGGCCAGCTCCGGGAGGCGGCGACCAAGTACTCGCTGGACGGCGTGTGGGTGGACGGCGAGTGCTGGGCGACCCATCCCGACTACTCGGAGGAGGCTGTGCGGCGGTTCGGCAAGCCGGCGCCGAAGTCCGCCAAGGACGAGCACTGGCTGGAGTGGCTGGAGTTCAACCGCGAGCAGTTCCGCCGCTACGTGAGGCACTACATCGACGAAGTCCACAAGACGCACCCGCAGTTTCAGATCGCCTCCAACTGGCTGTACTCCACGCTGGTTCCGGAAGAGCCGTCGCTGCCGGTGGATTTCATTTCGGGCGACTATCTGGGCAACGCGAGCATCTCGACGGCGCGGCTGGAGGCGCGCTACATGGCCCAGACCGGCCGGCCGTGGGACCTGATGGCGTGGGGTTTCCAGCAGGCGCAGTCCAACGCCATCGGGCACGTGCACAAACCGGCCGTGCAGCTCCAGCAGGAGGCGAGCGTGGTGCTGGCGCAGGGCGGCGGCTTCCAGATCTACTACGTGCCTACGCGGGCCGGCCATTTTGAGGACGCCCACGTGGCGACCATGGCGGCGGTGGGCCGGTATTGCCGGCTGCGGCAGAAGGTCTCGCACAAGACCGAGAGCGTGCCGCAGATCGGCGTGGTGTTCTCGAAGGAGAGCCTGTACCGCACGGCCAACAAGCTGTTTGGCGGCTGGGGCAAGGCATCGGACGCGGCGCGCGGCTGGCTGGACGCGGTGCTGGCCTGCGGCTGGTCCGCCGACGTGCTGCCGGACTGGAAGCTGGCGCGGATGGCCGCGCAGTACCCGTTCATCGTGCTGCCCGATTGGGCCGAGCCCGGCGTCGAGGTGAAACGGGTCCTGACGGAGTACGCCTCCAATGGCGGCAAGTTGCTGGTCTGCGGCGCGCGGAATGCCGCGCTTTTCGCCGATGTGGCGCGCGTGGGGCTGCGAGGCGAGGCGGCGGCCGGCCCGGCGTTCATCCGCGGCGACGTGCTGGGCAACGTCACCGGGCTGTGGCAGGACATCGATCCGCGGGACGCGAAGGTACTGGCCGAGCGCTACCCCGAGTTTGACACGCGCTCCGGCGGGCGGCCGGCGGCGGCCGCCAACCCGCTGGGCAAGGGGGAGATCATGCTGGTCCCCGGCCCGATCGGGGTAAACTACGCGGCCACGCACGCGGCGACGATCCGCCGCTTCGTCGCGTCGTTGATCCAGCCGCGGTTCACGCCGCTGATCGGCGTTTCGGCCCCACCCACGGTGGAGGCGGTCCTGCGCCGCAAGGACGGGCAATTGCTGGTCCACCTGCTGAACTGCACCAACATGCAGGTGGCGGGCGACTACTCGACCACCGACTTCATTCCGGCGGTGGGCCCGGTGTACCTTTGGCTGGGCAAGGAGCGCCCCCAATCGGTCACGCTGCAACCCGACCAGAGCGAGCTGGAACCGCTGTTTGTGCGGGACTCCTGGATGGTTGAGATCCCCATGCTGAAGCTGCATTCCGTGGCCTCCGTGGTATTCTAGAAAAGTCCCTCCTTCAGGGCTCGTAGCTCAGTTGGTTAGAGCGCTACCTTGACACGGTAGAGGTCGCAGATTCGAGTTCTGCCGAGCCCACCACCCCGACCCCCCACCTGCCCGCGGATGGCCGCACGCCCGAGGGGCGGAGTGTGCCGATGCCGGGGCGGCGGCGGTTTTGAGCGGGTGAGTGTTTTCAGTGGGATATGGCTTGGGGCTGTGAAATAGATTGGCGGCGGACGCGCGCGCCGGGGGGATGGCCGCGGATGGACGGGCTGAAGTGATGGCCGCGGATGGACGCTGATTGACGCTGATTGAAGAAGAGATAGATTTCTTTCTTGCTTGCCAGAGGCGGGCGAGGGCGGCGAGGATGCGGTTGCAGGCGGTGTGGAGGGGGGAGGCGGCGCGGGTGTAAGCGTTCCACCAGGAGGTGTGGCGGGCCATCCAGAGGAAGGCTCGGCCGAGGTGGGGGCCGACGACTTCGAGGGCGGCATCGAGGGCGGCGGCGTGGAAGCGTTCCACGTACGAAAGCTTGGGTTGGAGGAACCACCACTCGAAGGTGAGGTTTCGTTCGAGGGGGTCCTTGATATGGGAGACGCGGCGGGCGCACTCGGCGACGATTTCGGGGGACTCGAGCTCGGCCTTGAGGGCCTTGGAGAATAGGCCGTGCTTGCGGCCGTTCTGGGCTGAGCGAGCCTTGCCTTCGGGAGTGCGCGGGCCAGTGGACTTGAGGGCGTTGGCGCGGTTGGCGGCGAGTTTCTTTTCGGTCATACGGATGAGAGACATGGTCGGGCTCCTTTGTGAGCGCGCGGCGCTCAGCATGGAGGAGGAATACACCGGGCGGAGGGGGAAGATGGGGGGCTTGGGCCGCAAGTGGTTGAGGGGATTGAGAAGATAATGGGGCGGGGGCTGTGACCGCGGGCAGCAGCAGTGAGCTGGTGCGGCGGTAGGGATGATAGGGGGCCCGCTTGCGCGGGCCCCGCAATAGGGTACCGTTCGAGACGGGTTACCTTGCGAACACGAGAAACTCGCGCTTACTAAGACAAGCACGGGAATCGCGGCTTCGATACACTACGGGGATTTTATCTGATATAAGTGTGGGAGGTCAACAATAATTCTCGGAGCGCATCATGGACTACATTCTCGGGATTGACTTGGGCGCGAGGTCGATCGGGTGGGCGGCGGTGCAATATGAGTTGGGCCGACCAATGAGATTTCTGGGCCTGGGGGTCCGGGTCTTCGAGGCGGGCATGGAGGGGAACCTGGAAACCGGGCGTGAGGAATCCAAGGCGGCGCAACGGCGCCTGGCGCGGAACCAGCGGAGGCAGACGAGACGGCGGCGCCAGCGGATGCGGTTGTTGTACGGAACGCTGCAAGTGGCCGGCCTGCTGCCGCAAGTGGTAAGCCGGCCTGGTAGGCCCTTCGCCGCCGGCGTGCAGGAGGCACTCAATCAACTCGACGCGGAGCTGCGCACCAGGTACCAGAACGAAGCGACCGTTCATCATCTCCCCTACTACCTGCGCGCCCGGGCGCTGGAAGCAGCTCTGGAACCATACGAATTGGGGCGCGCTTTGTATCACTTGGGCCAACGGCGGGGGTTCCTGAGCAACCGAAAAATCAAGGCGGGTGAGGACGAGGAGAAGGGCGTAGTGTACGGCGGCATTCACAAACTGGAAGCAGCGCTGACCGACGGCCGCACTTTGGGCCAGCACTTTGCCCAGACTGATCCGGCGGCAGAACGAATTCGCAACAGATACACGCACCGGGACATGTACCGGCGAGAGTTTGGGATGATCTGCGATGCGCAGTCGGCGAGTCGTCCCGAACTCACACCGGAAATCCGCGACCGGCTGCGGGACATCCTCTTCAACCAAAGGCCTTTGAAGAGCGAGATCGACGGAGTGGAAGACCTGGTGGGAGCGTGTGAATGGGAGCCGGGAAGAAAGCGCGCCCCTGTGTGGACGCTGGAGAACCAGAGATTCCGCATTCTCCAGAGCCTGGCACACTTGCGGGTCCAGTCCCCAAAGGGCGCGGTGACTTCTCTTACTGAGGAGGATCGTCGCAAGCTCGAGGCTGTTCTGGACACGGCCGCCGAGTTGACGTTCGCCGAGGCAAAGGGTCTGCTGGGCATACCGAGAACGTGGAAGTTCACGATTGAAGAGGGGAAGGAGTCGAAGTTCAGAGGGAATGTGACCAGCGCGAGGATGCTGGAGTACTTCGGCGGGACCTGGACCGGTTTGAACGACGAGGAGAAGTCGAGACTGTTGGAGGCCATCGCCAAGGCGAGGAGCAACGAAGACCTGGCGAGCGTGCTGGTACGGGATTGGGCGCTGACGGAGGACGCGGCGAGGCTGTTTTCCGAGAAGTTCCGCCTCCCGCAGGGCTACGCGTCGCTTTCGCGTGAGGCCATGCGCAAAGCGATTCCGTTTCTTGAGAAGGGCTTGAGCGTGCAGAACGCGCGCATGGCCGCCGGCTATGACGTTGTGAAGTCGGTCCCGGTGCACGACTTGCTGCCCCCGGTGAAGGAATCGGGGTTGGACATACGCAATCCGGCGGTGATCAGATCGCTGTCGGAACTGCGCAAAGTGGTGAATGCGGTCGTGAGGAAGTGGGGCAAGCCTTCCGAGGTCCACATTGAAACAGCAAGGGAACTGAAGAAGAGCCGGGAGGCGAGAAGCAAGGAGACAAGCCGGATGAGGGACAGGGAGAAGACTCGCGAGAACATGAGGGCGCGGGTTGCGGAAGCGATGGGGACTCCAACTGAACACGTGAGGAGGAAAGACATCGAAATCGGCTTGCTGTGGGACGAGTGTGGCGGGGTCTGCCCGTACAGCGGGGATTCACTCGGCTCCTTCACCTCATTGTTCGGCGGCAACAGCGCGGCTCAGGTGGAACACATTATTCCGAGGAGCCTGTGCCTTGAGGATTTCTTCGACAACCTGACACTGGCGACACGGGATGCCAACGCCAGGAAAGCGAACCGCACACCGTTTGAGGCATTCGGCGGCAACACGAACGAGTTCGAGGCCATTCTGCAACGCGTAGGCGCATTCAAGGGGGAGTATGCGCGCCGCAAGCTGGCCCGGTTCGTGATGGAGGCCGCCGACAAGCAGAAACTATTGGAGGAATTCGGTGAGCGGCACTTGAACGACACGCGGTACGGTTCACGGTTAGCGGCCGAATATGTGGCGCTGCTGTATGGAGGGGAGATCGTCGACGGTAAGCGGAAAGTACTGAAGACCACCGGCCAGATCACAGCCGAGCTTCGGAAAGTGTGGAACCTGAACGCCATTCTGAGCGAGGGGCCGAAGAAATCGCGGGACGACCACCGGCATCACGCAGTGGATGCGGCCGTGCTTGCGATTGTGAGCCAGGGGTACGTGACGAAGCTGAGCTCCGCGGCGGAGCGGTCGTGGAGCGAGAAGAAGCGCCGTTACGCGAGCGTGGAACCACCGTGGATTGGGTTCAAGGAAGAGCTGGCGGCACTGGTGGAACGGACAATTGTGAGCCACCGACCGGACCACAGGGTAACGGGGGCGCTGCACAAGGATACGCTGTACAGTTTGCGAGGGAAGAACGAGCGCGATGGCGACGTGCGCACAAGGAGACCGGTACACCTGTTGAAGCCCACTGAAGTGGGACGTATTGTCGATGGGCTTGTGCGGCGGCAGGTTGAGGAGAAGCTGAAGGCGGTTGGGGGCGATGCCAAGAAGTTGGAGGGCGACTGGCCGCAACTGCCGTGCAGGAGGGGCGGCACGGTCCCCATCAAGAGCGTCCGGATTGCACTCACCAAGGCAGTCCGGCCGATCGGGCAGGGACACAAGACGAGGTACGCCGAGGGCAGCGAGTCGCACCATGTGGAGGTGTGCGAGGTGACGAAGGGCGGCAAGAGGGTGTGGCGCGGCGACGTGGTGCCCATGAGCGAAGCGCTGGACAGGTTGCGCCGAGGCGCGCCAGTGGTGGATCGCGGCGACCAAGATGGGCGGGGGTTCGTGTTCAGCCTGTGCAAGGACGATGCGGTGCGACTGAGCGACCCGAATGGAGCACGGAGCGGCGTGTGGATGGTGCGCAAGATCAAGGCAAACCAGCAAGTGGTCTTAACCCGGAATGCGGACGCACGAACTGGGGGGAGAAAAACAGATGACGAAGCAGCGACCGAAAAGAGAGAGGCGTTTGCGCCGAGTGTGGGCGGCCTGCGCGCCTATTCACCGGCGAAGGTTGTGGTGACGCCCATCGGCGAGGTGACGAACGCGCGTGACTAACCGGATTATCGACATAGCGGACCAACCTGCGCGGCTGAGCGCGGGGGGCGGCTTGTTGAAAATCGGGGCCGGAAACGGACCGGAGCGGACGATCCCGTTCCAGCACGTGGCGGCGATTGTGTGCAGCCACGGCCAGATCACCTTCACGCAGGCGGTGTTGGCTGAACTGGCCGGCGTGAACGGCATTCTTGTGGTCTGTGACGCGAAGCACCTTCCAGTGGCGATGATGTTGCCGCTGGTGACGCATAGCCTTCAAACCACCAAGTTCCATACGCAAGCGATCGCCGGAGTGGCGCTACGCAAGAGGATCTGGCGCGGGATTGTGCAGGCGAAGATCCTGGCGCAGGCGAGAGTGCTGGTCCAGCTCCACGGCCACGACAATGGACTGTCCGGAACAGCACGCCAAGTGAGGGTAGGCAATGCCAGCCACCTGGAGGCCGCGGCTGCCCGCACCTACTGGCCGCTGCTGTTCGGCGACCGGGACTACCGCCGGTCGGACCATGAGGATGGCCGAAACGCATTGCTGAACTACGGCTATGCGGTAGTCCGCGCCATTGTCGCGCGGGCTCTTTGCGGCACGGGATTGCACCCCGGGCTCCCGCTCCACCATCACAACCAAGCCGACCCGTACCCGCTGGCCAACGACTGCATGGAGCCATTTCGGCCTTTGGTGGACGAGTGGGTCGCAGGATGGTGCGCATCGCGACCAGGACCGTGGAAGGTCGATAAGGAGAGCAAGGAACCGCTACTGGCGCGACTCACGGGCCGATTCAGCGATGGGAAAGAATCGAGGAGCCTGTTTGACTGGGCGCAACAAACGGCCGACCGGCTGGCGAGGTGCCTAGAGGGAACACGCAATACCGTCGATATACCGAGTATCGGCCATGCCGAAGGAGAGAGAGAAGCAGGCTCAGAAGAAGAAGACCGCGAGCGAGTACCGCGCGATGTGGCTGCTGACGCTGTTCGACGTGCCGGTGTTGACGAAGGAGCAGCGGCGGGAGTACACGGAGTTTCGGAAACTGCTCCTGAAGGAGGGTTTCATTCAACTCCAGTTGAGCGTTTACGCCAGGTACGGGGCGAGCGATGAGAGCGTGGAAGTGTCGAGGGGGCGGATCCGCGCCGCGATTCCGCCGCACGGGCACGTGAGACTGCTGGCGGTGACAGACCATCAGTACGGGAAGATGGAGATGTGGTTTGGAAAAAAACGAAGGCGGGTGGAGGATCCACCGGCGCAGTACGAGCTTTTCTAGCGGCGTTTCGCCCGCTAACCCACTCGAAACGAGTGGGTTAGCGGGCGAATAGTGTATCGAAGCCGCGCCTCCCGGCAAGCCATAGCCGAAACGCTTCCGACACTGAACACTTCCGAGTGTATCGAAGCCGCGCCTCCCGGCAAGCCATAGCTTATCACTTCGCCCGAAGATTCTGAGGGTAGTGTATCGAAGCCGCGCCTCCCGGCAAGCCATAGCTACCGCCTCCAGCGTGGTCATCGCGCCTGGAGTGTATCGAAGCCGCGCCTCCCGGCAAGCCATAGCAATGCTTCCCGCGACTCGGCAGATGTGCCTAGTGTATCGAAGCCGCGCCTCCCGGCAAGCCATAGCGATCCCATGAACCTTCTCGCCTGTTTTCTTAGTGTATCGAAGCCGCGCCTCCCGGCAAGCCATAGCATAACCAGACCAATACGCCTGAGAGTGAATAGTGTATCGAAGCCGCGCCTCCCGGCAAGCCATAGCCAGGATAGCGCAACGTAGATGGCTTGCCAAAGTGTATCGAAGCCGCGCCTCCCGGCAAGCCATAGCTCATTTGCCAGAAGGTTGGAAGCAACGGACAGTGTATCGAAGCCGCGCCTCCCGGCAAGCCATAGCATTATGTCCACTCTCGGGCAAAGATGCAAGAGTGTATCGAAGCCGCGCCTCCCGGCAAGCCATAGCAAGAAGACGGCCGGGTGGGACAACTCTCCCAGTGTATCGAAGCCGCGCCTCCCGGCAAGCCATAGCGCCGCTCGGCGTACCCGCGCAAGATGCGAAAGTGTATCGAAGCCGCGCCTCCCGGCAAGCCATAGCTGCAGTATGCACAGTCTCCGTCATTCCTTGAGTGTATCGAAGCCGCGCCTCCCGGCAAGCCATAGCAAGTTTTCAGGTGTGGTGATAGATGGTAACAGTGTATCGAAGCCGCGCCTCCCGGCAAGCCATAGCTCGATGTCGAGCAACGGAGGCATGGACTCAGTGTATCGAAGCCGCGCCTCCCGGCAAGCCATAGCGCCTACATGGCAACATGTCCAGCGGGAGGAGTGTATCGAAGCCGCGCCTCCCGGCAAGCCATAGCCATGTCAACCGTGGCAGACGT
>JACRBC010000035.1 GCA_016213245.1 Candidatus Solibacter usitatus | reverse complement strand
TCATGGAGGAAGCGCTGGGCTGGCTGGACCGCGCCGGGACGAGCGCGCCGTTCTGCCTGCTGGTGGCCTTTCAGGCGCCGCACGAGCGCATCGCTTCGGACCCGAAGTACGTCCGGCCGTATGCACGGCGCCCCCACAAGCCGGGCGAGGATTTGTACTACGCCAACGTCACCGAGATGGACGCGGAGTTCGGCCGGCTGCTGGCCTATCTGGATCGCCGAGGTTTGCGCGAGAACACGCTGGTGGTCTTCACGTCCGACAACGGCCCGGAAACGCTGGGCCGCCATCCCGACGCCTGGCGCAGCCATGGGTCCGCCGGACCCCTGCGGAGCCGCAAGCTGTCACTGTACGAGGGCGGCTGCCGCGTCCCGGGCGTCCTGCGCTGGCCGGGGCGCATCCGGGCGGGTGCGGTGAGCAGCGAGCCGGTGTCGAGCGTCGATCTGCTGCCCACGTTTTGCGAACTGGCGGGCGTGCCGCCGCCCGGCCGCCGGCTGGATGGGGCGAGTCTGGCGCCGCTGTTCGCCGGCCGCCCGGTGCGGCGGCAGACGCCATTGCACTGGCACTACTACAACGCTCAGGACGGCCCGGTGGCCGCGCTACGCGAGGGCGACTGGAAGGTGCTGGGGATTCCCGCGCGGCCCTGCCCGCGGCCGCCAGGCGGCTTCATCGGGCCGGAGGATCTGGACTACATCTTCGGTACGCAGCTCGCCGGGTTCGAACTGTACAACCTGGCGGCCGATCCCGGCGAGAAGCTGAACATGGCGCAAAGCGAACCAGAGCGCCTGCGCCGCATGGCGGACGACCTGGTGCGGCTGCGCCGCGAGGTGCTGGCGGAGGCGCCGCGCTGGGATCTGCGTTCGACCGGGCCGCGGGCGGCGGTGACGGAGCGGGAGCGGCAGATGTGGCGGTGAGGGGGGCGCGCGTGCGGGAGAGTCGTTCCAACACAACGTTGAGCCACTTGGCAGCAGCGTTTGGACCGCCGAGCCCGGGTGAGGCTCCTATCGGCAGAGACGGGGCATTCCTGGAGTTGGTTCGATGCGGCGGTTTCCGATGCCAGCCGCCGCCACCGCTCTTACGCGCTCACCCGCTCGCTACCGCTCGCGGCTCTGGCGCTCACCCGCTCGCTACCGCTCGCGGCTCTAGCCGGGGTCGCCGTCGCGGTGCATGCCGCAACAGGACGCCTGGTTCTCCGGCCGTTTGTAGCGTTCGATCTTCGAGCCCGTCTGGCCCTTGCGGGTCTTTTCGAGCAACGCCGAAATCTCCGGGCCGCTCATTTTGGTGAGCGTCTTGAGCACGAGGACGTTGTTCTCCAGTTGCTCGACGGTCTCGGCGCCGCTGACGAGGGTGTCGATGTCCTGGCTCCAGGTGAAGCGCAGGCAGTCGGCGATCTGGGCCACGTTGTTCTTTGTGATGGCCCCCATGGCGTTCGATTTCATGGCGAGCACGCCGAGGCCCTTTTTGCGCGCCTCCGGCAGGACGTTGCGGATGAAGCTGAGGTAGTGGGGATCGATCAGGTTGATGGGCATCTGCACGGTCTCCCAGGCGTCGGTGGCGCCCAGCAGCCGGAGATGGATGGCCGGGTCGCGGTGGCCGGTGAAGCCGATGTGGCGGACCTTGCCCTGCTTCTTTGCCAGGACGAAGGCTTCGAGCGAGCCGCCGGGGCCGAGGATCTGGTCCACCTCCCTGTGCTCGCTCACCTGGTGGCACTGCCACAGGTCGAGGTAATCGGTCTTCATGCGCCGGAGCTGCTCTTCGAGCAGCTTCATGGCCTCGTCGCGCGAATACTTCTCGCACTTGGTCATCAGCATGACCTTTTGACGGCGCCCGCCGGCCAGGGCGCGGCCGTAGATCTCGTCGCTCTGGCCCTTGTGGTACTGGTTGGCGCTGTCGAAGAAGTTGACGCCGAGATCGATGGCGCGGTGAATGATGGCGGTGGCCACTTTTTCGCCCTGCACGTTCATGTGATAGCCGCCGACGACGTAGCGGGAGACTTTCAATCCCGATTTGCCGAGAGTGGCCGTGGGCATGGGGGTGTCGGCGAGGAGCCGGAGCCGGGTGGCGGCGGCCATGGCGGCGGACTGAAGAAATGCGCGGCGTTGCATGGTGGATCTGCCTCCTGCTTTGTGAGAGTCCTACCGGATAGAATAGGACAAATCGGGGAACCCACTTGAACATAAGAATCATGGTGCTGCTGCTGGCGGCCGCGACGGCGGCACAGGAGCGCCCGGCGGCGCCCGCCGGGCAACTGGCCGCGTTGAGCGGCAGCTTCCAGCAATTGAGCCGCAAAGTGCACGCGTCGGTGGTGAAGGTGATGGCGGTGGGCTACCGGCAACTGGAGCCGGAAGAGGGCGAAGAGCCGGGCGTGGCGGCGCGGCAGCAGAGCTCGGGCTCAGGCGTGGTAATCGATGCGGCCGGCTACATCGTCACGAATGCGCACGTCGTCATCGGCGCCCAGAGGGTACAGGTCACATTGCCGGGAGCGGCGGAGGCCGCTGTGGGGCAGCGGCGGGCAGCCGCGGGCCGGATAGTCCGGGCCGAGCTGGTGGGGCTGGATCTGGAGACCGACGTGGCGCTGCTGAAGGTGAGCGAAAGGGATCTGCCGGCGCTGAAGCTGGCCGACTCCGATGAAGTGGAGCAGGGGCAGATCGTGCTCGCTTTCGGCAGTCCGATGGGGCTCGACAACTCGATGACGATGGGGGTGGTGAGCGCTCCGGCGCGGCAGCTCAAGCCGGACGACCCGATGGTGTACATCCAGACCGACGCGCCGATCAACCCGGGCAACAGCGGCGGCCCGCTGGTGGACACCTCCGGCAACGTGGTGGGGATCAACACGCTGATCCTGACGCAATCGGGCGGCAGCGAGGGGATCGGCTTCGCGGTGCCGTCGAACATTGTGTCGAACGTGGTGGAGCACCTGCGCCGCTCCGGACGGGTGGTGCGCGGAGAAATCGGCGTGGTGGCGCAGACCATCACGCCGGCGCTGGCCTCGGGCTGGCGGCTGCGGCAGGAGTGGGGCGTGGTGATCGGCGACGTGGAGCCGGGAGGCGAAGGCGAGAAGGTCGGCCTGCTGGTAGGAGATGTCGTACTGACGCTCAACGGAAAGCCGATGGAGAACGCCCGGCAGTTCAACGTCAACGTCTATCGCCCGGCGATCGGCGAGACCATTACGCTCGGCGTTCTGCGCGGGCAGTCGAAGTTGCAGGTTGCGGTGAAGGTCACCGAACGGCACGACGAGGCGTCCACCTTCGCCGAACTGGCCAGCCGCGAGGAGAATCTCATTCCGGAGTTCGGCGCCTTCGCCGTGGATTTCAGCGGCCCACTGAGGGCGCAGTTCGGCCCGGCGAGGCGCGACAAGGGCGGCGTGCTGGTGGCCGCGCGCCACGCCGACGGCCCGCTGCTGGAGGACAGTTTCAAGGCGGGCGACGTGATCTACGCGGTCAACCGCGCGCCGGTCAGGTCGGTGGCGGAGATGCGGGCTCTGATCAGGAAGATGAAGCCGGGCGAAGGGGTGGCGGTACAGGTGGAGCGAGCGGGGAAGCTGCGCTTCATCAGCTTTGAGCTGCCGTGAGGGACTGAGGTCGAGGCGCTGAGCGCGCTCGCTACCGCTGAGCGCGCTCGCTACCGCTCGCGGCTTTACCGCTGCCGCTGAGCGCGCTCGCTACCGCTCGCGGCTTTACCGCTGCCGCTGACCCGCTCGCTACCGCTCGCGGCTTTACCGCTACCGCTGACCCGCTCGCTACCGCTCGCGGCTTTACCGCTACCGCTGACCCGCTCGCTACCGCTCGCGGCTTTACCGCTGCCGCTGACCCGCTCGCTACCGCTCGCGGCTTTACCGCTACCGCTGAGCGCGCTCGCTACCGCTCGCGGCTTTACCGCTACCGCTACCACTGACCCGCTCGCTACCGCTCGCGGCTTTGCCGCTGAGCGCGCTCGCTGGCGCTCGCGGCTCTGGTTGCTAGTGCATCATGACCGGGACCGACGCTTCGCGGTCGGACCAGGCGATTTTGAGGGTGGCCTTGTTGCCTTCGACGCCGGAGATGCCGATGGTCAACTGCTCGACCGGCGTGGCCGCCTTGGCGACGGCCATCTTGACGCGGCCCAAGTCCATTTTTTCGTCGTAGGTCATGCCCCACTGGCCCACCATCTTATTGACGACGAGGGTCCACTCGGTCTCGCCGGTGATGACGAACAGCGTGTAGGCCCCGGCGGGAACATGCAAGGATCCCAGCATGATGTCGCCCTGGAGGGCGAGCAGCGTGGCCTCGTCGGCGCCCACCCGCCACACCTTGCCGGCGGGGGCGATGGGGGCGGCCCAGACATCGCGGCCTTTCGCAAACGGGCGGCCATAGACGATGGTGATGCGCTTGCCGCCGACCATGGAAGAGACGGTTTCGTGCGGGCTCTGCCGGGGGCGCTGGGCGCTGATCGTGAATGCGCCGGCCAGGAGGGCCATCGACGCCAGTGCGGAAAGAACTTTTCGCATGTGGTGAGATCTCCTTCAGTGGCCCAGTGTATCAGGCGAGTCCGGAGCCTGTCCGCTTTGGTACAATTTGTCTTTCAAGATGTCGAAAACCGAACGCGAGTTGCGGGATGACATTGTCCGTGTCTGCCACCTGATCTACCAGAAGGGATGGGTGGCGGCCAACGACGGCAATGTGAGCGTGCGCATGGACCGGGACAGGATTCTGTGCACTCCCACACAGACCAGCAAAGGGCTGATCACGGCCGACGATCTGATCATCTGCGACATGCAGGGCAACAAGCTGGAGGGGCGCAAGGAGCGCACCAGCGAGATCGCCATGCACCTGCTGATCATGAACATGCGGCCCGACGTGCTGAGCGTGGTGCACGCCCATCCGCCGACCTCTACGGGATACGCCACGGCCGGGCGGCCGCTGAACCAGGCGCTGCTGCCGGAGGTGATCATCGGTCTGGGCTGCGTGCCGCTGGCCGAGTACGGTCTTCCCGGGACGACGGCTCTGACCGACGGCATGGTGCCGTACATCCCGAAGTACGACGCGATTCTGATGGCCAACCACGGGGCTGTGTGTTACGGCCCGGACGTCTTCACGGCGTTCTTCCGCATGGAGACGGTGGAGCACTACGCGCGCATCGCCTTCGTGGCCGAGATGCTGGGCGGGCCCACGGTGCTGCCGCGCGCCGAGGTGGACAAGTTGTATGATTCGAGAACCCGCTATGGCGTGAAGGCCAGGGCGGGCGTGGAGCCGGGCTGTCCGGTGTCGGCGGAGGATGTGAGCCGCGGGGCAGGGCGCTCCGGCGGTGACAGGATTGAAGTGACGCGCGAGGAGCTCATCTCGCTCGTGGAACAGGCTCTGAGGGCGCGCGGGCTGGCTTGAAGAAGCGGTCCGGACGCCGGGAAATGATTCAGGAGAGAGGAACACTCGATGGGTGAAGCACTCGGAATGGTGGAATGCCGTGGCCTGGTTTCGATGATCGAAGCCGCCGACGCGATGGTGAAGGCCGCCAAGGTGACACTGGTGGGCTGGGAGAAGATCGGATCGGGCTATGTGACCGCGATGGTGCGCGGGGACGTGGCCGCCGTGCGGGCCGCTACTGACGCCGGCGCCGCCGCCGCGCGCCGTGTGGGCGAACTGGTGGCGGTGCACGTGATTCCGCGGCCGCACCAGAGCCTGGAAGACGTCCTGCCGATCGGCAAGTCGTCCAAGTAAGGCGCGCGGAAGGCCCACAGACATGACTCTCGGCCGCGTGGTAGGCACGATCGTCGCCACAAGGAAAGACCCTCGCCTGGAGGGCTCGAAGCTGCTGATCGTGAAGCCGGTGACTCCCGATGGCCAGGACGAGGCCGGCTACCTGGTGGCCGTGGACACGGTGAGCGCGGGCTTTCGCGAGATTGTGATCACGGTGGCGGGCAGCAGCGCCCGCATGGCCGAGGGGTGCAAGGACAAGCCGGTGGACTGCGTCATCGTGGGAATCGTGGACGGCATCGACCTCGATGAGCGGAGGTGACTGAGCCGTGCAATTGGGCCGCATCATCGGCAAGGTCTGGGCGAGCGTGAAAAACCCGGGACTCACGGGGCAGCGGTTGTTGATCGTGCAGCCGGTGAAGGCGGACCTGACGCCGGCTGGCAAGTGCCTGATCTGCACGGATTCCACGGGAGCGGGCGCGGGGGAGCTGATCTACTGGGTGCGAGGCAAAGAGGCGTCGTTTCCATTCACGCCCGAGGAGGTGGCTTCCGACGCCACCATCGTGGGAATCATCGACGAGATCAACCTGGGCAAGCGCCCCGCGGGGGAGCGCTAGGCCATGCAGATCGCGCGCGTGGTGGGCGACATCACGGCCACGCAGAAGCATCTCACGCACGAGGGCAGGAAGATCCTGCTGGTGCAGCCGCTGGATCTGGACGGCACCGATCGCGGCAATCCGGTGGTGGCGCTGGACAGCGTGCAGGCCGGCATCGGCGACCGCGTGCTGCTGGTGCAGGATGGATTTGCGGCCTTCACGGCCGTGGGCCACAAGCAGGCGCCGATCGACGCGGCGGTCATCGGCGTGATCGATCACGTCGAGCTGCTGTCAGACTTCGCCGCTCCCGCTCCCACCCCTGCTCCCGCCGGCGCGGCGCAGCCCGCTGAAGCCCGACCGGTTGCGAAGAAGCAGAACAAGAAGAATCGTTCCTAGCAGCACCACGGCCAGTTCAAAGGCAGTGAAGCCGAGGTGCAGCAGGCCGAACTTCTGCATGGTCTCACCGGGCCGGGCCTGCAGGCTGGCGCGCATGTCGCGTCCGATCTCGGAGATGCGGGGGATGAGGACGAAGTTCATCAACGCCGCCATGAGCATCATGGCCAGCGCCAGCCCGAGCGCCGGCCTGCCGGCGGTGCTCAAGAAGAGCAGCAGCAGAAAGATGGAGACGCCCAGCAGCAGTTGAGCGATTCCCCAGGTCTCAAACATCAGGCGGTTGGCCTCGCCCACCTGGTAGTGGAGGATCTCCCTCACCGCGGTGGGCCCCAACTGCTTCAAAGCCTTGGCCGTGACGGCGGGCGGCGATGCCAGCACCGAATCCACCGACTTGAAGGCTGCCGGCGCGGCCAGCGCCACCACCAGAATGCCTCCGAACCAGATGCTGATGAGGATGGCCGTCAGCCGCCTGGTGGTCCACGAGGTTTCAGGCGAGATTCTGTTGTGCGCCGTGGATGTGGTGCGGACCCGGGTCCTGCTGCTCAAGCTGGCGTTCCTCCGTGATGGCGGATTGAACACACAGTCTAACGCCCGGCTTTACGCTGTGTCCACGAGCCAACTGTCCACGAGCCAACGCGGGGCTGCTCGCCCGCTCTGATACCATTGAGGGCGTATGGCTAAGATCAAGCCCGCCGGCGGCAGGAAGCCCCGTTCTGGACCGCAGAACCCCGGCGCTGTGGGCTGCCTGATTCTGATCGCCGCCGGCATCGTGATCATCGGCATCGTGCTCTATTACTCGCTGGCCAGATCTTAGCCCCGCACGGATTCCTATGCGTCCCGACAACCGGCTCCCGAACCAACTCCGCCCCGTCCGCATCCAGACCGACTACCTGATGACCGCCGAGGGTTCGGCGCTGATCGAGGTGGGCCATACGCGCGTGCTGTGCGCGGCCAGCGTCGAGGACACGGTGCCCAGCTTCATGCGCAACTCCGGCCGGGGCTGGGTGAGCGCCGAATACGCCATGCTGCCGCGGGCCACCGCGCAGCGTTCCGCCCGCGAGGTGAACAAGGGCAAGCCCTCGGGCCGCACGCACGAGATCCAGCGCCTCATCGGACGCTCGCTGCGGGCGGTGGTCGACATGGAAGCGCTGGGCGAGCGCACCATCCTGGTGGATTGCGACGTGATCCAGGCCGATGGCGGCACGCGCACGGCCTCCATCACCGGGGGCTACGTGGCTCTGGCGCTGGCGGTGAAGAAGCTGATGGGCTTCGGCGCCATCAAGAAGAACCCGCTGCGCGACTCAGTGGCCGCGGTGAGCGCCGGGCTGCTGCGGGGCGAGACTCTGCTTGACCTGTGCTACGAGGAAGACTCCCGCGCCGACGTGGACATGAACGTCGTCATGACCGGCGCCGGCGAGTTTGTCGAACTCCAGGCCACCGCCGAGAAGCTCAGCTTCAACGACGAGCGGCTGCTCGAGATGATCGCCTCCGCCCGCCAGGGGATCGCCGAATTGTTCGTGCTGCAGCGGGCGGCCATCGACGGCAAATGATTCTGCGCTGCGCCTCCACCAACGCCGGCAAGATTCGCGAGTTCCGCCTCGCCGCCACTCAATCCGGCTTTCCGGAGATCGACATCCAGCCGCTGGACAATCTGAACTCCCTCGAGCCGTGCATCGAGGATGGCGGCAGTTTCGAGGCCAACGCGGTGAAGAAGGCGCTTTACTACAGCGTCCTATCGGAGGCGCCTGTCTTCGCCGACGACTCCGGACTGGTGGTGGACGCGCTCGAAGGCGCGCCCGGCGTGCGCTCGGCGCGCTACAGCGCGGAAGGCACCGACCAGGCGAACAACCGGCTGCTGATCGATAATCTGCGGGGCAGGGAAGAGCGCGCGGCGCGTTTTTCCTGCGTCATCGCGCTGGCCCGGCAGGGCGTGCTGCTGGGCACGTTCCACGGGGCGGTGGAGGGGCTCATCGTGGATGATCCCCGCGGCGAAGGGGGCTTCGGCTACGACCCCCACTTCTACTATCCGCCCTGCGGCGCAACCTTCGGCGAGCTCGACGACAACAGCAAGCTCACGGTCAGCCACCGCGGCCAGGCTTTGCGGGCTTTGCTCGCTTTCGCAGCCTCCACAGCGCGTAGCCGATGATCGTCTTGGCGTCCTGAATCTCCCCCTTCGCGATCAGCGCCTCCATCCGAGGGAGCGTGAACCAGCCGCACTCGATGCGTTCGTCCTCCATCGGTTGGGCCTGGCCCGCGGTGAGGTCCCCGGCCACGAAGATGGTCATCTTCTCGGCGACGAAGCCGGGACTGGGGTAGAACGACGCCAGTTTCCACCACTTCTTCGCGCGGTAGCCGGTCTCCTCCAGCAGCTCGCGGCGCGCCGCCTTGAGCGGGGTCTCGCCGGGGTCCAGCCTGCCGGCGGGCAACTCCCACAGGTAACGGCGGGCCGGCAGCCTGTACTGGCGGACGAGCAGAACGCGCCCCCGTCCGTCCACCGGCATCATCACCGCGGAGCCGTCGTGCTGGACGATGGCGCGGTGGATCTCGAATCCCTCCGGGTCCAGCGCGTGGTCCATGGTGACGCGGAAGATCGGGGTCTTCAAGATCTCCTTGCTTGAAACGAGCTTCATGGTCATGGTTTACTCTCTGATCCACTTCCTGATCGAGGCGGCGAACTCCGAGGCGCCGCGCGTGTTCATTACGTCCGCTTTTTCCAGCCAGCCGCGCCGCGCCATGGTGACCCCGAAGCGCATGTTGGCCAGATGTTTGGGGTGGTGCGCGTCGGTGGATATGGTGAAGCGGCAGCCCAGCGCCTTGGCGCGCCTGAGCAGCGCGGCGCTGAGGTCGAGGCGCTCCGGGCTGGCATTGATCTCCAGCCAGACGTTTTCAGCGGCGGCTTTGCGGGCGACGGCGTCAAAGTCGTAGGCGTAGGCCTCGCGGTGGAGCAGGACACGGCCGGTGGGGTGGCCGAGCGCCTTCACCGCCCGGCACTCCATCGCCCGCAGCAGGCGCCCGGTCATCTCGCGCTCTTCCAGGTTCATGTAGCCGTGGACGCTGGCGACGACGAAGTCCAATTCGGCGAGGGCGTCGTGGCTCAAGTCCATGCGGCCGTCGCGGAGGATATCGCATTCCAGCCCGGAAAACACGCGGATGCCGCGGTCTTCCCGGTTGAACTCCCGCACACGCGCGGCAAAGGCGACCGCCCGCCGCTCGTCGAGCCCGTTGGCCATGGCCAGCGCCTTGGAATGGTCCGTGATGGCGATATAGGCGTGGCCGAGGGCGCGCGCGGCCTCGGCCATCTCCTCCAGCGTGGCGCGCCCGTCGCTCTCGCGCGTGTGCATGTGCAGGTCGCCCTGGATGTCGCCGGGCGCGATCAACTTGGGCAGTTCGCCGCGCTCGGCGGCCTCGATCTCGCCCTGGTTTTCGCGCATTTCCGGAGGAATCCAGGGCAAGCCGAGCGCCGCGTAGACCTGCTCTTCGGACTCGCCCGCCACGCGCGCCTCATCGGTCAGGCGGAACAGCCCGTACTCGTTCAGCGTGAGGCCGAGCCGCAAGGCGCGCTGGCGCAGGGCGACGTTATGGTCCTTGCTGCCGGTGAAGTACTGCAAGGCGGCGCCGTAACTTTGGCGCGGCACAGCCCGCACGTCCACCTGCAATCCCTCCATGCCGAAGCGCGCGCTGGCCCTGGTCGAACCGTGCCCCATGACGTCGTGGACGCGGGCGTGCTTCACAAACCGGTCCAGCGCCTGAGCCGCGCGCTCGCCGGTGATTACCAGGTCCAGATCCCCGACGGTCTCCTTCCCGCGCCGCAGGCTGCCAGCGACGGTTACCTGCTCCACGCCCGCATCCTGGGCGAGGTACTCGCTCAACTCCGAGGCCGCCGCCGAGGCGTAGTTCAGCAGGAACCGCCCGGCGCTTCGCCGGTACTGGCTGATCCCCTGGAGGATCTTCTCCTCGAGTTTGGCGCCCATGCGAGGCAGATCGCGCAGCTTCTGCTCCTTGCATAGCCGCTCCAGGTCTTCGAGCGTGCTCACCCGGAAGTGTTCCCACAGCGTGCGCACGGTCTTTGGTCCCAGTCCCTGAATGCGGAGCATCTCCAGCGCGGTGGGCGGGTACTTCTCCAGCATCTCGTCGCGCCGGGCGAACGATCCCCGTTCCACCAGTTCCCGCAGCGCGCCGGCGAGCCCCTTGCCGATTCCGGGGATAGAGGTGACGTCGCGGGCCGGGTCCCGGAGGATCTCCGCCACTTTTTCCGGGTAGCCGTCGATGACGCCCGCGGCGTTGCGGTAGCTCCTGATGCGGAAGGCGTCCTGGCCGGCGATCTCCATCAGGTCGGCGGTCTCGCTCAGCAGTCTGGCGATCTCAGGGTTTTCCATGCCACTGGCTCCCTCCGTGGGGCTCCACGTGCACCAGCACGTCGGCCACCCACGGCAGTTCGGCCTTGATGCGGTTGCGCACCTCCTCGGCGATAGAGTGCCCCAGCCGGACGGGGAGATCCGGGTCGACTTCCAGATGCAGGTCCACGTGGTAGCGAAGTCCCGTCTTGCGGGCGAAGCATTTTTCCACATCCAGCGCGCCCGGCACCCCTCGGGCCGTTTCGCGGATGGCCGCCATGGTCTCATCATCCGGCATGGTGTCCATGAGGGTGAGCGTCGTCTCTCGCACCACCTGGAAGCCGAGCACGATGACGATGAGGCCGACGGCGGCGCCGCCGTAGTGGTCGGCGGCGAGGAAGCGCCCCGGGTCGTACAGAGTCAGCCCGACGGCCGCCAGAGCCACCAGGCCGGACAGGATATCCACGGTATCGTTCCAGGCGTCGGCGACCAGCGCCGAGCTCCGGATCCTCCGGCCCGCCTTGAACTTATACGCCGACAGGACGCTCTTCAGAATCACCGACGCGATCAACGGCCAGACGGCGTAGGAGGCCGGCGGGGAGTGCAGCGCGCCGATGTTGGCCATGGACCGCCATGTGATCAGGCAGCCGACCATCGACAGCCCCATGCCCACCCCGAGACCGGTCAGCGTCTCAACCCGGCCGTGTCCATAGGGGTGATTCTCGTCCGGCGGCCGGGAAGCCACGCGCAGGCCCAGATAGATGAAGCCTGATGCGGCGACATCGCCGGCGCTTTCCACCCCATCGGCGATCACGGAGGTGGAACCCGCCATCCAGCCGATGATCAGCTTGGCCACGGCCAGCGAGCCGCTGACAGCCATGCTCACCAGCGAGGCGCGCTTGCCGAGTTCTTCCGCCCGCATCATTCCGCTGGAGTGTTCCGCCTGCGTCATCCCACTGGAGTCTTCCGCTCGCGTCATCCCACTGAAGAATGTACCGCACCGCCGGGTCTGGCCACCGCTCCGGGGGGAAGCCCTTCCGGGTAAGGCACTTGCCCCGCCCCGCCATTCGGGATTACACTCAGGGGCAGCTTGCGATTGCCGGGGAGATGCACTCTCCCTGTGCGTCGCCGGCCCTTGCCGAGGCCGGCGGGATCAGCTTGCCGGCTTTGCCTCGGGTGGTCACGTCGTGGACATTGCTGGAGAGGAGGGGCAGAACACAATGGAAGAACTAAGAAAAGCCCCATTGGGTCCGAAGCGGCCTGCCATGGACAAGCAGGCTCAGAATATCCAGGAGGCGTTCCTCAACAACGCCCGCAAGGAGAAGACGTTTCTCACCATCTACCTGATGAGCGGAGTGAAGCTTTCAGGCCGGATCAAGAGCTTTGACAAGTATTCGGTCATTCTGGAAACCAACAATCAGGAGCAGCTCATCTTCAAGCACGCCATCTCCACGGTGGTTGTCTCGCGGCCGGCGTATATGGGGGCGCCACATCCCACGTCCGCGCCGGGAGGGCCTCCCGGCGCGCCGCCCACTGAAGAGGTAGAGGTCTAGTTTCCCCGTTGGCTGACTCCGCGCCCGAACGGGCCATTCTCATCGCGGTTGCCATCACCGGGCGGCGCCAGGACCCGGTCGCCCCCGACGCCGAGGAATCGCTCGGCGAGTTGCGCGCACTGGCCGAAAGCGCCGGCGCGGTGGTCGCCGATCAGACCTTGCAGTCCCGCCCCGCCTTCGACAAGGCGACCCTGATCGGCTCCGGCAAGATCGAGGAACTGAAGTCCGTGGTCAAGGCCATGGAGATCGACGTGGCGCTGGTGGACCACGAACTCGGCGGCACCCAGCAGCGCAATCTCGAAAAGGCCCTGGACTGCAAAGTCGTCGATCGCACTCAGCTCATCCTGGACATCTTCGCCCGCCGCGCCCACACCCGCGAGGGCCAGCTTCAGGTGGAACTGGCCCAGCTCAACTACCTGCTCCCCCGCCTGACCGGGCGAGGGGCGGCGATGAGTCGGCTGGGCGGCGGCATCGGCACGCGGGGCCCGGGCGAAACCAAACTGGAAACCGATCGACGGCGCATCCACCAGCGCATCAAGCGTATTCAGGACGACCTGGCCGCGGTCCGCGGCTCGCGCGGCGTCCAGCGCCGCCTCCGCCAGGCCGTGCCGCTGGTGACACTGGCGCTGGTCGGCTACACCAACGCCGGCAAGTCGACACTGTTCAACCGCCTTGCGGGCGCCGATGTGCTCGCCGACGCCCGGATGTTCGCCACGCTGGACCCCACCGTGCGGCAGCTCCAGCTTCCCTCCCGCCGCCGCGTGCTGCTCTCCGACACGGTCGGCTTTATCCGGAGCCTTCCCACCACGCTCGTCCAGGCTTTCCGCGCCACGCTCGAAGAGGTGTCCGAGGCCTCGCTCCTGCTGCACGTCGTCGACGCCTCTTCGCCGTCCGCCGCCGCGCACGCCGCCCAGGTGCGCCAGGTCTGTAGTGAAATCGGCGCCGACGCCACGCCGCAGATCATCATCCTGAACAAGGCCGATCTGTTGGCCGGCGCGCCGGACGATTCCGGCGCCCTGGCCCGGCGCCTTTCCGGCGAAGCCGCAGGCGCACCGGCGGTCTGCGTCTCGGCCCGCACCGGCCAAGGGCTCGATGAACTGCTTGCGCTGATCGATCGCACATTGCCGGCCGACCCGGTCGAAGCCGCCTCGTTCCACATTCCGCATACCGACCTGGCCACCGTGAATTTGCTGCATGAATACGCCCGCGTCACCCGCGAGCAGTTCACCGCCGAGGGCTGCGACATTGAGGCCGAAGTGCCGGCCTCGTTGCTTCGCCGTCTCTTTTCCTATCGCCGCCCGGCCTGAGGGGAAGCCCGATTCGCCGGCCTGTGGAAATCAGTGTGGATAAGCCGTGCGCCGCTTGTGAAAGCCATCAGAATGAGTGATCTGCGCGCATCCGATTTCCACAGGCGCGCGCTTGGCGGCCTCTTCTTCCAAGCCTTACCTGACCGCTTTGTTTATCTTCTCCCCGGTTTGGTCTATCTTGGAGAGGAGCCGATGAATGTCCCGAACGCGCTGACGCTGCTGCGGATCTTCTTCGTGCCGCTGCTCGTTGCGGCACTGGTCCAGGAGGATGCATCGTTTCACCTGCTGGGACTCGTTCTGAGCAACGAGACGGTCGCGCTGCTGATCTTCCTGGCCGCCGCCTTCACCGATCTGATCGACGGCTACCTGGCCCGGCGCTGGAACCAGATCACCACGCTCGGCATGCTGCTGGACCCGATCGCGGACAAACTGCTGATCTCGGCCGCCTTGATCGCCCTGGTCCAGGTCCACAGGGTTCCCGGCTGGATGGCCGTCCTCATCATCGGCCGCGAGTTTGCGGTATCGGGGCTGCGCAGCATCGCCGCCAGCGAGGGCTACACCATCCAGGCGAGCGAGCTGGGCAAGACCAAGATGGTCACGCAGGTCATCGCCATCGCCCTCCTTCTGGTCACTGAGGAGTTGCCCGGAGTCGCCCCCTTCGCCTGGCTGGCCCTGTGGGGCGCCATGGTCTTCGCGCTCGCCTCGGCCGTCGAGTACGTCCTGAAGTTCTGGCGGCGCATCGACGAGAGCATCAAGGAGCGCCGCCGGATGGAGCTGATCCGGCTGGAGAAGGACCGCCAGAAATCGGTGATGAAGGCGGCCGCGGCGGCCCGCGAGCGGACGCGCTAGCCTCTTCCCGCCCTCGTATTCCTGCCACTTGTTTCCGTTGTTCAGATCCGATAGCCTGATCCACGTCGGCATCGTCAATCGGAGCCTATTGCCGTGCGTGCTTTCGCGTTGTCTCTCGTTGTGTCTTTCGTTCTGGCCGCGCAGGACGCCCCGCCCTCACCCGAGTTGGTGCTCCAGCAGGCTCTGGAGGCCCAGGCTCGCGGCGACCTCGATGCCCTGTTCTCCTACGCCGCACTGGACCTGTTTCCCGAGAAGAACGTCGCTGTTGCCCGGCAGGTGTTCGGCGCGCTGCGCGAGAACGTCTCCCTGTCGAATTTCGTTTTCGTCGAGCACGGTGTCTGTTACAGCGAGCAGGGCAACGTCGCGCTGGTCCGTGCGGAGGTCTCTTTCACACTCGACGGGCCCGGAGGATACTCCACTGCCGACTCCAACGGCATCACCGCCGTGCTGGTGCTGCGCGATGGCCAATGGAAAATCGTCCGGCTCAACCCGGACTCCCTGATCGACCAGATGCTGCTGGACGGGGAGCGTGATGCCGCCCAGACGCCGGCGGCGGCCATCGGCCGCGCGGCGTACCCAGCGCCGCGGCCGGCCGCGCTGACTCCGCGACAAGCCAACCAGATGCTGAAGCTCATGCTGAAGACCGACCACTTCGACGAGAAGACGTTTCTGAAGGACCTCGGCGAGGTACTCGTGGGCGAAGTGCCTCTGGTGGGCGACGCGGCGGCAATGATCGCCTCGGCGGTCGAATTGGGCATCAACACCAAGGAGTTCGTGGAGGAAGTCACCTCCAACGGGGTCTCCGGCATCGCGCTCGGCAAGGCCACACAGATGGCTCTCGGCGCGGTCCAGATCATCACCGAACCGATCCCGGGCGTCGATGCCATGGCCGACGCGGTGTCCATGTTCGCCAGCCAGGCCACCTTCGATGCCGAGGTGAAGCGCGCGGCCCGGGGGCTGATGGCCTCCTTGCGGGACGAATTCCGCCGGTTCAATCCGCTCCTCTACCCCCTTCCCAAAGCGCTGTACAAGTACCCTGATGGCGTGGAATTCGTCTATGCGACCGCCGAGGAGGCCCCGCCGCGCGCCTTCGGGCCTCCCCTCAAGAGAATTGTCCTTGGCAAGGGCAGGGTCGTGAGCGCCAAACTGCCCTTTGTGGTGATCGGAGAATTGCAGATCGAAGAGGCGCTCGCCAAGGCGATCGCCAAGTTGGGCGCCCGGGAGGCGGGCGGGAAGTTCTACTTCCCCATGAATCTCAGCGCCCAAGTCATGAAGCCTGGCGACAGTGCCGCCTTTGTCAACGACGGGGATTCAACCGTCGCCTATCTGGGCCGCACCAGCTCGGTGAAGGGTGCCGCCGCCAGCGTCGTGCTCCAGCCGGGGTGCGAGCCGGGGCTGGCGAAGTTCTTTCTCCAGCTCGGGATCGGCGAGGCCACCGAGCCGGTGGAGGCCGAGAACCGCGTCATCAACCAGATCACGCGGCTGGTGATTGCCGGTGTTCCCGAAACCGGGCTCACCCTAGCCCCGGCGGAGAAGCGCGACTCCCTGAAGGTGATGGGCGCTTCCGATTCCCTCCCGTCCGCCGACTGGCCCGAGCTCACCCGGCTCAAGGGCTGCTTTTCCGTATTCGTAGCCGACACGGCTATCGCCACGGTTGAGCAACCCCTCACCCTGACCGTCACTGGCGTTAAGGAGGGGAAGACCGCGCTGACTCTCGTCCGCCCCGCCGCCATTTTCACCACCAGCGTGGGAGAAGTATCGTCTGATATCCCCGTCACCGTGGGCGTCGACGCGGCGGGCCTGATCCCCAAAATCGGCCGCTACGTCGCCCTGGTCCTGCGCGGCAATCATACCTGTGCCGACGAAAACGGCCGCACCATGAAATGCTCGGACATCGAGGGTCATGTCTCCGGCGCCATCGTCATCGACACCTGGAACATGAAGTTCAACACCTGGGACCAACTGCGATACTCGGTAACGGCCCAGACCTCCGGGGCGTGGCAGACGGCCATCACCGCGGCGGGAGAGGTCACACTGCTCAGCATCGGTTCCGCGCCCGGCCCTTTCGCCTCCGGGGCCTTCACCAAGAACATCACGTGGTCGACCGCCGATGGCCGGACGCTCTCCATGAGCTTCCAGGTGGATCCGCTGCAACTCACCGGGGAGGTCACGGCGAGTTCCAATCTCGTGCGCTTCACCGGCCCCGCTTCCGCGGTCCGTGCTTACGACCTCAAGTACTTCCAGCCCAAGGCGATCAGCGGCAAGGACTCCAACTGGAAGATCTCGAAGTTCGACACCGCGGGCACGGTGGAGATCATCTTCTATCGCAGCGTCCCCTGGTACTAGCCGGAGTTCCCGGGCAGGCTCCTGGCCCGCGCTCACCGCGATAGACGCAACTGCCGGGTCGTCCTGGCGAACCGCTCGCCGAAACGGCGCGCTTCAGTCAATTCTTTCTCGCTGATGCCGGGATCGGTCGAGCCCGTGGTCGCCTCCGGTCCCAGCGTGCCGTAGCCTTCGGACTCCACGCCGCCCACCACCACAAACCGCATCGTCAGGAAGGCCGACAGCACCGACAGCCGCACCGTGTCCTTGCCCATGGAAGGATGGCCGGCGGTGCAGAATACGCCCGCCGTGCGTCCGTCCCCGGTGGCCTTGGCCTTCCACAACGCGGCCCCAATACCGTCCAGGAACCGCTTGGCCTCCACTGAAACTCCCGACCAGTGCACGGGAGTTCCCAGCACCACGCCGTCGTAGCCAGTGATCTCGTCGTACTTGAAGTCCGACACTTTTCTCAGCGTCACTTCCACGCCCTGCACCGCTGAGGCGCCGTCGCGGACGGACTGAGCCAGCTTTTCGGTGTTCCCCGTGCCGGAATGGTAGGCCACCAGGACGCGAACCGGAGGTTGCTGCGCCGCGGCAGCCAAGCTGAACACGGCCGCGAGCAGGACTTGCGTCATCGATGCTCCTCCTGTCTCAGCACCATGTCACTGCCGGGCCGGCGGCTCTGCATCCTTCGGCTGTGGAAGGACCACCGTGTAGCCGTCCGGCCGGAACTCAACGTTCCTGATCTGCCCTCGCGGCCCGGTCGGTGGAATCACGTTGCCGTTCCACTCCACTTCCACGCCGCCGGCGTTGCCCAAGCGCATGCGCAGCCGGTCCTCCGCTCCGAAACCTCGCGTCTCGCCGGGTCTCATCAGGTCCCCGAACAACAGCTTGTCGCCGCGCCAGACACCGAGCCACGCCATCTCTTTGGCGCGGACGATCACCTTGACTGCGCCAACCGCCTGGTCCTGCGGGGCGGCGGGCGGCGCTTGCGCGGGGGCTTGCTCGCGGGCGGGTCCGGTCACGGCCGCAGGCAGTTGGGACTCCTGCTTGGGCTGCTGCCGCGGGGGCGGTACAGTGGCCGGCGCGGCGGTATTTTGCGGCGCTGCTTCCTGTTCTGTTTCGGTCTGCCAGCGCTGCCAGAACGTGTATGCGGCCGAGCACAGCACCACCACCACGACGAGACCGGCCAGCCGCGCCACCCAACGCCGCGTCTCCATCGCCGGGTCCGCGCGCCCGGTCGGAATCGGCGGCAGCCCGATGTTGCGCTGCGGCAGGGCGGTCTCCCGGCGGTCCATCTCGGCCACCTCGGCTTCCAGGCTGCGCTCCAGTTCGGGCTGGTAGGCCGTCTCGGGCAGTTCGAGCCGCCGGGCGTATTGCCGGACGAAGCTGCGATAGAAGAAGCCGCCCGGCAGCGCGGAGGTGTCGTCGCACTCCAGTGCGTGGAAATACTGGGCGTTGATGCGCGTTTCGGCGGCTAATTCGTCGATGGTCAAGCCGCGTTTTTCGCGCTCTTCCCTGAGCCTCTGGCCGAGCGTGGACATGGGTGGTTCGCGGACCTGATGGTATGATACAACACGTTGACTCTCTTGGGTTTCGATCATTCCGCCGCTCCCACGGCCCAGCCCGGCCTGGTCTCGGTGATCATTGTTAACTGGAACCGGGCGGCCCTGCTCCAGGCCGCCATGGCGAGCCTTCTCAGGGAGCAGGGCGTGCCCATGGAGTTGATTGTGGTGGACAACGGTTCCACCGACGCCTCTATCGAAACCGTCCGCCGCTTCGCGGCCGGGGCTCCCTTCCCGGTGCGGCTCATCGCCAACCCCGGCAACCGAGGCTTCTGCGCGGCAAACAACCAGGGCATCGCCGGGGCGCGGGGCGAATTCGTGGCGCTGCTGAACAACGACGCCGAAGCCAACCCGCTGTGGCTGCACCATCTCCGGCGGATGTTCGACCGCCCGGCCATCGGCATGGCCGCTTCCAAGATCCTGGTCCACGAGGAGCCGCGCATGATCGACAAGGCGGGCCACCTCATCTACCCCGACGGGCAGAACCGCGGCCGCGGGAGCGGCGAAATCGACAACGGCCAGTACGACCGCGTGGAGGAGGTCCTGTGGCCCGACGGCTGCGCCTGCATGTACCGCGCCTCCATGCTCGCGTCGATTGGCGGATTCGACGAGGAGTTCTTCGCTTACGGCGACGACGCCGAGCTCGGTTTGCGCGCCAGAATCTGCGGCTGGGGCTGCCTGTACTCGCCGGAAGCCGTTGTCCGCCACCACCGCGGGGCGACCCTGGGCCAAGCCAATCCCCGGCGCATCACCTTAATCGAGCGCAACCGGGTGCTGCTGGCGGTTAAACTGTTTCCTGGTAGTCTTCTTTGGCGAAACGTCGCATACTATCTCGCGAGGCTTTGCGCCGGTCTGTGGGCGGCCCTGCTCAACCGGGGGGAGATCAGCCTGCATCCGACGCCGGCCGGCAAGCTCTGTGCCGCCCTCGCCCTGCTGAAGGGGGACATCCAAGCTCTCTCGATGATCCCCTCGATGCTGCGCAAGCGGCGCGCCTTGAGCAGCCTGCGCAAACTCTCGCCGCGCCAGGTCCACCAGCTCATCCTCAGCCACCGCATCACCCTGCGCCAGCTCACGCAGAACCTGGCCAGGCCCCGGCATCGAGCGTGAGCCAATCCGGGCCGGACGCCGCCGAACCCACGCCTGACGCCTGCCCCGGTTGCGGCGCCGCGGCCATGCGCACGCTCTGCCATGGCACCGACCGGCTCTACGCCACCACCTCGCGCGTCTTCCTGGTCGTCGAGTGCCGCCAGTGCCGGCTCATCCGCCTCTACCCCCGTCCCACTCCGGACGAGATCCAGCACTACTATCCGCCCAACTACTGGTACGATCCCGGCGGCGACACCGCCGACCGCCTGGCTGAAAGCTGGCGCCGTTTCGTCCTGCGCGATCACGTCCGATTCGTCCGCCGCGCGCTGCGCGACTCCGGCCTGGCCGGCCCGGTGCTCGACGTCGGCTGCGGCGGCGGGCTTCTGCTGCGTGAACTCAACCTGCCGCAGGAGCGCACCATCGGCCTGGACTTCTCCGTCAACGCCGCCTCGGTCGCCTGGTCCACCAACGGCGTCCCGGCCGCCTGCGGCGCCCTTCCGCGCGCCCCCTTCCGCCCCCACAGCTTCAGCCTCATCACCATGTTCCACGTTCTGGAGCATCTCTATGATCCTGCGGTCTACATCCAGGCCGCCCGCAACCTGCTCCACCCGAAAGGCCGGCTTGTGGTGCAAGTGCCCAACGCCGCCTGCTGGCAGTTTCTGCTGTTCGGCGAAGCCTGGAACGGCCTCGACATTCCCCGCCACCTGATCGACTTCAAGGAGGACGACCTGGCCGGCCTGCTGGAATACTGCGGTTTTGAAGTCGTCCGCCGCAAGCACTTTTCGCTGCGCGACAATCCGGCCGGCCTGGCGACCACGCTGGCCACCGGACTGGACCCCATGGCGCGGCGCATCCGCGGCCTGGAGGAATCTCCTCGCCTCAAGCTCTGGAAGGACTTCACCTACTTCGCGCTGGTTTTGGCCTCGATCCCCTTCACCCTGCTGGAAGCCGCCTGCCACGCCGGCGGCACCATCATGCTGGAGGCCCGGCCCAAAGAGTAACGGATGACTTACGCCACCGCCCGCCGCCTGCTTCCCGCCCGGCTCCTGCGCTACGTCTACTGGTTTGAAGCTTTCATCCAGGAATCCGTCTCCGCGCTGGCGGCGTCCCTGCCGGCGGGCGCCCGGGTGCTGGATGCCGGCGCGGGGGAAAGCCAGCATGCATCGTACTTTTCCCATTGCCGCTATACCAGCGTCGATCTCGCCGTCGGCGACGCCGGCTGGAACTACTCCCGTCTGCATGCTCTGGCCGACCTCAACGCCCTGCCGTTCGCCGGCGCCGTCTTTGATGCCGCCCTCAACATCGTCACCCTCGAGCACCTCCGGCAGCCGGCCCGCGCGCTGGCCGAGATCGCCCGCGTGCTCAAGCCCGGCGGCACGCTGCTGCTGATCGCCCCGCACCAGTGGGAGGTCCACCAGGCGCCGCACGACTACTTCCGCTACACCTGCCACGGCCTGCGCTACCTGCTGGACGAAGCTGGCTTCACTGTCGTTGAGGTTGAGCCCGCCGGCGGCCTCTTCCGCCTGCTCTCGCGGCGGCTGCTCAACACGGTGCAGTTCTTCCCCGGCCCGGCCAAACTCATCCCACTGCTGTGCTTTGTCCCTCTGGCCCTGCTTCTCCCCGTCTTCGATCCGCTGGACCGCAGCCGGGACTTCACTCTCGGCTACCGCTGCCTGGCCCGGGCGAAGGCCGCCGCTCCGCAAGCAGGCTAAAGTTTCTCCCGCGCGATCCGATCTCTATAGCAGTTGTGACCCTGAACCCAAGGAGGTCGATCGAAAGAGTGGATCACAATCAGTGGGCGATCGCGTCCTTTCGCTGAAGAGCTGCCCCGCCTCCACCGGCATCGCGACTACTCCCTGTCCATGCCAGCGGCACTTGCCGCACCGCGGGCGGAGATGACAGCTACCATCCGCACGGCGCAGGCCGCGCGGATCGAGGCGAAGACACGCGGTCGCCCTTTGCCTTTCGAAGGGCGCCTCTTCCGGCCTAGTTCCATGGCGTGGACTGGGGATGAGGCGAGGCTTCCATGTCAAAGGCCCTGATCACTTCCGACCCCAAGATCATGATGGGCAAACCCACCGTGTCCGGCATCCGGATCACGGTGGAGTTGATTCTGGAGAAGCTCGCCGCCGGGGAGACAGTTGACCAAATCCTGTCCGAGCACCAACGGTTGGCGGCTGAGGATATTCGTGCCGCGATCGCTTTCGCCGCGGAGGCGCTGCGAGCGGATGTCGTCTATCCGGTGGAGCGAGTTGCGGGGTGAAGATCGTAGCGGACGAAGACGTCGACAGGCAGATTCGATCCTACTCACCGCAGACAAGGATTCCGGCGAACTCGTATTCCGCCAGGGTCAACTCCACTCGGGTGTCCTGCTGATCAGGTTCGCCGGCCTAACGCCCGGCGAGAAGGCAGAATCAGCCGCTGCAGCATTCGACCGGCACGGCGAGGAGTTGCGCGCGGGGTTCGCGGTGCTTTCCAAGCGAGCGCTCCGCTTGCGCAGGCCGCCCGCATAGCCCGGGCGGGTGCGCGACATAGAAGTGGAAGATCAGGCGGCGCGTGAGCGGGATTCCCAATAATCCTCGAAGCGGCCGCTGAGGCGGTAGCAGCGCAAGGCGAGGATGGCATTGGCCCCGCGGACGGACCAGAACATGCCGG